>NZ_JACVEW010000020.1 GCF_017776525.1 Marinobacterium alkalitolerans
TCGGCTTCGGCTTCGGCTTCGGCTTCGGCTTCGGCTTCGGCTTCGGCTTCGGCTTCGGCTTCGGCTTCGGCTTCGGCTTCGGCAGGATCATCATCCAGCTGGTCGCGGATATCCACGTCACACAGGGCTTCCAGTTGGCCGATGTAATCCTCGACCACTACATGACGGATGGTCGGGTTGATCTTCAGCGGAATATTTTTCGGATCGGTTTCATCCAGCTTGCCGCGCTCGATCAGACCGTGACGGGTAAACAGCGACAGGATCTCCTTGAGACGCGTCTCATTGGGAATATCCTTGCCGGTCAGGTTGGAAAACAGACGCAGTAATTCATCCGTGCTGGTATAGGCCTTGCCGCCTTCCACTTCAAAGTTTTCCAGTTTTTCTTCGTACTGCTGTCGCAGGCACAGCATCAGCAGCGACTCATCCAGTTTCAGCCGCAGCACCCGCTCCTCCTGCTGGGGCAGAACCCCCAGAAAGGCTTCATCGGGCTGGTAGACCAGGCTCCAGCCGATCGCTTCAAACAGGTTACGGAAGTAGTCCAGGTTGCCCGCCACCAGAAAGTAACTGTCACGGTGAACCGGGCGGTCCGCGTACAGAAACTGGCTGCTCAGCAACTGGCTGGCAGCACGGATGAAATCATCGGCATCGTGCTGATCATTGCGGGAGACGGTTTTCTGCAGATCACCAAGCATTTAGCGGTTCCTGTGAATGGTAAAACCACGACACTCCACCATGTTGGAGACATTGACGTAGTGGTCTTCAAATTGAATTCGGTAACGGTTGCGCATGCTGCGCGCCTTCTTGCCAAGCGAGTTCATGTGGCGAACGTAACTGAAGCAGATATACTCTTCGACGCTGCCAATGCGGAAGTCGGTCGCACTCATCTGATCACGTCCGGCCAGCTGGCTTTCAAGGTAGGTTTCGATGCGGTCCACATTGACCTCACGGCGTTCCTTCCACTCCTTGAACAGGCGCCGCAGCTCCAGCACTTTCGGATCGATCTCTTTCTGGGTGATGATCTTTGGCGTGGCCTCAACGCGACGACGCACGGGCGAACGCACACTGGAGGGCGAGATAAAGCCGACTTCATCCAGCGTGGTGACCGGCGGGATCAGGCGTTCCTCCACCTTTGCCAGGCCGGAGATCAGGCGCGACAGGCGAGCGGCCATGCCCGGCGTGGTCTTGTCCATGTAGCGAACGGTATCCGCCACTCGCTTTTCCAGCTGATAGCGGAAGTCATCAATGGCCGCCAGGCGTTGATCCACCGATTCAAAAATCCGGATGATACGGTTGATGTGCTGGTGTACCTGAGCTTCGGCCACGTCATAGGACAGGTCCATCTGCTGCTGGTAATGCTCGGTCAGCTGCTGCAGCTTGAGCGGGTCAAACTGCAGGTCACGCAGCATGGCGAGGATCTGGCGACGGAAACGGAACGGGTTGTTGCGGGTCTTCAGTGTCTTGTAGTCGGAGACCAGAATCTGTTCCACAAAGCGGTCGAAGAACCCGCGCACAATCTCCTGTGGATTGTTACTGGCGGTCAGGTTCAGCTTCAACTCGCGCAGGCCCAGCATCATGTCCGTCAGGTGGGCACTGAAGTCAGCGGCGGTCTGCGCCGCTTCTGCCAGCGTAATACCACGCCCTTCCGGATCATTCACGGCCGATTCCAGCGAGCTGAGCACGTTCAGTACGGCACCGCCGTAACTGCGCTTCTCAAGCCGCGCAATGCTTACCAGAGATCGCAGCAGGTGACTCACTGAAGGCGACAGCAGGACGTAGGTACGATAGACCTTCTGCTCTTCTTCCAGCCAGCCGGTCTGTACCAGTCGGCGGTAAATCCGGTTGGTATATTCGGCCGTCGAGCGTGGCAGTTCCTGCCCCTCTTCTTCTCCTATTTCGGCTTCCCAGCGCCGAACCCCCAGACGCACCACGGCGTTCTCGATGGTTGAGCGCACCAGGTCACGCGGGATAAAAGGGTCGATCAGGTCCTCGTCGAAAAACAGATCCGCCAGTTCCAGCAAAACGGACTGGTATACCTGCCGGTTTTGCCCCGAAAGCGGGAGAAAAATGTCTTCAGGAAGCTTGTTAAACAGCACTGAGTCGTCCGGTTATGATCGGTTGGCTTAAGCAGGCCATGTTAGCGAAAAACCGGGTGGGAGATAAGGGGAATTCTCCTGACGACGCACTCTCCATATTCGAAGTTCGACTATGTATCACTGATGTAAATGTACAAGCCGCGCCTTACCACAGAACCTTCCTTTGGCTTTGCTGCTCAAGCTGATTGCCAAAAACCTCTATTTATACTCACGGCTTTTATGCTGTTGATACGGCTAAGAAAAAAGTTTTATTTTTTCCTTGACGCTCTGCGGGAGCATCACTAATATACGCCCCCACGGTTGAGGTGTTCCTCGATAGCTCAGTTGGTAGAGCAGTAGACTGTTAATCTATTGGTCGCTGGTTCGAGTCCAGCTCGAGGAGCCAACCCTACCGCCACCCGGCATTCCCCGATAGCTCAGTTGGTAGAGCAGTAGACTGTTAATCTATTGGTCGCTGGTTCGAGTCCAGCTCGGGGAGCCATTTTCGGAGCATAGCGCAGCCTGGTAGCGCATCTGGTTTGGGACCAGAGGGTCGGGGGTTCGAATCCCTCTGCTCCGACCACTCCCTGTATTATTCGCCGGTATAGCTCAGTTGGTAGAGCAACTGACTTGTAATCAGTAGGTCCCGAGTTCGACTCTTGGTGCCGGCACCACCGCTGCGGAGCGGTAGTTCAGTTGGTTAGAATACCTGCCTGTCACGCAGGGGGTCGCGGGTTCGAGTCCCGTCCGTTCCGCCACTCACGACAAAAACAATCTCTAGCCTGCAAAATATCGCCCCTGAGATATTCTTGTTCGACTACCCAGTTCTATTTTAAGACTGCATCAAACAGCATACTGAAAGGCACTTACCAGGCAGGAATAACGACTGCCATAATAGCCAAGGCTAGAAAAGCCCCATTCATTATCACTGAATAAACAGTTAACAGTTGCAACATGAAGGTACTTGTTATCGGCTATGTCTGGCCCGAACCTCGATCAAGTGCAGCAGGCTACCGCATGCTGTCCCTGCTTGAAGCATTTCGTCAGCAGAACTGGGCCGTCACCTATGCCAGCCCGGCTGAAAGAAGCATTCACCGAGCAGACCTGCCCGCGCTGGGAATTGAAGAAGCCTCCATCAACCTGAACTGCTCCAGCTTTGATCAGTTTATTCAGGCACTGAAGCCCGACATCGTGATGTTTGATCGCTTCATGATGGAAGAGCAGTTCGGCTGGCGTGTCGAGCGCTACTGCCCTGATGCCCTGCGGCTACTGGATACAGAAGACCTTTCCTGTCTGCGCCATGCGCGCCACCACATCAGTAAACAGACTCAACAGCCGTGTCTTGAAGTACCCTCTGACGTACTGTTCGGTGAGCACGCGAAACGTGAAGTCGCCGCTATTCTCAGAAGCGATCTGACCTTGATGATCTCGCCTGCCGAGATCGACCTGCTTCAAAACACGTTTAGAGTGGACTCGTCTCTGCTGCACGAATGCCCTTTTATGATGACAGCGCTGCCGAGCGCCAGCACCGAAACGCTGCCCGGCCATGACCAGCGCAAGGACTTCTGCATGATCGGCAATTTTCGGCACGCACCGAACTGGGATGCCGTATTATGGATGCATCACACAATCTGGCCGCTGATTCGCAAACAGCTCCCCGGCGCGCAACTGAACGTGTATGGCGCCTATCCGCCGCCCAAAGCCAATCAACTGCACAACCCTGCCAAGGGATTCAACATCAAGGGCTGGGCAGAGTGCGTTGATGACGTCATGCGCCAGTCACGTATCAACCTGGCACCGCTCCGCTTTGGCGCCGGACTCAAGGGCAAGCTGGTCGACGCACTGGCCTGTGGCACACCTTCGGTCACAACCTCCGTTGGTGCCGAAGGCATGGCAGGCAGCCAAGCCTGGCCTCAACCAATTGCTGAAACGCCTGAAGCCTTTGCTGAACAGGCTGTCGCGCTGTACCGGAACCAAAGCCAATGGCTGGATGCACAGCAAGAGGGGTTCCGGCTATACTCGGACCGTTTCCTGTTTGCACCCAATGCCAAGCGCCTGATTGCTCGCTTGAATGAGCTGCGTCACAGCCTGCATCAACACCGACTGCAAAACTTTACCGGCGCCATGCTCAGACACCACAGCATGAAGAGCACCCAGTACATGGCACAGTGGATCGAGGCCAAGAACCGCAATGCATCACGCGATGATTGATATTCAAAACGCCAGCGTTTATCAGCATCAGTCTCTGATTCTGGATAATTTCTCGCTGCGCATCGAGCACGGGGAGCGTGTCGCACTGCTGGGGCCCAACGGGGCAGGCAAAAGTACCCTGCTGAAACTGATCAGTCGCGAGCTGTACCCGGTGAACAGGCCGGACAGCCACATTCGGCTTTACGGTAGCGATATTCTTCCTCTGTGGGAGCTGCGCAAGCAGATCGGCTTCGTCTCAAGCGACCTTCAGGATGACTACACGCCCTACACCCGCGCTCTGGATGTCGTGATCTCCGGTTTTTTCGGCAGCATCGGTCAGCACGACCACCTGCGCCCTGGCGAGGATCAGATACAGCAGGCCGAGGCGTTGCTGGACACACTGGGCATGCAGGAATATCGCGATCAGATGTTTCAGCGCCTGTCGACCGGACAGAAACGACGCCTTCTGCTTGGTCGGGCACTGATTCATCAGCCGAACGCCCTGATCATGGATGAGCCGGCCAGCGGCCTGGACATGGGCGCTGCCGCCCAGTTGCTGGGCATGTTGCGCCACTTTTGCCAGTCCGGCGGCTCACTGCTGATCGCCACCCATCATATCTCGGAGGTCATCCCGGAAGTGGAACGCGTAATTCTGCTTCAAAACGGACGGGTTCTGGCCGACGGCCCCAAACATGAAGTATTACGCAGCGATATGCTTTCCAGGCTGTACAACTCTGAATTGACCGTCAGCGAGCGGCACGGCTGGTATCATCTCTGGCAGACACCCTGAGCACGCCTCACTCAACCAGGCTACTGAGTGTCTGCCGCCCCGGCAGCAAACAGGCTCTCCACTTCGTTGCACAGATACTCGGCCGGCAGACAGCTTTCCAGGTGTGCGGCTGCATATTCCAGAAACCCTCGCGCAGCATGCGGCAGTCGCCGATCCCGGCGAACAATGAAATGCCAGTGACTTTCGACCGGGAAACCGTCAATGGGCAGAATAGTGATCCCGGGGTGGGACGCCGGCAGGGCATGGCGTGATATGACAGCGAGGCCCATTCCTGAGGCGACCCCTACCCTGATGGCTTCATTACTGGCCATCTGCAGGCAATTGGACCATTGCACCCCCTTGCCTTGCAGCCAGCTTTCAAACAGCATCCGCGTGGCCGACCCCGGCTCTCGCTGCAGCAGACGTTCCTGCAACAGGTCTTCGATCTTAACCTGCTCACCTCCCGCCAACGGGTGTTGCTCAGGCGCCAGCATCACCAGCGGATTTCGCAAAAAGCGCGCCGCCAGTGCCTGCTCCGAGGAAGGCGGATGACTGAATACATAGATATCGTCCAGCTGCCGCTCAAACCGATCCAGCAGCTGCTGCCGGTTACCGATATGCACCGTCATGTCCACTTCCGGAAATGACTGTGAGTATGGCCCCAGCACCCTGGGCAGTACATATTGCGCCGTATTCACCAGCGCAATACTGAAGCGGCCCCGGTGCCCACCTCGCAATTCAGACAGATAGTCCTGAAAGTCCATGAAACGGCCGGTTACATCCTGAGCCGTCTGGTACAGCGCCTCGCCCACATCCGTTAACACCAGCCTGCCGGAATGATGCTCAATCAGTGGTTCACCCACCGTCTCCGACAGGCGCTTCAACTGCTGTGAGACAGTTGGCTGAGTCAGGTGAAGCTGCTGAGCCGCGGCCGTGACCGAGCCCGTTTTGACGACCGTGACATATACTTCCAGCAGACGAAACGTGAGGTGGCGCAGATTCATATCGCGTCCCGATTAATAGATGATTATCTATATAGCATTCACTAAATATTAATTAGATTCAATGCTGCATTGCAGGCAAAATCGCGCCCATTCCAATTGCTTAAACCAAGAGTGAGATGTCTATGCCTGATATTGTCGTCATGTTCTTTCTGTTAGGCGTCGTGGCAGGTGTGCTCAAGTCAGACCTGAGCATCCCCAAGGCCGCCTATGACACCCTCAGCCTGCTGCTGATGCTGACCATCGGCCTTAAAGGCGGCATGGGGCTTCACGGCAACCTGACACTGGCACTGGTTCCGGAACTTTTGCTGGTCATGTCACTGGGTGCATTGATACCGCTTATTCTGTTCCCATTGCTGCGCAAGCTGGTGCGGCTGTCATTGGCCGACAGCGCCAGTATCTGCGCTCACTACGGGTCAGTCAGTGCCGGTACTTTCGCGGTTGCGCTTGCCTACGCCGAAACCAACAACCTGATCACCGGCCCCGAGGTGACACTTTATCTGGTACTGCTTGAACTGCCGGCAATCATGGTAGGCCTCGCCCTGTTCCGTCGCTTTGACCAAAGTGGTGATATTGCTCACTCCAAAATCAGCCTGCTGCATGAAACACTCACCAACCGCGGCGTGGTGTTACTGGCCGGTGGCGTAATCATCGGCTATCTCTATGGCCCCATGCATGGCGCACCGGTCACCGACCTCTTCACCGGCGCCTTCAAGGCAGTCCTTGCGCTGTTCCTTCTTGAGATGGGTCTGACAGCCGCCGAAACGCTGCGCCCGATTCCCAAGCAGCACTGGCGTCTGCTCGTTTTTGCCTGTGCAGCACCGAGTATTCTGGCCGGCTTCGGCATGGTTGCGGGCAGCATTCTGGGCCTGCCGCTGGGCACCACCCTGGTATTGGCCAGCCTGACCGCCAGCGCATCCTATATTGCGGCCCCGGCAGCCATTCGGGCGGCCATTCCCCAGGCTGATATCGGTCTGGCCATGCTGGCTTCACTGGGCTTTACCTTCCCGTTTAACGTACTGATCGGGATTCCGCTGTATCACCAGATTCTGCTTGCTCTGAGCTAGACCTGGCGCAATGTACAACCTTGGGGGAGTGTGCAATGCTTGATTGAAAGCATGCAGCTCCCCCGGGTGATAATGGAACATATCCGCGAACTGGCCATTCTGGTCGTCGATGACCAGCCCATCATTAACGAGTTCTACCGCAAAATCCTGGAAACACTGGGGTGCAAACGGATCTATTCGGCCCTGAGTGGACAGGAAGCGATTGAACGCCTGGCAGAGCGAGGCGACATCAACCTCGTCCTGACGGATATCGATATGCAACCCGGCAACGGGTTGGAGCTGTTGCAGGCTATTCGCTGTGGCGATGTCGACAACACCCCGCGCGACCTCTGCGTACTGGTCGTGTCGGACTACAACTACCGCCACAACGTCATGAAAGCCGTTGGGCTGGACTGCCATGGCTTTCTGAGCAAGCCACTGAACGCAGATGTACTGTCTGCCAAAGTGCATGCGGCCCTGCACCGCCAGATCGACCTGGCCCCCAGTGACACCTACCGCGGCATCTCAACCGAAATCAAGGTCAGCCCTGCCGTTGCCTCCTATGGCAGCCTGGTTGCGCACAAGGCCCGGCCCACCGGGAGCAGCCCTGCCGAACCGGTGAGCGCGCCGGCAGCTGTACCCCAGCCGGACTTGGAACCGCCCACGCCACCTGCCGAACCTGCCGTCGAGCCTCAGCCTGAAGCGCCCCCGACACTACCTCAATCAGACCCGCAGCAGGTTCAGAAAGCGCTGGAGCAGGCAGCAAGCTCTCTGCTGCCACCCGGCATTCAGGACAGCTTTCTGCACTACAAGCACGACACACTGCGCGAAATTCTCCATCTGCTGTATCAAGTGGGCGAGTCCCTGGCAGACAGCCCGCCCGAGGAGATCCACGCCCTGATTGAGCAGATCGAGCAGCTCAGCACCGACCTGTTTCAACAGGAGTACCTGCATCAGCGAGAGCATGGCTATCAGCCGGTCAGCTCACACCAGGCTGAACATGGACTTATCTTGCAGAGAACACAGATGTTGACCGGCAAGCTGTATGGACGCAGGAAAGACCGGATTCTGAAAGCCTACCGGCAGCTTCGCGAGGCCTGGTATCGGCACATCAGCGTCAAGGACCAGCAATATGTCGAGTTTCTTCAACATCAGGCGGGCATCAAATGATATTGGATTGGGAACACTGGGATACCGTTGCGATATTGGCCACCAGTGTGGTGGCAGCTCTTGCAACCGGCTTTGCCTTTATCAAGACCCGATACCACCTGCACCAGTCCAGGCGCCAACAGCAGGTGTTGAGCGCTGTCTCCCACGTCAACAACAACTTCCTTCTCTACAAGGACCCAAGGCGTCGTTTTGGCGAGCTGCTGGAAGTGCTGAAGTCGCTTACCGGCTCCCCCATGGGGCTGATCAGCGAGCGCATGGAACATGAGGACGGCACGCCCTACATGCGCTGCTACGCCATTACCAACCTTGCCTGGGACGAAGCCTCCAGAAGGCTGTATGAAGACAACATCGACCAGGGCATTGATTTCAACAATCTGGACAACCTGTTCGGTCAAGCGCTGACGACCGGCAATGTCATCATTGCCAACCACGACACCTTGAAACTCAGACCCGGCAAAGCGCCGAAAGGCCACCCCGAAATTGAGTCATTTATCGGCATTCCTCTGAAGTTTCGCGGCGAAGTACTGGGCATGTTTGCACTGGCCAACAGCCCGCAGGAGTACTCACAAGAATTTGTAGACTGGCTCTCGCCGTTGACCAACACGATTACCGGCATCCTGTATGCGTTCAGGATTGAGCGCGCCCAAAGGGAAGCCAGCCGACGAATGCTCGAAGCCCTGAAAGAAACCGAAGAGGCCAATCAGGTCAAAAGTGATTTTCTGGCCACCATGAGCCATGAGATCCGCACTCCGCTGAATGCCGTGGTGGGCATGCTCGACTCCCTGGCCAGTACCACCGCGCTTACTCCCTTGCAGAAAGACTACATTCAAACAGCCGACAACGCTGCAGACACCCTGTTAAGCCTGATCAACGACGTGCTCGATTTCTCCAAGATCGAAGCCGGCCAGCTCACACTGGAGCAAAAACCGGTCAATCTCTGTGAGCAGGTGCAAATGGTGATGACACTGGCGGCCTCCACACCCGCAGCCGAGGGCATCGATCTCTACATTGATGCGGATCCGGAAACCCCGCTGGAAGTCATTGGCGACCCTGTTCGCCTTCGACAGATCATGCATAACCTGATCGGCAATGCGGTCAAGTTTACGCATGAGGGGCATGTCACCGCCTCATTGGCACCGATCAAGGATGCCAGCAACCGCCAAACCGGCATCAGGCTCAGCATCGAAGACACCGGTATCGGCATTGCCGCCAGTAATCAGGCGATTATCTTCAACGCCTTTCGCCAGGCAGACCACTCTTCAACGCGTGAATACCAGGGCACCGGGCTTGGCCTGGCCATTACCCGACATCTGGTTGATGCCATGGACGGGGAAGTTGAGGTTGCCAGCCACCTGGGCCGCGGCTCCCGTTTCACCCTCAACCTCCCCTTGCAGGCCCATGGATCCGCAACACTGGATTCCGGCCTGGAAGCGCTGCCTCTCGGTCAGTGCAAGGTACTCTGTGTCACCAACTCGCATCAGCTGTATGAAAACCTTTATCGACTGCTCTCGCAGCATACAGAGTGTGTGGATTGTCACTTCAAGCCGCTTATCGAGGACGACTCAGCGGGCAGTTACAACCTGCTGCTGGTCGATGACCGCCGCTACCCGCTTGATACTCAGTCCCTGCGCACATGGATACAGCAGCAATCCGGGCAAGGCGAGGTCATTGCCCTGAGTAATCGTGACCTGTCGGAGTTGTTCATTCCGGTGAGTGTCCAGATCCCTCATCCGGTTTCAGCTCTTGAGCTGATCAATGCCCTCACGGCCCTTTACCGCCCAGAGCTTATGCCACCCCCTTCACTGCCCAAGGCTGAGCCCGCTGCCCCCGTCACCCCCATAACCGATGGACTTAACATCCTGATTGCTGAAGATAACCCCATCAACCACAAGATGATGCAAATTCTGATGGACCGGGCCGGAGCCGACTACCGGATTTGCGCCGATGGCCGTCAGGTTCTGTCAGCACTGGAGGAGGATCCGGATTACGACGTCATTCTGATGGATGTGCATATGCCACACCTGGACGGGTTTGACACCACACGTGCCATTCGCAGGCTGGACGCCCCCTTGAACCAGATTCCGATTATCGCCGTTACCGCCGATGCACTGGCAGGCGACCGGGAAAAATGCCTCGAAGCCGGCATGAACGACTACCTCGCCAAGCCCATACGGTTGACCGAATTACAGCGCGTGATCGCGCGTACTCTGGCGTCACGGTTTATACAGGAAGACATGAATAACGGGGTTGAGCCGGAATTGACCGTAGTCGATTTTGACCCCGACAGACTGACGACCGATCTTGGCGGAGTGGAGAATGCGATCGTCCTGATCAACGAATTCGCCAACAGTCTTCACTCTGAACTTGCTCTGATAAAGCAATCGATGGAGCAGGAGGACAGCGATCAGGCCAGCGCTTTGGCGCACCGATTAAAAGGCAGTGCGCGCTCACTGCAGTGTCAGAAGCTGGCACACCAACTGGAAGTATTGGAACAACAGACACGCTCAGCACATTTTGACCCTGCACGCCTCACCTTGCAGCAGCTCGAGCAAGATCTGCCTGCACTGGAGTTGCGCCTGCTGCACTTCTGCTCCCAAAACCTGAACCGGGATTTCTAGCACCGAACGATTTCCATCGACTGAACCGCCACGCTGCTGCTTCACGTAGCAGTGGCATGACGACCTCATCCCTGCAACTGGTCTGGTTCAAACGCGACCTGAGACTGGCCGATAGTCCTGCCTTAACGGAAGCGGCCCGCCACGGAAGGGTACTTCCGTTATGTGTTATTGAGCCCGGCCTGTGGCAACAGCCCGACATGTCTGAGCGACACTGGCAGTTTTGCCGTGACAGTCTCTCTGATCTGGAATCGGACCTGGCTGCGAGAGGAATACCGCTGCTGATTAGAAGCACCGACATACTCGAAGCCCTGCGCGAGCTGAAAGCGTTTTATGGCACTTTCACCCTCTGGTCTCATGAAGAAACCGGCAATCACTGGACCTACCAGCGCGATCTTCAGGTAGCTGCCTGGTGCCAGGCAGAAAGCATAGAGTGGCATGAGCTGCCACAAAACGGCGTGGTAAGACGGCTGAAAAACCGTGATCACTGGGCCGAATACCGGGAATCCAGAATGCAGTCGCCCACGCTCCCGGTGCCTGCGCTGCAAGCGCCTGACATACTACCGCTCTTGCACGGGCTGCCCGACACACCCACCGGGACTCACTTATCACCGCTGCGCCAGCAGCCGGGCGGTCGCAGCGCGGGGCTGCGCTGCCTTGAAAGCTTTCTGCACCAGCGCGGACGTGATTATCGCTTTGCCATGTCCAGCCCCAACACGGCCTATGCCGCCTGCTCTCGTCTCTCGCCCCATCTGTGTTGGGGAACCCTGTCGGTACGCGAGGTATTTCAGGCCGCAGAGCTGGCAAAAAAGCATTCTCAGGATCCAGCCTGGAAGCGCTCACTGCGCAGCTTTATCAGCCGACTCTATTGGCACTGCCACTTCATGCAGAAGCTTGAAGACATGCCAGCGCTGGAGTGGACACCGATCCACCCGCTGTTTGCCGACCTGGATCGAACGCTGGACACTGAACGCCTTGAACGCTGGGCCAAGGGCCAGACCGGCTGGCCTTTCGTTGATGCCTGCATGCGGGCACTCAACGCACGCGGCTGGATCAACTTTCGCATGCGCGCCATGCTCACGTCGGTCGCCAGTTATCACCTCTGGCTGCCTTGGCAGGACAGCGGCCGGGTGCTGGCTCGGACATTTATCGATTACGAGCCGGGCATACACTGGCCGCAGATTCAGATGCAGTCCGGTACCACCGGCATCAATGCCATCCGTGTATACAACCCTCTCAAGCAGGGGCTGGAACTTGATCCACAGGGTCATTTCATCCGCCGCTGGGTGCCCGAACTGGCCAGCGCCCCCCTCTCGGCCCTGCACGAGCCGCGCATGCTGAAACAGCCCTGTTACCCCAAACCGCTGGTTGATTTGAGTCAGGCCGCCCGTACGGCAAAAGACAGGATCGCAGCCATCCACCGTCACCCTCAATTCGATGCGATCAGTCGCGGCGTCTATCAGCAGTTGGGCAGCCGCAAACGCAATGGACGTTCAGGGCGACGTCAAGCACCAGCCAACCATGCCAGTCGCCGCCGCCCGTCAGCAGCCAGCCCCCAGCTGAGCCTCTGGGACCAGGCATAACATCCGGAACACACCATGCCGCGTATGAAACGCAAAACCGAGCTGCCTGAAAAAACCTGCCCTGTTTGTCAGCGTCCTTTCAGCTGGCGGCGCAAATGGGCCGAGTGCTGGGATGAAGTGCGCTACTGTTCCGAGCGCTGTCGCCGCCAACGCCGACCCCATGGAGGTGTTAAATATGATTAGAACCGCTCACTGGCTTGGCTATGCCGGCCTGATCCCCTTTGTGGGACTGACTCTTGGCATGGGCCTGCACCCGCTAACACCGGTTGCCTTTGTAACCTACAGCGCGGTGATCTTGTCTTTTCTGGGCGGCATACACTGGGGCGTTGCTCTCAGCAGACCGGAATGGAGCTCCGCTGTTCGATTGTGCCTCTGCATGCTGCCCAGTCTGCTGGGCTGGCTGGCCCTGCTTCTGCCGATGACCGGCACCCTGGTCCTGCTGATCGGCAGCTATCTGATCTGGTGGGGATGGGATCGTATTCAACTGGATCAACCCGACTACCGCCGCCTGCGCTTGCACCTGACAGCGGTAGCCGTGCTATGCCATTTTGTCTGGCTGATTCAGACCTGATCGGTTTGCAGGAAGCGCTGCAGCACCCGGTACAGCCCATGTGCATCTTCGCTGCCTGCCAGTTCTCGAATGGAATGCATGGCGAACTGAGGCACACCGATATCCAGGGTTTTAACCCCCAGCTCTGACGCCGTGATGGGACCGATAGTGCTGCCACAGGCCATATCGGTGCGAACCACAAAGCTCTGTACCGGCACACCGACCAGTTCGGCCAGATCACGGAACAGCGCACTGGTTTCGCTGTTGCTGGCATATCGCTGATTGGCGTTAATCTTGATCACCGGCCCCCGATTCAGCAACGGACCGTGATTGCCGTCGTGTTTGTCACTGAAATTGGGGTGCACACCGTGCGCGTTGTCAGCCGAAATCAGCATGGAACGCGACAATGAACGGTTGCGCTGATCTGCATCCGGCAATACGCGCTCAAGCCACTGGCTCAACATCGGTCCCTGGGCTCCGCAGGCACTCATGCTGCCCACTTCTTCATGGTCGTTGCATACCAGCACCTGTCCCGCAGCCGCCTCACCACCATCGATCAGGGCCTGCAGGCCGATAAAACAGCTCAGCAGGTTGTCCAGCCGGGCAGACGCCAGAAACTCCTGATGCAGGCCAACCGTTGCAGCCTTCTGGGTGTCGTAAAAACAGAGTTCGTAGTCCAGCACACTGTCAACGTCATCCACCCCCTGCTGACCCAGATGCTGCTTCAACAACTCACGAAAGTCAGGCTTCTCACCGGCCTGCCCCATGATGACCGGCAGGAAGGTTTGAGCATTGATGCTGCGGCTGGCATTGGCCTCCCGATCAAGGTGAATGGCCAGACTCGGCAGAACCGCCACCGGCTGCTCAAAATCGATCAAGTGGCTCAGAATACGCCCGGATACATCACGACAGGTGACACGCCCGGCCAGCGACAGGTCGCGGTCAAACCAGGGGTTGAGCAATACGCCTCCATACACCTCAACACCAAGCTGAAAGTAGCCCTGCTTATGCAACTCCGGACAGGGCTTGACCTTGAGGCAGGGCGAGTCGGTATGGGCTCCGATCAGCCGCCACCCTTGGCTCACGACCGCACCGGCATCCGGCTGGCGCCAGGCAATAATGGATGAGTCGTTCCGCGTGATGTAGTAGCCCTGCCCGGACTCCAGCGTCCAGGTATCGGCTTCATCCAGCACGACAAACCCGGCTGCATCCAGCCGTTCGGCCATACTGCCAACAGCATGAAAGGGGGTTGGAGAGGCATCCAGAAAGGCCTTCAGGGATGCGTTAAAGTCTGCCAAAGACTGGTGCTGCGCCATTACTGGACCTCCTCATTCTTGATCACCTCGATCAGCTCAACCTTGAAAATCAGCGTGGAGTTGGCCGGAATATCCGGTGACGGGCTGGTGGCACCATAGGCCTGCTCAGGCGGCAGATACAGCATGGCCGTTCCGCCCTCATGCATCCGAATCAGACCGTTACGCCAGCCACGCACAACCTGTTTAAGCGGGAAACGTGCAGGCTTTTCACGCGCATAGGAACTGTCAAACACATGACCATCCACGCGCCTGCCTTCGTAATGGACCACCACCGTGTCCGCCGCAGTCGGACTGGCCCCGGTTCCCTTGACCAGGTGCTCGATCTGCAAACCACTCTCCAGCACTTCGACACCTTCCCGCTTGGCATTTTCTGCCCGAAACCGATCACCCGCCTGACGGGTTTCATCGTTCAGGGCCTGCTCAAGCAGTGCCTGTTGCCGTTTTTCCTGCTCGGGGTCAGGCCCGCAGCCGGTCAGAACACCAACCGTAGCAAGGCCCAGCAGCATAGTCTTCCAGATCTGCATTCGCGATAGCTCCGTAATAACTCCAAGTCGATGATTTTACATTACCTGACGCGATGACTACACTCATCAGGCTGTAGCCGACGGAACTCAACGCTTGGAGATCTGTCACACAAGATACCTCTGACAATCAGGGACGGGATTGTCAGCCTGTATCGCTCCAGCCTCACGATCGGAGATCTGCGCCCCATGTCCAAGCTGATCCATTCCCTTGCCACCGCCGCGCTGACACTTTTCATTACGCTGCCGTCACAGGCCGCGATTGCGCCCCTGTCCCCCGCTCCCGTGCACAGCCAGACGCTGATGGATGTGGTCACGGCATTGCAGGACGATCACTACAGTGAAGTGGCGTTCAATGACCAGTTGTCGCAAGCTGTTTTCCAGCAGTACCTGGATGCGCTTGACCCCGAACGCAGCTACTTTCTGGCCAGCGACATTGCGGAGTTTGAGCAGTATCGAAACCAGCTGGATGATCAGATTCTGGAGGGGCAAACCCAGGCTGCATTTGCGATTTTCAACCGTTACCAGCAGCGCAGGGATGAGCGTCTCGAATACATGCTGAATGCGCTGGACACCGCCGAGTGGGACTTTTCACAGGAAGAATATCTGGATACTGATCGCAGTGAGTCCCCCTGGCCGGCAAACCAGGCCGAACAGGATGAACTCTGGCGCAAGCGCCTGAAAAGCGCCGTTCTGAGCCTGAAGCTGGCCGACAAAACCGTCGATGAAGCCCGTGACATCCTGCGCAAACGCTACCGGAACCAGCTCAAGCGCCTGGAGCAGGCAAAGAGTGATGACGTGTTCGAAAGCTTCGTCAACGCACTCACGCACGAATTCGACCCGCACACCCAGTATTTTTCACCGCGCGGGTCAGAAAACTTTGAAATCAACATGAGTCTCTCTCTCGAAGGCATCGGGGCTGTTCTGCAGGCCGAAAACGACCAGACCAAGGTCGTTCGTCTGGTGCCTGCAGGCCCTGCCGACAAGGCGGGTCAACTGCAACCGGCTGACATCATCGTGGGTGTCGGCCAGGGCGAAGAGGGAGAGATCGAAGATGTGGTCGGCATGCGCCTGGATGATGTGGTGAGCAAGATTCGCGGCCCCAAGGGCACGGTGGTTCGGCTCGAAATCATCCCGGCTGATGCGGTTGACCGCCAGGCTCGCAAGGTCATCGAAATCACGCGCAACAAGGTAAAACTGGAAGAGCAGGCTGCGCGCAAACGCATTCTGGAGCTGGAGCGCGACGGCAAGCCCTACAAGCTGGGCGTGATTGAAGTGCCCACGTTCTATATCGACTTTGCCGCACTGCAAAAGGGCGACCCCAACTATAAAAGTACCACGCGCGATGTGGAACGCCTTATTCATGAGCTGCGTGATGAAAACATCGATGGCCTGATAATGGATCTGCGCAATAACGGCGGCGGCTCCTTGCGTGAAGCCAACGAACTGATCGGCCTGTTCATTCAACGCGGTCCGACCGTACAGATTCGTGACGCCGATGGCCGCATCGATATACTGGGGGACTTCGACCCCAAGGTCGCCTGGAACGGCCCCATGGCCGTGCTGGTAAACCGCCTGAGCGCTTCGGCTTCGGAAATCTTTGCCGGCGCAATTCAGGATTACAACCGCGGTATCATTGTTGGCAGTCGCACCTTCGGCAAGGGCACCGTGCAGACCCTGCAGCCCATTGACTATGGCCAGGTTAAACTGACCCACGCCAAGTTCTATCGCATCTCCGGTGACAGCACCCAGCACCGAGGTGTTGAGCCGGACATCAGCTTCCCGTCCCTCTACACCCTGGAGGATATCGGTGAAAGCTCTCTGGACAAGGCACTGCCCTGGGATAAGGTCAGAGCGGTACGTCATGGTCGTTACCCCAGCCTGAGCCCGTTCATGTCAGCACTGCTTGAGCGTCACGAGAACCGCACCGCTGACGCACCGGACTTTGTCTTTATGCGCAAGCAAGCCGAACATCTTCAAACCCAAAGAGATGATCAGCGGTTGGCATTAAGTGAGGCCCTGCTGCGCGCCGAGAAAGAGCAGAATGAAGGCTGGATGCTGCAGGTGGAGAACGAACGCCGCGCCGGTGTAGGACTGCCTCCCATCAATCAGCTGAGCGAAGCGGACGACGACCTGCCGAAGGACGAACAGGGCCGACCGATCAACCCTGAAGCCGAAGCAATTCTGGCAGAAAGCGGGGAGATCCTGATCGACCTGATCGATTTGACGCTGCGCCATACGGCCTCAAGCGAAGCAGCCAACCCCAAGGGTGACCACTGACCATGAAGCTGGGCAAACTGAGTATCGTACTGCTGATTCTGGTGCCGCTGCTGCTGATTGCCGCCGGCACCGCCAGTTACTTCGCTTACCAGAGCATGCAAGCCCAGCACGAAGTCAATTTGGCCGATCTTGAAAAGTTCGGCTACGAGATGGTGCCCAGCAACACCTATACCGAAAGCACGGGAGAACTGGGTGCCAAGCAGCTGCCGGCCACTTTTGCAGAGAAGAAACTCACTCCCACAGAGCGGGTGATTCGTGGCCTGATGCAGGACAAGGAGAATCTGCTGGCCGAGCAGCTGGCCCTGAAAGACCAGATCGAGGCCCTGAAGCAGCAAATTGCTGAACTGGAAGAGTACAAAAAGCTGAATCAGCATTTTGCCCCCGAGACGTTCGAGCAGGAACTGGAGCGCACCAAGGCCCAGCTTAAAAGCACGCTGATCCGGTTACCGGAAGCAGAGCGCTTTTCCAACATTCAAATCGAAGTCATGTCAGCCGCCGGCATGCAGGAGTACCGCCGTTTTGTCCGTGCCAACCGCTTGATGCTGGAGCACGAACAGCGTGCGGATATCATTCAGAACCATCTGCCCTCCTTCGCCTTCTGTGTCGGAAGCGCCGTGGAGCTGGCAGCCAACAACCTGGAAGAGCTTCGCCTGCTGGTAAACTGGTTCAACCGCCCCGAAGAAACAAATCTGCCTGCCCCACTGGCCGCTGACCTAGACAAGCTGCTGCCGGCCTGCCAGCAACCCTTGCGCCAGGCCCTGCAGGACACCCTGCCCAAGCCCACCACTGTTGGTTAATTTTGCATCGCGTACTGGCGTGCGCTGGCATACACCTGTATAATTTTGCAACTTTACATTTACCGCGCCGGGTGCACATCGCCAGCCCAGTGCACTGCAGTGCGGATATCGACAACCGACCCTGTATAGCTGGCATACAGGCTGGAAGCTGTCCACTCCTAATCGGGCAGCGACAATATAGGATACTTTCATGAGCGAAAGCTTTGCTGATCTGTTTGAAGAATCCCTCCAAGATATTGCCATGACACCCGGCACCCTGGTGATGGGTGAAGTTGTCGACATCGACAGCGACTGGGTTACTGTCAATGCAGGCCTGAAATCAGAAGCGGTTATTCCCCGCGCTCAGTTCCTGAATGACAGCAACGAGCTGGAAATTCAGGTAGGTGATTCTGTCAAGGTAGCGCTGGAAGCGGTTGAAGACGGTTTCGGTGAAACCCGTCTGTCCCGTGAAAAAGCCAAGCGCGCCGAAGCCTGGGAAGTTCTGCAGAAGAAATTCGACGCAGAAGAGACCGTCAAAGGCTACATCTCTGGCAAGGTCAAAGGCGGCTTCACTGTCAGCATCAACAACATTCAGGGCTTCCTGCCGGGCTCCCTGGTTGATGTTCGTCCGGTACGTGACGTTGATCACCTGGAAGGCAAAGAGCTTGAATTCAAACTGATCAAGCTGGATCCGAAGCGCAACAACATCGTTGTGTCTCGCCGTGCCGTTCTGCAGGAAGCTAACAGCGCTCAGCGTGAAGAGCTGCTGGCTACCCTGGAAGAAGGTCAGATCGTCAAGGGTTACGTCAAGAACCTGACCAACTACGGTGCGTTCATCGACCTGGGTGGTGTTGACGGCCTGCTGCACATCACTGACATGGCGTGGAAGCGCATCTCTCACCCGAGCGAAATGCTGACTCCGGGCGACGAGATCTCTGTCAAGATCATCAAGTTCGACAAGGAAACCAACCGTATCTCCCTCGGCCTGAAACAGCTGAGCGAAGATCCGTGGGACGACATCAAGGACCGTTACCCGGCCGGCACCAAGGTTGCTGCTCGCGTCACCAACCTGACCGACTACGGCTGCTTCGCGTCTATCGAAGATGGCGTGGAAGGCCTGGTACACGTTTCCGAAATGTCCTGGACCAACAAGAACATCCACCCGTCCAAGATCGTTCAGATCGGCGACGAGGTAGAAGTGATGATCCTGGACGTGGACGAAGAGCGTCGCCGCATCTCCCTGGGTATCAAGCAGTGCACTGCTAACCCCTGGGTTTCCTTCTCCGAGCAGCACGCTGCCGGCGACAAGGTCAGCGGTACCATCAAGACCATCACCGACTTCGGTATCTTCGTGGGTCTGGACAACGACCTGGACGGCCTGGTTCACATGTCCGACATCGCGTGGGATGCTGATCCGGAAACCGCTCTGCGTCAGTTCAAGAAAGGCGACGAAGTTGAAGCGGTTATCCTGTCTATCGATGCCGAGAAAGAACGTATCTCCCTGGGCATCAAGCAGCTGGAAAGCGATCCGTTCGCTGAATACCTGGCCGCTAACGACAAGGGCAGCATCGTAACCGGTACTGTTAAGAGCGTTGAGCCGAAAGCCGCTATCGTAGAGCTGGCTGAAGGCATCGAAGCGACTCTGAAGGCATCTGAAATTGCCGCTGAGCGCATCGACGACGCGACTACCGTACTGAGCGTTGGTCAGACTGTTGAAGCCAAGATCACTGGCGCCGACCGTCGTAACCGCGTCATCAACCTGTCTATCCGCGCGAAAGACCAGGCTGACGAAAAAGCCGCCATGAGCGCGGTTCGCAACCAGGAAGTTGATGTTCCGGGACCGACCACTATCGGCGATCTGATCAAGCAGCAGATGGCCAACCAGAACAACTGATTTTCCTCTTCAGTTGCAACTCCAGGGGACGCCAAGGCGTCCCCTTTTTTGAGCCCGCAGGCTACACAACACAACCGCGCTGAAAAGGCGCGCTGCGTCACACCCGCCCCGCACGCGACACAAAAAAAGGCCGCCTGCTTGCACAGGCGACCTCATCCGTCTTTTTTACTGTCAAAGTGTAAGCAGCTGTCTCTAGGCACCTCCCGGCGTCAAGCACTACCTCTGTTCTTCAGCCCCTGTTTGGGCCAACGGTTTGAATTGATTAACGTGTTAAAGTTAAACCAGTTATTCTGAAATCGAAAATTGATATTGCTTTTAGCAGGAATAAGCTTTTGCTTATAGCAATTTACTCAGCTCTCAATTTCGACCAACACCTCACCCGGCGTCACCCGATCCCCTTTCTCAACGAATACGCCCAGTACACGACCTCCCACCGGCGCCTGTACTTCAGTCTCCATTTTCATGGCCTCGGTGATCAGGATGGACTGCCCTGCTTCCACCTCATCACCCTCAGTCACCAGCACATCCACGATATTGCCCGGCATGCTGGTCGTTACATGACCGGGCGCGCTGGCCTGACGACGCCCTCCGGAGCCACCCTGGTCCACATAGGCATTCAGGGGCTCGAACAGGACTTCTTCCGGCATGCCATCCAGAGTCAAATACAGGTGGCGCTTGCCGCTTGCCTGGCCACCTACTCCGGTGATAGCCACTTGATAGGTTTCACCATGCACGTCAATGTTGAACTCGGTCGCAACACCCTCATCCACCGGTCGACCCGCTTCAGCCACCGGCAGCAGGGGTTCGGGCACAAGCGTGCCGGCTGCACGCTGTTCAAGGAATTGACGCCCTACATCCTGGAACATGGCAAAGGTGAGGACATCCTCGTCACTGGATGCCAGCTCCCCGATGTCAGCGCGCAGACGCTCCATTTCAGGTGCCAACTGGTCAGCCGGGCGCCCTTCAATGGCTTGCTCACGGCCGATGGCCTGCGTTCTGAGAGCTGCGTTCACGTCTGCAGGCGGGTGGCCATAGCCGCCCTGCAGGTAACGTTTAACCTCATTGGTGATGGACTTGTAACGCTCACCGGTCAGCACATTCAATACTGCCTGAGTCCCTACAATCTGGGAGGTTGGCGTAACCAGCGGTGGATACCCCAGGTCCTTGCGCACCCGCGGAATCTCGTCAAATACTTCTCGAATACGACCCAGCGCATTCTGCTCTTTCAACTGATTGGCCAGGTTGGACATCATGCCGCCCGGTACCTGGTTGATCTGAACACTCACGTCTTCACGGGTGAACTCGGATTCAAACTGGTGGTACTTTTTGCGAACCTCGCGGAAGTAGTCCGAGATCTCGTTCAGGAGTTCCAGATCCAGCTCGGTATCCCATTCGGTCCCCTTCAAGGCAGCCACCTGAGACTCGGTTGCCGGGTGACTGGTGCCCCAGGCAAAAGCGGAAATGGCGGTATCGATATGCTCCGCTCCCGCTTCAATTGCCTTGAGCTGACACTGAGCAGCCAGCCCTGCTGTGGCATGGGTATGTATAAAGACCGGCAATACCACCGCTTCCTTGATCGCTTTCACCAGATCATAGGTCGCATAGGGCGTCAGCAACCCGGCCATGTCCTTGATGGCGATGGAGTCCGCGCCCATCTGGTGCAGCGCCCGCGCCTGCTCAACAAAGGTCTCGATCGTGTGGACAGGACTGGTGGTGTAACAGATAGTGCCCTGCGCATGCTTGCCCGCTTTCTTGACCGCCCGGATGGCAGTTTCCAGGTTACGCAGGTCATTCAAGGCATCAAAGACACGGAATACATCGATACCGTTTTCGGCCGCCTTGGCGACAAAGGCCTCAACCACATCATCCGCGTAATGGCGATAGCCAAGCAGGTTCTGTCCGCGCAGCAGCATCTGAAGTCGTGTATTCGGCAGCGCCTTGCGCAGTGCCCGCAGTCGCTCCCAGGGGTCCTCTTTCAGAAAGCGCACACAGGCATCAAAGGTTGCACCGCCCCAGCACTCAAGCGACCAGAAGCCTACACGGTCCAGCTTGTCACAGATCGGCAGCATATCTTCGGTACGCATGCGCGTTGCAATCAGTGACTGGTGAGCGTCCCTCAGAACGACATCGGTAATGTTGATTTTGCTCATTTCAATTCTCCTCTTGCCCACCAATCAAAGCCCGGCATAGGCGGCTATCGCAGCCGCAATCGCCAATGCAACCTCACTGGGGTCTCGTTTATCCGAATAGTTCAGCAGTTCAGGATGGCTCGGCACGAAACCGGTATTGAATTCACCACTGCGGAAGTCGGGGTTTTGCAGAATGGCCTGATAGTAGGACGCCGTTGTTTTCACGCCCTGTACGCGCATGTCCGCCAGTGCACGCGCTCCCCGGTCCAGCGCATCCTCCCAGTTCAAGGCCCACACAACGAGCTTCAGACACATGGAGTCATAGAACGGCGGAATGGTATATCCGGTGTAGATGGCGGTATCCGTTCGTACGCCAGGACCGCCCGGCGCATAGTATCGAGTGATACGACCAAAGCTCGGCAGGAAGTTGTTCTTGGGGTCTTCTGCGTTGATTCGGAACTGGAGCGCATAGCCTCGATAGCTGATGTCCTCCTGCCGATAGGTCAGCGGCAGGCCGGCTGCAATGCGGATCTGCTCACGCACGATGTCCACACCCGTGATCTGTTCCGTAATGGTGTGTTCCACCTGAACGCGAGTGTTCATCTCCATGAAGTAGACTTCATTACCGGTGACCAGAAACTCGACGGTCCCGGCATTTTCATATCCGACGGCTTTGGCTGCACGTACGGCCAGCTCACCCACGTATTGGCGCTGTTCCGGCGTCAGCTGAGGGCTGGGCGCGATTTCGATCAACTTCTGGTTGCGTCGCTGGATGGAGCAATCGCGCTCATAGAGATGGATTGCATTCCCTTCGCGATCTGCCAGCACCTGTACCTCAATATGCCTGGGGTCAACGATGCATTTTTCGAGGAATACCTCCGCCGAACCAAAGGCCTTGGTCGCTTCGGAGATAACGCGTGGATACTGAGATCGCAACTCCTCCGCGCTGTCACAGCGGCGAATACCCCGGCCACCGCCGCCAGAAGTCGCTTTCAGCATCACGGGGTAGCCGATTTCACTGGCGACACTCAAGGCTTCATCCAGGTCGGCCAGGTTGCCGTCAGAGCCCGGAGTGACCGGCACGCCTGCCTTGATCATGCTGTCACGCGCCTGGGTCTTGTCACCCATTTTCGCGATCACATAAGCGCTGGGGCCAATAAACGTAATGCCACGCTCGTCACAGATGCGAGCCAGCTCGCTGTTTTCGGACAGGAAACCGTACCCGGGATGTATGGCGTCACAGCCGGTCTCAACGGCGAGATTGACCAGCCGCCTCGGGTCAAGATAGCCCGCCAGCGGGTCTTCACCGACACTGTGGGCTTCATCGGCACGCTTGACATGCAGTGCATGCCGGTCCGGTTCGGTATAGATCGCCACCGAGCGAATGTTCATTTCGGCGCAGGCGCGTACAATACGCACCGCGATTTCGCCCCGATTCGCGATCAGGATTTTTGTAAGCATGGACCATCTCCCTGCTGAATAGGTCGTTACAAAAATCTAATGCACGGCAGGAAGAAGAAAAAATTGATATTTTTTCTATCAAGCATAAGCTATTGCTTATATTTGAAGTTTATTAGCATTTTTTGGGTGGTGAAATCCTATGCCTTACTCGCTCGCTCGGCTGCTGCCACGCCTGTCTTTTCGGCAGTTACAGGTGTTTCACAGTGTCTATCAGCACTTAAGCTATAGCCGCGCCGCTGAACAGCTGGGCCTGACTCAACCCGCTGTCAGCTCGCAGATTCGACAGCTTGAACAGGCTCTGGGTCAGCCGGTGTTCGAGTACGTCGGCAAACAGCTCTATATCACGGCCGCCGGGGAGCGTCTGGAGCAGGTAACGCGCAACATGTTTGCCGACCTGGAGCGACTCCAGATGGAACTGGCCGAGATGCAGGGGCAGGTGAGGGGTGAGCTGCGACTGGCCGCAGTCAGTACCGCCCAGTACGTCGTGCCCTACCTGTTGAAAGGATTTCTGGAGCAGTACCCCCAGATTGATGTTCGCCTTGAGATTGTAAACCGTGCCAGAGCGACACAGCGGCTGACCGAAAACCGGGACGACCTGATCATCATGGGCATGCCACCGGAGTCAGGGGCCCTGCGCAGCACCCCTTTCCTGAACAATGTGATGGTCCCCGTGGTGAGGACCGACAACCCGCTGCTGCAGCTTGATACGGTCGATCCGCAAACCTTTCTGGATGCCAACCTGCTGATTCGCGAGCCGGGCTCCGGTACCCGCAAGGCACTGGAACAGTGGTGTCATCAGAAGCGGCTCACCCTCTCGCCCTATATGCAGATGGGCTCGAACGCTGCCATCAAACACGGTGTACTGGCGGGGCTCGGGGTGGCCGTGCTGCCCAAGCTGAGCATTCAGACCGAACTGCAACTGGGCGAGCTGGCTTGCCTTGAACTGGAAGGGTTTCCGCTGCTGCGCTCCTGGTGCACGGTACACCCGGCCGCTAAACACCCGACACCGGTCATGCGGGCGTTTCTCGATTATGTGCAACAGCAGATGGGGCAGCTGGAGACGCTGGTTTACAGTGAAAAAACCTGATGGCGCCCCAGGTTAGAGAGGTGCCTAGTCTTCATCGAGAATGAAGTCTATCAGCTGATCTTCACTGATTTCGTTATCACGTACTTCATAAACGCTCAGCACTGAAGCATTGGCCTGCTGAACCGAGCTGCGCTCACCGGTCAGCAGCGGATGCCATTCCGGCAGGTCCTTACCTTCATGAATGAGCCGATAGCTGCAGGTGATCGGCAACCAATCGAAGGTTTCCACGTCTTCCGGCTCCAGCCGGATACAACTGGGCACGAGCTGGCAGCGGCGCTCATACTCGGTGCACTGGCAACTGTTCATGTCCAGCAGGTGGCAGACAACCGTGGTGTAGAACACCTCCTGGGTGTCTTCGTCTTCTACCTTGTGCAGGCAGCAGAGCGCGCAACCGTCGCACAGGGATTCCCACTCTTCACGGTTCATCTCACGCAGGGTCTTGCGCCGCCAGAATACTTCCTGAGCCATGCTTATCGCACCCCGGTTTCAGGGCGATCCTTGAACAGGTCCAGCATGTAATCATCCTTGGGTGGCGGCATCTGCAGGTAGTACCCCTTGCTGTCGAGATCGTCCAACAACCTGGTCGTACTCTCCACACGGGCCAGCTTGCGCTCGGCCGTTAGCGGCATATCCATCACATGCTCGGGGGCACCGAACATTTCGAGCAAGGGTTCGGGAACACGCTCGAGCTGTTCGCGCTTGTCCACGTAGAGGTACATTTCATCCTTCCGCGGACTTCTGAAAACACTGACTATCTTCATGGTTCAACTCTTCTCAAACTGTTGAATCTGCTGCAGCAAGGCATCCCCGACCAGCGACTTTCGCCAACCCGAGAGACTCGGCGGCAAGTGGTACTGCCCCTGCTCGTCACGGGAGCGAATCAACGCGTCCAGATCTCGCTTGCGCAGCAATACTTCCGGCAGGAGTCCATGCTGTTCGGCGGCCTTGCGGCCGGTGGCCCGCATCTGCTTCAAGCGCTTGCTCCAGACGTAATGCAACGGCCGCTCAATGGATGCCGGCGGCTGTGCCTGCGCCGATTGCGGGGCCTGCCTGACCAGCGCCAGAATATCCTGACCATACTCACGGACGATGCGGCCACGCTGGACAATCTTGTCCAGGTGCTGAATGTTTTGCGGCAAGCGCTCGGCAATATCCAGCAGCACCTGATTACGTAACAGGCGGTTACGCGAAATATCCCGGGCGCGGCAGGTGCGCTCGCGCCAGGCCGCCAGATCACGCAAGGCTGCCCGCCGGGTATCATCGAAATGCCACGCCTGACTGAAACGCTGGAAGTAGGTTTCGGGATCTGCCTGATCCAGCTCGACCATGTGTCGTCCTACCTCTGCACACTCTTCCTCGGCCCAGGCCAGGCGCCCCTTTTCCGCAAGCTCCTGACGCTGCATCAGTGCCAGCGTGGGCAGGTAGGCCACATCCAGCGCGGCATAGCGCTCCTGCTCCGGCGTCAGGGGGCGCTGCAGCCAGTCTGATGTGGTTTCTTCCTTGTCCAGCTCCACATCCAGCGCATGAGACACCAGACGCCGCAGGCCCATGCTGAACCCCCAGCCGGCAAAGGCAGCCCCCACCTGAGTGTCATACAGGGGCTCAGGGAGCACACCATAGCTGTGACGGAAGAGTTCCAGGTCTTCACTGCCCGCGTGCACCACTTTCAGCACGTCCGGTGCCGCCAGAACCTTGCCCAGAGGGGACATATCGGAGACTTCCAGCGGGTCAATCAGATAACAGGCCTGATCATCGGCCACCTGTATCAGGCCCGGAATGGGATAGAAGGTTTCGGTACGCATGAACTCGGTGTCCAGCGCCAGCACAGGCTGCGCCAACCAGCGCTCGGCATGCTCACGGAGGCTTTCATTGTCCCGAATGTGCACCGGGCTGGACGCTGCAGCCTCCAGTCGATGCCAGTCATAACGCTGCAACAGATCAGTCATCAGCCCCCCGGCGCAACGAGCGACGGCCCGCAAAAGCATGCGCAAGAGTGCCGCCGTCGACGAACTCAAGTTCGCCTCCAACCGGCACACCGTGTGCGATTCGCGTGATATTCACATCGCTGTCCTCAAGCTGCTCGGCAATATAGTGTGCCGTGGCTTCACCTTCCACGGTCGGGTTGGTCGCCAGAATCAGTTCCGTAACGTCACCGGCCTCGACCAGGGCAAAAAGCCTGTCGAGCCCCAACTCATCCGGCCCGATACCATCAATGGGCGACAGGTGCCCCTTGAGTACAAAATACACACCATTGAAGCCACCGGTCTGCTCGACCGCCATCAGGTCAACTGGCGACTCAAGCACACAGACAACGTGGCGATCACGGGTACCATCATCACAGATGGAGCAAAGTGCCTGTTCGGACAGGTTACGGCACCGCTCGCACTCGCCAATACGCTCGACGGCAGACTCAAGCGACGCTGCCAGTGCGAGTGCACCTGCACGGTCGCGCTCAAGCAGGTGCAGCGCCATGCGCTGCGCCGACTTGGGCCCCACACCGGGAAGCGCTCTCAGGCTGCTGATCAGCTCTTGCAATAACGGGCTCAGGCTCATAATCAGAACGGCATTTTAAAGCCCGGCGGCATGCCCATGCCGCTGGTGATCTTGGACATTTTTTCCTGGGTGTTCTGCTCGACCTTGCGCACGGCATCGTTGATGGCAGCTGCAATCAGGTCTTCCAGAATTTCCTTGTCTTCTTCCATCAGGCTGGCATCGATTTCAACGCCTTTTACATCGTGACGACCGTTCATGGTGATTTTCACCAGCCCGGCACCTGATTCACCGTTGACCTCGGCGCGCTGAATCTCTTCCTGCGCTTTCTGCATATCTTCCTGCATCTTCTGGGCCTGTTTCATCAGGTTCCCCATTCCACCCTTCATCATGGTGTATACCTCCAGACAATTAAATCAATCGATGGGACGCACCGAATCATAATCAATTTTGGCACCGAAATGCTGTGCCAGCTCGGCAACCTTCTCATCCTGTTCTATCGATTTCACCGCCTCGGCAAGCCGTGCGGCACGGCGTCGCTCTCCCAGCTGGGCCGGCGTTTCACGGCTTTGTTCCCCCTGACGGAACTCAATATCAATACGCTGACCAAGGTGCTCACAGATGGCACTGCTGATGCGCTCTCGCCGCTCGTTGCTGAGCATGGCTTCCTGCTCACGGGTGTAGAAGAAGCACAGGCGCTCCCCCTGATCCTCCTCCAGCGAAAGATTACGCGCGATACTTTCGACCATGCCGCTCAAGCCAAGTTCAGGCAGCATGGCTGCCCAGCGGTCCCCTTTCAGGTCACCCTCGAAGGCCCGCATACCGGCCGCTACAGACGGTGCATTTCCCGGAGCCGGTGCCGTACCGGGCCGAGGGGGCGCGTCAGCACTCGATGCAGCCCTGTTTGATACCGGCTGCACATCAGAAACGCCAGCCGGGTCAGGCTTTTTTGCAGCCCCCTCATCAAGATCAGGGGGAACATCATCCCAGGGTGGCGGCTCATCCACACTGGGCGGTGGAGGTGGAGGCGCAGGCGTGGCTGACGGGGGAACAGCAGACGGCTCTGCCGCGTTCGTTGGCGCCGGTGCAGGAGCCGGGCGGGCGGGCGCTGGCGCTGGAGTCGGCGCAGGCGCGGGAGCCGGTGACTCAGTTGCAGAGCCGGACTGAGCCGGGGCTGTTGACCGGGATGTGGCCTGTGCAGCGTTTTGCGGCTGTGGCGCCACACCTGCCGGTCGGAAAGCCAGCATCCGCAGCAGCGTCATTTCGAGTCCTTCACGCGGCTCAGGCACCATGGGCAGATCCTTGCGCCCCATCAAGGCGACCTGATAATACAGCTGGACCTCTTCCGGCCGCATCTGCTGAGCCAGCGCCATTACCTGATCACGATCGCCCAGGCTATTATCGACTGCCGCCGGGTACACCTGTGCCAAGGCCACACGGTGCAGCAGGCTCAACATCTCGCCCAAAACGCTGTGATAATCCGGCGAAAACTCGGACAACGACTGAACCGCAGCCAATACCGCTGCCGGGTCCTGAGCGGCCAGGCTCTGAATAATGCTGTAGACCAGGTGCTGATCAATGGTGCCCAGCATGGCACGCACTTCGGTTTCCCGTACCGCGCCTGCCCCGAAGGCGATCGCCTGATCGGTCAGGCTCAGAGCATCACGCATGGAGCCATCAGCCGAGCGCGCCAACAGCCACAAAGCAGCCTCTTCACGCTCGATCTGCTCTTCACCCAACACAAACGCCAGGTGCTGCTGGATACGTTCTGCCGTCAGGTTTTTCAGGTTGAACTGCAGGCAGCGCGATAAAACGGTCATCGGCAATTTCTGCGGATCAGTGGTTGCCAGCAGAAACTTCACATGCGGTGGCGGTTCTTCAAGTGTTTTCAACAGGGCGTTGAAAGAGCTGGTTGAGAGCATGTGCACCTCATCGATCAGGTACACCTTGAAGCGGCCATGTGTAGGCGCGTATTGGACGTTTTCGAGCAGCTCGCGAGTGTCTTCCACCTTGGTACGCGAGGCGGCGTCCACTTCAATCAGATCGACAAAGCGGCCTTCTGCGATTTCCACACAGGCACTGCACTGCCCACAGGGCTCGGATGACACGCCCTGCTCGCAGTTAAGCGACTTGGCAAACAGGCGGGCGATGGAGGTTTTGCCTACCCCGCGGGTGCCTGTAAACAAATAGGCATGGTGGAGGCGGTCGTCGTCCAGCGCATTCACCAGCGCCTTGAGCACATGCTCCTGACCCACCATTTCTGAGAAGCGTTTTGGCCGCCATTTGCGTGCCAGAACCTGATAACTCATGCTGCCTCGTCCAACTGTTTGCCGAAGGTTTCCGGGCGCAGATAGTAACATGCTTTGGCTGGCCACGCCCCTGTCAGCCACCGTTCAATGCTCTCGACTTTGCTTTCTGTCGCAAAAGGATTAAAACTGGAGTTTGATACACCAGTAAGAATGAGCCATGACCGTGACCAGGACAGCCCGCCAACGTAAGCTAGACCGTATCGATCGTAATATTCTGACCATCCTGCAGCAGGAAGGCCGTATCTCGTATACCGACCTTGCCGAGCGCGTGGGACTGTCGACGACCCCCTGCATGGAGCGTGTCAAACGCCTGGAACGAGACGGGGTCATCACCGGATACCGCGCCACCGTGGACCCGGAAATGCTGAACTACAACCTGCTGGTATTTGTCGAAATCGCCCTGTCCTACCAGTCCCCCGATGCGTTCGAGCGCTTCAACCGAGCTGTCAGCACCCTGCCCTACATTCTCGAATGCCACCTGGTATCCGGTGATGCCGACTATCTGCTCAAGGCTCGCCTGCACGACATGTCGCAATATCGAGAACTGCTGGGCGACATGTTGCTCACCCTGCCCGGCGTGAAAAACTCCAAATCCTACATCGTGATGGAAGAGGTTAAGGAGCGGCATATGCTGCCGGTTGATGCCACTAGTTAAATTTTCTGTTTTAGCGGCATTTTCCATAACTTTACCTTTGACGGTTTGAGCCACATCGCTAGTATTAGTCACGCATCTACATCACCATAATAAAAAAGAAGATACTAGCTATGCGGACTCCTACATTAAGCAGCCCATGCTTATCCCCCATACTGCACCACACCGGTGCATATTCAGGCCTTGACCCTGGATCCCTGCCCCATCATTGCGCACGCGCTCTTCAGACCTGAAACGGCCGCATCTGCGCAACAGAAAAAAAGCCCAAAACAGGCTTTGATAGCAAAAAAAATATCGAATTGAGCTGATAAAAGCTGAAATAGCCAGTTATTTTCAATTCTGGCATATTAACTGCTTTACGGGCGCTCGTACCGTCGGCCCTGCCTTGGGCCTGCTCAATTAACAGATCTACATGTCTGAGGAGTGTGTGAATACTCCTTTTCGCTGACGGAGGCACAGACAAAATGGAAGCGATTGAATCCATAATTTCCGCAATCAACGGGGTCGTTTGGGGCCCTCTCATGCTGGTGCTGATTCTCGGCGTCGGCCTTTTCCTGTCCATCGGCCTCAAATTGATGCCCATCCTCAAGATAGGCACAGGCTTCAAACTGCTCTGGAGCGGTCGCACCACCGCAAAAGATGACGAAAAAGAAGGTGAGATTCCGCCCTTCCAGGCGCTGATGACCGCCATGTCTGCAACCGTCGGTACCGGTAACATCGCCGGCGTTGCAACCGCTATCTTCCTGGGTGGCCCCGGCGCCCTGTTCTGGATGTGGATTACCGCACTGATCGGTATGGCAACCAAGTACTCGGAGGCCGTTCTGGCGGTTCGCTTCCGTGAAACTGACGAAAAGGGCGAGCACGTAGGCGGCCCGATGTACTACATCAAGAACGGTCTGGGCAAGAAGTGGGCCTGGCTGGGTGTTCTCTTTGCCATCTTCGGCGCCTGCGCCGGCTTCGGTATCGGCAACACGGTACAGTCCAACTCCGTTGCTGATGTACTGCATGCCAACTTCAGCATCCCGACCTGGGTCAGCGGTGTCGTGATGGCTGTACTGGTCGGCGCGGTCCTGATCGGCGGCATCAAGCGTATCGGTCATGTTGCGGGTACTCTGGTTCCCTTCATGGCCATCTCTTATCTGGTTGCAGGCCTGGTCGTTCTGGCCATCAACTCTCACCTGCTGCCGCAGGCTCTGGATCTGATCTTCACCCACGCGTTCTCACCGATCGCCGCTCAGGGTGGTTTCGCCGGTGCTGCCGTTTGGGCCGCTCTGCGCTTCGGTGTGGCACGTGGTGTCTTCTCCAACGAAGCAGGCCTGGGTTCTGCACCTATCGCCCACGCGGCCGCGCAGACACATGACCCGGTACGTCAGGGTCTGGTCGCCATGCTGGGTACGTTCCTGGATACTCTGGTCATCTGCACCATCACCGGTCTGGTTATTGTCAGCTCCGGTGCCTGGACCGGTGGCGAATCCGGCGCAGCCCTGACCAGTCAGGCGTTTGCCACTGCATTGCCGTCGTTCGGTAACTACCTGGTCGCCATTTCACTGGCTGTCTTCGCATTCACCACCATTATTGGCTGGTCCTTCTATGGCGAGCGTTGCATCGAGTTCCTGTTCGGCGTCAAGGCCATCACGCCTTATCGCATCGCCTGGATCATCGCTATTCCGCTGGGTGCGACCCTGAGCCTGGACTTTGTATGGCTGGTTGCGGACACCCTGAACGCCATGATGGCCATCCCCAACCTGGTGGCCCTGGCTCTCCTGAGCCCGGTGGTATTCAAGCTGACACGCGACTACTTCGCCAAGCACTAACCCGCCCCCTGCAGCGGCCTGATGGCCGCTGCACTCTTCTTTAAGCCCTGTTTAAGCGTTACTCTGGCACCGTGAATATTCATTCAAGCGGCTGGAGGGACGATGGGCCTGACCGGACACCTCACGTCACTGATCAGTGATGCCCACAAGGACAGACTGCAACGTGTTGCCGAGCGCACATTTGAGCAGCACCTTAACCTGGCTGTGACGGGACTGAGCGGTAGCGGCAAAACCGTTTTTATTACCGCACTAGTCCACCACCTTTTGCAGCTGGATCAGGATAATTCTCTGCCGCTACTGGAAGCCGCAGCAGAAAAACGTCTATTGGGATGCCGACCGATTGACGCTCCAGGCACCCGCCCCTTCCCTTTCAAAGGCAACCTGGCGGCCCTTTCCGCCTCGGAACCGCACTGGCCACGCTCAACACGTGATCTGTCCCAAATCCGACTGGCCATTCGCTACCGCCGCAGCACCAGCATCAAGCGCCTGCTGGGAGAGTGGGGTACGGTTTACCTGAACATTATTGATTACCCCGGCGAGTGGCTGCTTGACCTGCCCATGCTGCAGCAGGATTTCCTGTCGTGGAGCCAGCAACAGACCAATTTACTGCAGGCCTCTCCGCGTGTGGAAGCCGCCGCCCAATGGCTCAAGGCCAACCGTGCAATTGACTGGCACGCACCCGCCAACCTGGCGCAACTGAATCAACTGGGGCTGGAGTTTCGCGACCTGCTCCAGTCATTCAGGGAGCCTCCCCATGCCTTGAGCATGCTCCAGCCCGGCCACCTATTACTGTCCGAAGCTTCCAGTCCCGAGCAGGACCTGCTGCTGTTTCCGCTGACTGCCGAGGTCTCGAATGAAACCGGCACACCTGAGGGCTCGGCACTGGCAGAGATGACACGACGTTACCGATCTTATTGTGAACGCTGGGTCAGACCCTTCTATACAGAGCATTTTTCTCGCTTTGACCGTCAGATCATTCTGACGGACTGCCTCAAAACGCTTAATCAGGGCGAAGCCTGTTTTGATGATATGCAGCTGGCACTGAACACCATTTTGAGCAGCTTCCACTACGGCAAAAACAGCCTGTTCAGGCGTCTCTTTTCGCCCCGCATCGACCGTGTGCTGTTTGCCGCAACCAAGGCGGACCACGTCACCGCGAATCAGCACGCCAACCTGGACCGCTTTCTGGAACTCATGGTGCATGATGCTCGCAAGGAGATGCGTTTCGAATCGGTTCAGACACGTTGCATGGCATTGGCATCCGTGCGCTCCACACAGGCTGCGCAGGCACGCAAGGATGGCCAGCTGCTATCCTGCCTGAAAGGGTACCGCAAGGAGACCGGCGAGCCTGTCGCACTTTTTCCCGGCGAAATTCCCACTGAACTGCCGCGCGCGGAGGACTGGCACCAGGACAGGTTCAGATTTATCGACTTCGCCCCACGTGCTCTGCCCCGCAGTGGACTGAAGCCGGAGCATCACATCCGCCTGGATCAGGCACTGGAGTATCTGACGGGAGACCTGTTTCGATGAGTTCAAGCAAGCACGACTGGCATCGCCCCACCTTTCTGGACCCGGCCTCAATCGAGAACACAGACACCCGACAGGGCTTTATACCGGCGACGGACATCCCGCCCGATGAAGCGGAAGCGGTCGATGAAACGCCTGAAACAGGTATCCCCGAGCCCAAAAAACAAAAATCAACCTGGCCGGCACGGGCCTTGACCGCAAGCCTGATCGCACTGCTCTCCCTCGCGGTCGGCGCCGAGCTCTATCGACTGCTGGACTGGAGCTTCGGCCTGCACACTCTGCTCGGAACAGCCGTAGCATCCCTGATTATTGTCTGCACCGGCTGTGGCCTCTGGCAACTTCGCCGCAGTCTCAAGGGACTCAGACAGCTTCGTCACACCCGGGATCTGCGCACCGAAGCCCAGCGCCTGAGTACGCGGAACTCGCACGGCGGAGCGGCCCACTTCCTTAACCGGCTGGAAGCCCATTATCGCGACCACCCGCAGCAGGACAGCATCATCCAGCAGATTCATCAGGTGGACTCGAGCTACAACGATGCCGAGGTGATCCGTTTTCTGTCATCGCACGCACTGACGAAGCAGGACAAGCTGGCCCGCGCCTGCATACGCAAACACAGCCTTGCAGCCGGCACTCTGGTTGCACTCAGCCCCTGGGCCAGCTTTGACATGCTGCTGGCGGGCTGGCGCAACCTGCGCATGCTGCGAGAGATCATGTCAATCTACGGCGTAGCGCCGGGAGCCAGCGCCCAAATCAGGCTGCTCAAGCAGGTTTTTCACAGTATCGCCTTTGCCGGCATCAGCGACCTGGCACTGGATGCCGGTTCGACATTTCTCGGTACGGGCCTGACATCAGGCCTTTCATCACGCGCAAGCCAGGGCCTTGGAGCCGGCCTGTTCACCGCTCGTACTGGCCTGACCGCTATGGAACTGTGCCGCCCACTGCCCTTCAACGTGCGCCGAAACAGTGTAATGAAGCGTCTGGCGGGCGAACTGGTTACCCAATTGGCAACCGGCGCCAGGACAAGCGGTCGTTAAACCGTCCGGCTGATCTATTTGCGCACGGGCTGAAGATCATTCAGGTCAATCCCCTGCTGTTTCAAACGGTATAGTCGGTAAATCGTAATGGCATTGGTGATGACCACCAACGCTTCCGCCATAAGTCCGCCCACGGAACCAACCAGCAAATGGCTGAGCCCCCAGAAGGTTGCGGCGAGCCCCAGACTGACCCGCAACGGAATACCGCGCAGCAGAAACATGCCCAGCGTACCCAACACCATGGCGATCATGGCAGGCAGGTCCGGCCAGCCCTGCCAGGTCAGGACAGACGCAACACCACTGGCTCCGAGCACGCCCAGCATAACCGGAACACTGCCGGGGTAACGGCGGGCCAGTACAATGCGCACAATCACCAGCACCGTCAGTGCGGCGGCCGTCCAGCTCTGAAACACCAGAAACTGCAGTGCAAAAGCCACATTGGCTGAGATCAGCAGTATCAGCAGGCGATCATCCTTTTTACTGGAAAACGCCAATACACAGAGCACCAGGGCCATCAAGCCAAAAAACTGACCCGCCAGCACGTTCAGGTTGTCCATCATTTGAGCATGCAGTCCTGTTGTGAAAATTACACTGAGCTTGGCAACTTTAGCCGAGGTTTGAAAGCGAGAAGAGTTAGAAATGAAGCCGAACGTTCAGATGACGCCGGATATAGAATGGAGGCAGCCCCGCCAGCCACATCCCGGCACACGAATCCACCGCTGTGGCTGCTCCCTTCCGGGCCTGACCAGGTTCACGGTTTATCGTTGCGGGAGGACCAACAGGGCTACCATAACGGGCAAGATGCCCTGCCTCTCACAAGACAGGGGCGCAGTATAAGCACCCTATCGGGCAAATGCAAACAGAATCAGGGGATTGCGACACGAACCGCCAGCCCGATCAACACCATGCCGGTCAGCTGTTCTACCCGTTTCAGATGACGCCGCAACCAGGCCAGCAGAGCCGGCTGAGAAAACAGCAATGCGACCAGCGAATACCAGATCCCGTCAACAAGCGTGGCTGTCATCACCATCAGCAACTGGTCCTCCCAGGCCTGGCCTGCGCTGACAAACTGGGAAAAGAGCGCCGTGAAGAATACCGCCAATTTGGGGTTCAGCAGTGAAATCAGTGCCCCGGAGCGGGCAGCTGACCAAAGGCTTTCCACCCCGCCGCGCCGGGCCTGCAGCTCGGGTGTCGCCGCATGTCTCAAGGCTCCAATCCCCAGCCAAACCAGATAGGCTGCACCGGCCCAGGTGATCAACTGATACAGCAGCTCGTGCCGGCTTACCAGCAGCGCCAGCCCCCATACGGTCATGGCCGCCCAAAGGCCCACACCCAGCGCATGGGCACAGCCTGCCGCTATGCCATGGCCACGCCCGTTACTCACGGTTTGGCGCAACACAACCGCCAGACTGGGACCCGGTGACATGGCGCCCAATACACAGATCAGCAACAGCGAAAGCCACAGCATCAATGACATCTCTTTCTCCCTGTTCAAAACAGCCTCGGCCCGTCCCGGACCGCTGCCAGATACACGACGATATGCTATAGTCCGCGCCCTGCACTCAACCGTCAAGCAACGAGGTCGACGATCATGGCAGGCTCACTGCAGGACCAGTTACTGAATGCTGGCCTGGCCTCCAAACAGCAGGCCAAACAGGCCAAGCAGCAAAAACGCAAAAAGGCCAAGCAGCAAAAAGCCGGCAAGGCCGAAGATGACCAGCAGCGCCAGCGCGAGGCGCTTGAAGCGGCCCGCAAGGCGAAAGCCGAAAAAGACCGCGAGTTGAACCTGAAGCGCCAGCAGGAGCAATCCGACAAGGCGCGCCGGGCAGAAGTTCAACAGTTAGTCGAAGCACACCAGGTGAAACTGCCGGACGACAGCGAGCTGCGCTATAACTTCGTGGAAGGCACGACCATCCACCACCTGTATGTCGATCAACGTCAACTGGACCAGTTGGCTCGCGGCCAGCTTCGCATCGCCAGCCTCGATGGCCAGCACAAGGTGGTGCCCGCCGATATCGCCGCCCGCATCGAACAGCGTCTCGAAGGCGTTATCCTGCCTCTGCCGAAGGATGATACACCGGACGAGGATGATCCCTACGCGGATTACGTCATTCCCGACGATTTGATGTGGTAACCCCCACAGGGCCTGACCTTGATCAGGTCCTGTACTGTCATCATCTGCAGACTGCTGTTATTCTGGTCAGAAAACGGGTCAGGATGCAGCAAATGAGCACCCTTTGTATCAGTGAGCTCGATATCCTTCTGGTCGAGCCCTCCGCCATGCAGCGCAAGATCATGATCCAGCAGCTGCAGGATGAAAAAGTCATGGCGATCGAGACGGCCTCCAACGTCCATGAAGCCCTGCAGGCGATGCTGCGACGCCAGCCGGACCTTGTGATCAGCGCCCTGCATTTTGACGATGGTTCAGCCGCATCCCTGCTTGGCGCCATACGCCGCCTGCCCGACCTGGCCGATATTCCCTTCATGCTGGTCTCCAGCGAAACACGCAAGGAGCAGCTGGAAGTATTCAAGCAATCCGGTGTCGTGGCCATTCTGCCCAAGCCCTTCACGCGCCAGCACCTGGGATCGGCCCTGAATGCCACACTGGACATTCTGGATCACGACGAGATTGATCTGGACTTCTATGACGTCGAACGGTTGCGGGTACTGGTGGTCGATGACAGCCGCATGGCGCGTAAGCTGATTCGCCGCGTGCTGAGCAATCTGGGAATTGAGCACTTCATTGAAGCAGAGGATGGCAGCGAAGCCATTGAACTGCTGAAGCGGGAAACCGTTGATCTGGTGGTAACCGACTACAACATGCCGGAAGTGAATGGCGTCGAGCTCACCGAGCATATCCGACACTCCGAGCTGCTGGCCCACTTGCCGGTGATGATGGTGACCTCGGAAGCGAACGAGGCACACTTGAGCCAAGTCGCTCATTCAGGAGTGAATGCGTTGACGGATAAGCCGTTTGAACCTGAAACGGTCAAACGGCTTCTGGTACAACTGCTGAACCAGGGTTCGGCCGATTAGCCGCGCGGTACCATAACCGCATCTACTTCAATGTCAGCACCCTTCGGCAGTGCCTTGACGGCAAAGGCGGCACGCGCCGGGTACGGCTCCTGGAAGTAGCGTGACATCACTTCATTTACCTGCGCGAAGAAGTCCATATCGGACAGCAGGATCGTCAGCTTTACACAGTCATTCAGAGAACCACCGGCTTCCTCGGCAATCGCCTTCAGGTTGTCAAAAACCCGCACGGCCTGCGCCTCAAACGATTCGGTCACCATCTCCATGCTGGCCGGGTCCAGCGGGATCTGGCCGGAAATGTACACGGTATCACCTGCCTTCACCGCCTGAGAATAGGTACCGATAGCGGCCGGTGCATGGGGCGTATTGATAATGCTGCGATTGGACATCTTTCCTTCCTGTATGCTGTTGTGAGTGTAAACCTTGTTCAACTCGGCTCAGGCCCGCGCCAGGCGGACATTCTGCTGGGCACGAGTATAGCGTGAAACAGACAAGCCTTCGGCACTGATTACCGGTGTCCGCTGGCTGATCAGATCACTGACATAACGTGCCGAGCCCAGTGACATGGTCCAGCCCAGAGTGCCATGCCCCGTATTGAGGAACAGGCCCGGGTACCGGGTCTCGCCCAGAATCGGGGTGCCATCCGGCGTCATGGGTCTCAAACCGGTCCAGAGCTCGGACTGCGACGGGTCACCACTGCCACCGAACAGATCATTTACGACATGCTCAACATTCGCACGTCGGCTCTGCGGTGTCGACAGGTCAAACCCTGTCAGCTCGGCGGTCCCGCCTACACGGATTCTGTCACCCAGACGGCTGACGGCTACCTTGTAAGTTTCATCCATTACGGTGGACTCGGGCGCTCGATCCGGATCGGTGATCGGAATGGTCAGTGAGAAGCCCTTGACCGGATAGATCGGCAGCTTGATGCCCAGCGGGGCCAGCAGTGCCGGGCTGTAACTGCCAAGCGCTACAAGACAGGCATCACCTTTCACCAGCCCCTGATCAGTGTTGGCCCCAATGACGCGACCCTTTTCCAGTTCCAGAGATTCGATATTGGTGTTGAAACGGAACTCAACACCCAGTGACTTGCAACGCTCCGCCAGTGCCTGTGTAAACAGGAAGCAGTCACCTGTTTCATCGCCCGGCAGGCGCAAACCACCGACGAGCTTGTCGGCTACGTGGCGCAGAGCCGGTTCGTACTGGAACAGCTCATCGCGCTCCAGCGGCTGATAATCCACGCCGCAAGACTGCAGGATCTTGATGTCATTGGCCGATGCAGCCTGCTGCTTCTCACTGCGGAACAGCTGAATCAGCCCCTGTGCACGGTTGTCGTACTCGATGCCAATCTCCTGACGCAGCTCAACGAGGCAGTCACGACTATACTCGGCCACACGGAGCATACGTGCCTTGTTGCGCGCATAAGCGTCATGGGTACAGTTGGACAGCATCCGTCCGAGCCAGGTCAGCATGGTGGCATCCAGTCGTGGAGAAATACGCAGCGGTGCGAGGTCCTGCACCAGCCATTTCATGGCTTTCAAGGGCACACCCGGAGCAGCCCAGGGCGCAGAATACCCCGGTGAAATCTGACCTGCGTTGCCGTAGCTGGTCTCCAGCGCCGGCTCAGGCTGCCGATCAAGTACAACCACACTGTGACCTGCCTGAGCGAGATACCAGGCAGAGGTTACGCCAACCACACCACTTCCGAGTACAACAATGCGCATATCAACACCTTAATCTTATTAGAATCATCGGATGCCACTATGCTTGCGCAATTTGACCGGAAATTTTTTGTGAATTTAGTATTTTTTGCAGTTTATTTTTCTAACAAAAAGCAAATTTTATAAAGTTACACCAGAACATTTCCAGAACTCAGGCAGCATCAGGCCTACACGAAAACGCGCAAGAATAAGGTAAAGCCAGACAAGGCCGTTACTGGATCAAAAGAGTGTAAACGGAGGGAGAGAGGAGGTGGCCCTATTCAGCTACATCAGATGGCCCCCACCTTACTGATGCAGCCTTTCAGGCCATAACGAAAAAGCGAACAGACTGTTGCCGTTTAATTCCGCTTTTTCCGAATATTAGCAAGACCACACACGATATCAAGCCTTTTACCGGTTTTTTTCCAACAGCTGCTCGACTGTTGACCGAATACGCTCGAAGGGAATCGGCTTGGGCAGAACTTCAATACCTGACACCACATCGTCGATGCGAGATTGCACCCAGGTCACATCCAGAGCGGTAACAACCAGCAAGCGGAGCTGGCTCAGCACTCCCTGTCGCTGCATCGCTTCTATGATGCTGAAGCCGTCAATATTGGGCAGGTTCAGGTCAAGTATCAGCAGGTCAGGCTCAAACTGCCCTAGTTCAAGCAGGCCCTGATAGCCGTCCATTGATTGACGCAGCTCTACCGGCAACTGCCAGCTTTCAAAACTGCGTGCATAGAGCCGCTGCAGCGAGTGCTCATCCTCGATAATCTGCACACGCACCGGGTCCGGCATCTCACCCTGCCCCTTCGATGTATTGGACGTCTCCGCTCTCACATCCTGTGCAAAGCGTCTGACTTCCTTGAGGCTGTACCGGCGATGCCCGCCTGGCGTTTTCCAGCTGGGCAAAATACCGGAGTCCGCCCACAGCTGTACGGTTCTCGGAGTCACCCCAAGCAGCTCTGCAGCTGTGCTACTGGTACAAATATCCTTTTCTGACACCGGAAATACTCTCAAATCAGACCAACAACTCGGTAATGGTAATCTTTTGCAACAGATTTGCCAAAGATGCCAAGCCACCAGAGGTGACAGATAAATCAGAAATATTTACTATTACGTTATATTGTAACATTCAGGATGCCAGCCATGACCCTCTCCGATTTGCCCGACGTAGCGCAAGAAAACAACCCAGCCCTTTACCCACCTCTCAATAAGGTCGGCATGAGCGGTATCGACCTGCCATGCCGGCTATTACACTCTGATTTGTCCGTCACCCCGGTCATTGCCAAGGCCAATATCCACGTCGATATCGCCACACCCGGCCACCGTGGCATCCACATGTCTCGGCTATACAAGGCACTGCAGCACGCACTGGCCGAACCGATCTCGACCCACTCCATACAGGCGTGCCTGAACGCATGTATTGAAGCGCATCAGGGCATCAGCCAGCACGCCTGTCTGGAATTACGATTTGCCTTACCCCTGGCGCGAGACGCCCTGATATCCCGTCATCAGGGGTATAAATCCTACCCTGTGCTTTTGCGGGCCGAGATGGGGCCTGAAGGCTACTCACTGGAACTGGAAGTCGAGGTTCCTTACTCCTCCACCTGCCCCTGCTCTGCCGCCCTGTCTCGCAAGCTGCTCAGTCAGGCTTTTCTGGACGCCTGGAAGGACACTCCCTCGCGCTCTATCGACGAGATGGCCGAATGGCTGGACACACATGGCAGCCTGGCCACCCCGCACAGTCAGCGCAGCACAGCTCGACTGCGGGTCAAACTGCAGCATCAGAACCTGCTTGTTCTGCCAGTGCTGAACCTGATTGATCAGGCCGAGTCCAGCTTGAAAACGGCCGTTCAAACCGCCGTCAAGCGCGAAGATGAGCAGGCGTTTGCGGCACTTAACGGGCAAAACCTGATGTTTTGTGAAGATGCGGCACGCCGTCTGAGTAACACCTTGAGACAAAATGCCAGTTGGCAGGATTACTGGATCAGCGTCGAACATCACGAAAGCCTGCACGCGCATGACGCCTCGGCGGTGTGCGTTAAAGGCGTTCCGAACGGCTATACGCCCCAGCTTCATCGCTGAATAGCGCCGACGCTGTATAATGCCGGCTTGTCATGAGGTAACGAAATGCAGCGTCTCGATATTCTTCTTGTAGAGCGCGGGCTGGTGGACAGCCGCAGCCGCGCACAACGCCTGATCAAGCAAGGGCGTGTCAGCGCTCGCCTGAGCGGCTGGCAGGTACAGACCAAACCGGGGCTGAAACTGCCAGCGGACACACCGCTAGAAGTTCAACCCGCTCCGGAAGACCAGTACGTTTCCCGCGGTGCGCTGAAGCTGCGTCATATTCTGGAGGCCCTCACCATCAACCCGCAGGGACTCAACGCGATCGATGTGGGCCAGTCCACCGGAGGCTTCACGGACTGCCTGCTGCAGGCCGGCATCGCGCAAGTGCTTGGCATTGAGGTCGGCCATGATCAGCTGCACCCGCGCCTGAGAGACGATGAACGTGTCACCTGCCTTGAAGGCTATAACGCGCGCGCGCTGTCACCCGACCTGTGCCGTTACGCCCGTGATGCGTCCGGCTTTGACCTGGCCGTTATGGATGTATCCTTTATCTCCCAGACCCTCATCATCCCTTCTCTGTCACAACTGATCAGACCAGGGGGCTGGCTGCTGACGCTGGTTAAACCTCAATTTGAGGTCGGCCCCGCTCATATCAGCAAGGGCGGCCTGGTCAAGGATGAAAGACTCTACCGAAGCGTCCGAGACAGCGTGGAACAGTGCTGCATCGACCAGGGCCTGACACCCCTGTATTGGGACGAAAGCCCCATTCGTGGCGGCGATGGCAACCGTGAATTTCTGCTGGGAGCACGGCGGGCAGAATAAGCCTCTGAGCTTGCGCGCCAACTCAGCCTGCCGCACACTGAAGCATCAGTCTGACCCTGTTTAGAGGAACGAGCATGCGTATCGAAGAGATGCACCTGATAACACGCAACCTGGAGCATGATGACTACCCCAGGCTGCAGGTGTTGATGGATCAGGTTTATGACGATATTGGCGGTGCCTGGCCGGAGCATACGATCAGCAAGCTGATCAATGAATTCCCGGAAGGCCAGATCTGTGTGTTCGATGGCGAAGAACTGGCTGGCATCGCACTCACGGTGCAGGTGCGGTACGACCGCTTCAGTAACCCTCACTCGTACGATGATCTGATCGGCAAGCGCATGACCATCCTGAACGACCCTGAGGGGGATGCCCTCTATGGTCTGGATGTGCTGATCCACCCGGATTATCGCGGTTTTCGTCTCGGGCGTCGTCTATACGAAGCGCGCAAGGAGCTGTGCCGCCAGTACAATCTGAAAGCCATTCTGGCCGGCGGTCGCATACCGAACTACTACAAGCATGCCAACGAGATGACGGCCAGTGAATACATCGGCAAGGTTCGTCAGCGCGAAATCTACGACCCGATTCTCACCTTTCAGCTGTCCAACAACTTCCAGGTGAAGCGACTGCTCGGCAGTTACCTGCCCGAAGATACCAAGTCGCAGGGGTATGCCACTCTCCTCGAGTGGAACAACATCCTGTTCGAGCCGGAAGACACCGTTATCAGCAGCCGCCCGACCCGAGTCCGCATTGGCGCCATCCAGTGGCAGATGCGTCGCGTAGAATCCGTTGAAGAGCTGCTGCAGCAGGTCGAATACTTCATCGACACCCTGTCCGATTACCAGAGCGACTTTGCCCTCTTCCCGGAGTTTTTCAACACGCCCCTGATGGGCCTGACCGATCAGACCAGCCAGATGGAGGCCATCCGTTTCCTGGCCGGGTTTACCGAACGTTTCCGTAATGAAATGTCACACATGGCGGTCAGCTACAACATCAACGTCATCACCGGCTCCATGCCTCTGCTGGAAGGTGATCACCTGTATAACGTCAGCTACCTCTGCCGGCGTGACGGCACTGTGGAAGAGCAGCGCAAGCTGCATATCACGCCTCATGAGCGTCAGGACTGGGTGATTCGGGGTGGAAACCAGCTGCAGGTGTTTGAAACCGATGCCGGACGGATCGGTATCCTGATCTGCTATGACGTGGAATTTCCTGAACTGGCTCGCCTGCTGTCGGATCAGGACATGGATATTCTGTTTGTGCCTTTCTGGACCGACACCAAGAACGGCTACCTGCGTGTTCGTCATTGCGCTCAGGCACGTGCCATCGAAAACGAGTGCTACACCGTAATCTGCGGCAGTGTGGGCAACCTGCCCTCTGTTGAAAGCCTGGATGTTCAGTACGCCCAGTCCGCCGTATTCTCGCCTTCTGACTTCGCCTTCCCGCATGATGCCGTGATGTCTGAAACCACCCCCAACACCGAGATGATCATGTTTTCGGATCTGGACCTGGACCAGATCCGTGTAATCCGCAATGAAGGCTCAGTTACCAACCTCAAAGACCGCCGCAAGGACCTGTATCGCCTGAAGTGGCGTCACGAGGTGTAAACCAGAAAACCCGCCGGGCCTGACGGCCGGGCGGGTCAATCTGGAGGGTATGCCCCTTGGGGCTGAGCAGATCAGTCCGCCTGACGGCGGAGGAAAGCCGGAATATCGAGGAAATCCATATCATCGGTGCCGGTTTTCTTCATCGGCTGACTGTCAGCAGCAGAATCCGCAGCTTTATCAGCTACTGCACGTGCGGCAGGTGCCTCTTCATTCTGGCGATTACGCAGCACGGTAGGCAGCTCAAGCTGGCTATAATCCGAGGTCGGCGCAGTCTTTTTAACCGAAGTCGTCGCCGTTGCGGTGGTGGTGCTGCCGTTAACCACGCGTGATTCAGCCGACTGAGCACGCTCCAGACCGGTTGCCACAACGGTCACTTTAAGCTCGTCACTCAGCTCCGGATCGATAACGGTGCCGACCACTACAGTCGCATCCTCATGGGCGTAATCCTCTACCAGATCACCCACTTCAGAGAACTCGCCCAGGCTCAGATCCAGACCGGCCGTGATGTTGACCAGAACGCCGCTGGCGCCTTTCAGGTCGATATCTTCCAACAGCGGGCTGTTGATTGCCGCTTCAGCCGCTTCACGGGCACGGTTCTCACCGCGAGCCACCCCGGTCCCCATCATGGCCATGCCCATTTCAGACATGACCGTGCGAACGTCGGCGAAGTCCACGTTGATCATACCCGGACGGATGATCAGATCGGCAATGCCCTGGACCGCACCCTTGAGTACATCATTGGCCGTCCCGAAAGCGCTGACCAGCGTGCAGTTCTTGCCCAGCACCGGCAGCAGTTTTTCGTTCGGTATGATAATCAGTGAGTCCACGTTTTCCTGCAGCTCACGGATACCCTCTTCCGCCACTTTCTTGCGACGACGGCCTTCAAAAGGGAAGGGCTTGGTCACCACAGCCACAGTGAGGATGCCCATTTCCCGAGCCACCTCAGCCACGATTGGAGCCGCACCGGTACCGGTCCCCCCCCCCATGCCGGCGGTGATGAACACCATATCCGCGCCCGACAATGCACTGGCGATTCGCTCGCGATCCTCGACCGCCGCCTGGCGCCCGATTTCAGGGTTGGCACCGGCACCCAGTCCCTTGGTCAGCTCACCGCCGATATGCAGTGCGGTTTTCGCCGACATGTTATTCAGTGCCTGAGCATCGGTATTGGCGCAGATGAATTCGACGCCTTCCAGCTCGGTGGTCACCATATGGTTGACGGCATTACCACCGCCGCCGCCAACGCCGACAACCTTGATTACAGCGCTCTGGGGTACGCTATCGACCAGTTCAAACATTTTTAACACCCTCCAGTCGGCTCCGTTCTTGCGTCGAAGTCCACGTATTAATCAGAAATTCCCCTGCAGCCAGTCCTTGAACCGGACAAACAGGCCACCAGAACCGGCTTGCTCATGGCCGGTATCGATGAAATCTTCCAGCTCGGTGATCGGTTTCACCGGGCCCAAATCCAGTTTTGCGTAGTGCAGCAGCCCAATGGCCGTGGCATAGATCGGGTTACTCAGCTGTTCTTCCATGCCCCGTATACCCTGAGGTCTGGCCAGCCGTACCGGCATGTGGAATATCTCTTCCGCCAGTTCAACGGCGCCTTCCATCTTGGCAGTGCCACCGGTCAGGACGATGCCCGCAGCAACCAGGTCTTCAAACCCGCTGCGACGCAGTTCGGACTGCACCAGCGTGAAGAGCTCGTCATAACGCGGCTCAACCACTTCAGCCAGGGCCTGACGCGACAGATCCCGCGGGGGACGGTCACCCACACTGGGCACCTTGATGGTTTCATCTGCCGAAGCCAGCTGCGCCAGTGCACAGGCGTATTTAACCTTGATCTTTTCAGCGTGCTGGGTTGGTGTTCGCAGCGCCATGGCCAGGTCGCTCGTGACCTGATCCCCCGCCACCGGAATCACGGCCGTATGGCGAATGGAGCCACCGGTAAAGACCGCAATATCCGTGGTACCGCCGCCGATATCGACGATGCAGACACCGAGGTCTTTCTCGTCATCCGTTAATACCGAATAGCTGGACGCCAACTGCTCAAGCACGACGGCATCGACATCAAGGCCGCAGCGACGCACGCATTTTTCAATATTCTGGATCGCGTTCGAGGCTCCGGTCACCAGGTGCACCTTGGCTTCCAGGCGCACACCCGACATGCCCAGCGGCTCCTTGATGCCTTCCTGGTTATCAATCAGGTATTCCTGCGGCAGGATGTGCAGTATTTGCTGGTCAGCCGGAATTGCAACGGCACGTGCAGCGTCAATCACCCGCTCCAGGTCATGATCCGTCACTTCACGGTCTTTCACGGCCACAATGCCGTGGGAGTTCAGGCTGCTGATGTGGCTACCGGCAATCCCGACCGTTACGCCGCCGATTTTGCAGCCGGCCATCAGTTCGGCTTCTTCGATCGCACGCTGAATGGAATTGACGGTGGCTTCAATATTGACCACCACACCGCGCTTCAAGCCTGAGGAAGGCTGGGTGCCGACACCAACAATTTCGATCGTCCCTTCAGGGGTCACTTCACCGACCAGACACACCACCTTTGAGGTGCCAATATCCAGGGCCACGATCATATTGTTTGTTGTCATCATATACCTGTTGCCCGTACCGGGTATCCAACGAGATCCGTTGGCGATATTTAACGCAAGAAGTGGGCCAACTTTTTCAGGATTTCTCCACAGCCCGTATACCCGTTAAGTATCGCCGCATAGTGTTCAAAAAATCAACAACATTGTGAGCTCTGTTATCGGCAACCTTTTGCCGTTATTTAGCTTTTTTCTTTATTTTTCAGTGAGATATTTTTTGCCGGGCTGAAAAAAATTGCCGCTTTTTTAAATAGAGTTTTTTCGTCTAAAGCCAGAGCGCGTCAACACAAAGTGTTGAATATTTGATGATTAATCAAATCTTTATTTTGACGAAACGCTATTAAATCAAAATTGGATATTGATTTTAGAAGCATCTAGTTTGGAATTTTTCATGAGCGGCCGACTCAACGAGCCGGCCGCACGGGAAGGTTACTGCTGGTCCAGCAGGTGATCGGGGGTAAAGGCAACGCAGAAGCTGCCCCAACGGCGACCTTTCACAAACAGCGGAATGGACAGGGAGTTGAGAATTTCACCCGTGTCACGAATAAAGGTCTGTAACAGGAAAGGTGCATCATGATTGGCACGGCGCAGCTCGGCCCGTGTGCCATCGTACATGCGGCGGTGACGACTGAGGGCGTTATCGGTTTCAAAATTACCCGTCATCGGCTGCGACACCTTGGTGATATGTGCCGGGCAGTAACTGTTCAAGTCAAACCCGGAGGCAATCATGAAGGCCGGGTTCTCCTCCACGCACTGGTCGTATATCGGCTGGATCCGGCGCGTAAAGACTTCGACATAACCGGTGTCGAACTTGGCCGGCTCCTGACCTTCGTTCGTGCGCTTGTAGCGGGTATCAAACAGGTCGACACCTTCAGCCGCCATCTTCTCCATTTCCTGCTCAACACGCTTGGCCCATTTCTGGGTTGCCTTGAGCATATTTTCAAAACCACCGTAACCGATGGTGAAGCGAGACAGCAGGGCCTGCATCTCTTCAGTGGCAGCATCAAGCGTCCGTGAATGGTTGCCGGACTCTTCCATTTCGGCACGAATATCATCCGCCAGCCGCGTAATATCGGAGACCTGCTCATGGCTGTGCTTGTTGGTGTACGACAGCTCCTCAATGGCGGCGCTGATCTCGCCCAACTGCGCACTGAGCGCTTCAAAGTCATTCACCATCTGGCCGAAGCGATCACTGGTCTGGCCCAGGAAGCGATCTGTTTCCGACACACCTTCCAGAATCACGCCAGCACCACTGCGGGTACTGTCGACCAGAGACACCATGTCGTTCACTTTCTGGTCTATCTCGACGGTAGCCGCATTCACCTTCTGTGACAGGGTGCGTACTTCATCTGCCACCACCGCAAAGCCACGACCGGCCTCGCCCGCTCGAGCGGCCTCAATCGAGGCATTCAGCGCCAGCAGGTTGGTCTGCTCGGAGAAGCCCTGCACCAGCGAAAGGATATCGATGATACTGGCCGAGTTTTTCGCCAGCTGTTCAACCACCTGCTGAAACGACTGAACCTGCGACTCTATGCGATTGACCTGTTCACTCACCCGCGCCAGCTCAGTACTGGCATCTCGCACTTCATCCATGTTGTGACTGTTGCGCTCGGAAATGGCCAGCGTGTTGGCAGCGATGCCGTCTATCGCTTCGGTCGATTCCCGGCTGGCCTGGAAGACAGCCTGAGCCTTGTCTACCTGTTCGCTGGCCGACTGCTGGGCGGCCCATACCACCTGCTGCAGCTGAGCGGCACTGAGCGACACCCGCACACTGCGCTGGCGCGTATCGGCGATCATCTGTTTCAGCGTGGCCGAGAAGTCGTTGTAACTGTTGGCCATGGATGCGATTTCGTCATGCGTCTGGGCCGGCAGCGTGGCGGAGATATCGCCATCCTTGTTTTTAACAGCCCCCAGCACTTCGGTCATGCTGGCGATGGGGCGCAGAAAGAGGTGACGCATGAACATCAAGGCAAAAACCGCACCGCCCAGAGTGAGTACCAGCATCACGCCCGCCAGCGTCAGCGTTATATCAGTCAGCTCACTCAAGCGTGTGCCAGCCTCGGTCACGCCGGGCAGAAGTTGGTTAAGCTCCAGTAGAGAACGGTAAATCCAGATACTGACGCCCACCATGATCAGGCTGGGCAAAATCAGAAACAGAACGTTGCCAAGAATCTTGCGTGTCAGGGTATTGAAGAAAGTTCTTTCAATTGTGCGGTAGAGACTCATCGGACTTACTCTTATTGTTATGGCTCATCATGCTCCAGGACATGAATACACCAAAGAGTAATGCCGATTACGGCTCCAAACAATAAGGAATGATACGCAATTTAGCTATATTTGTATCAACATGTAACACGTTGTATCGGCCCCGCCGTCGCTGCCGGGGCCTTGTCTGCCGCGTTACCAGGCGTAGTAGAGCGCACCAGCCGATACAACCACCAGCGGCACAGTAACAATCAGTGTTTTAAGATCCCCCAGCAAACGCTGGAACAGCACCAGATGAATCAGCGGGAAGGTCAGCAGCAAGCAGCTCAGCGGAATCCACCAATCCAGCACACGAAACCCGTACGCCATGGCACCCACCAGCGTCAGCGCACCCAGGTTACCGGCCATGATCACGGCGACCTGCCCATTCCGACTCTGCATACAGGCCGGGCGCTGATCCTCCGGCAACTTATTCAGGGCGCCTGCGCTCAGGGCCGCCGCCATGGAAACCACTCCCGTGGCCAGAAACAGATACAGGGCTTCGTACATGTTGTCCTCCTTCAATTGCCGCCGATTGTAAAAGATAAGCTGCCGTTTCGGTATGCCGATGTTCAGTTTCTGCAAAACGGCCCCAAGCCTGTTAACCTTGCGTGCACGTATTTCGGCTGGTTTCAGGGCGCTGACACGACACATGAATCTGTTTACACGCATTCGCATCGAGCTGTACCGCCACCTCAAGGAGTTGAGCTGGCAGGGGTTGCTGCTGTTTCTGGGCGCCTATCTGGCAGTGAGTTGGCTGCTGCTCTGGTCGGCGGGGGAGTCCGACCTGATTGGCCAGGACTTTTTCTACTGGATGGTGGTGACGGCCTCGACCGTCGGGTATGGCGACCTGTCTCCGTCCACGCAAACGGGACGCTGGCTGACCACCCTGTTTATCATACCGGTCGGACTGAGTCTGTTCGCGGTTACCGTTGGCCGTGTGGCCGCATTCAGCGCACAGCAATGGAGGAAAGGCATCATGGGGCTGAAACAACTGCAATTGAACGAGCACATTCTGGTGATCGGCTGGAACGGCAAGCGTACGCCCCAGTTGCTGAAACTCTTGATGCTGGAGGCGTCTCAGCACCGCGGACGTGACCTCTGTCTCTGTGTAACCGATGAGATTGAGAACCCCATGCCCGGGCAGATCAGTTTTGTCAGGGCCTCCGCCTACAACGATGACCAGGAAATGGATCGGGCCTGCATCGCCAACGCCTCCAGCATCGTGATCGACACTCCCCAGGATGATCAGACTCTGACCTGCGCACTCTATGCCTGGCAGCGCAACCCGAATGCACAAATCATCGCCTACTTCAGAGACGAAAGCATTGGCGAGCTGCTCAAGCACCACTGCCCGTCCGTGGAATGCACCCCGTCCGTCTCCGTCGAGATGATGGCCAAGGCAACCATGGACCCGGGCTCCACCCGACTGCACCAGCAACTTCTGAATGCGGACGACGGCATGACGCAGTATTCGGTCACCTACCCGGAGTCAGAGCCGGTCATGACGATCGAGCAGCTCTATACCCCACTGAAGCAGCTTTACAAGGCAACGCTTCTGGGGGTTCACCACAGCGGCGCTGACTACCCTCAACTGAACCCGGACCTGACCACCAAACTGCACCCGGGCACGCGCATCTACTACATGGCAGAACGTCGCATTCAGGACATTGACTGGGCACGCTTACGCCAGCACCCGGCCGAATCAGTGGTAGAATAATCCTTTTGGCTGTACCGAGAACCACCATGCCCGAATTTCTTGTCGACGAAGCGATTGAAGATTACGCCTTTATCAACACCGGCTCCGAGCCACCGCTGCTGCAGGAACTGATCGACCAAACCAATCTGAACATGGGCTGGCCGCAGAAACTGTCAGGACGTCTGGTGGGCCGGACCCTGAAAATGCTGGCGGCTTTGGCCCAACCCAGGCACGCCCTTGAGATCGGCATGTTTACCGGCTATTCGGCACTGTCCATCGCCGAGGGAATGCCGGAGGATGGTCGCCTGATCTGCTGTGAGACCAACCCCCGCGCCATCGAATTTGCCAAGGGCTTTTTTGATCGCAGCGAGCACGGACACAAGATTGAAGTGATCTTTGGACGTGCGCTGGATACGATCGAAACACTCGATATTGAACTGGACTTCACCTTTATTGACGCCGACAAGCGTAATTACCTGAACTACTATGAGCGCGTAAAGGAGATGACGCGGCCAGGCGGCCTGATCGTGCTGGATAACGTGCTCTGGTCCGGCAAAATCCTCCAGCCCGAGTCGGAAATTGACGATATTCTGGTGGAAACCAATCACCGCATTGCCAACGACCCGGACGTGGAAAACGTTTTCCTGACCGTTCGTGATGGTCTAAACGTGGTCCGCAAACTCCCCTGACGTTCAATGGAGGCCGCATGCGCAAAGGGTTAACGCTGCTGTATGTCCTGCTCGCGCTGCTGCCTCTGCTGACCTGGTTCAGCCTGCCCTGGACCGGTCAGCACCTGTTGCGTGAATGGCTTGAGCAACAGGGCTTCAACGCCCCATCACTGGATCTGAACCGCCCCTCCTGGGAACGCTTCCATATCGACCACCTGAAAGTGTTCCGTGAGCAGGACGGGCAAAGGGTTACCCTTGAAGCACATAATATCCAGCTCCGCTTTGAGCCGCTTGAACTGTTGAAGGGACAGCTTAAAGAGCTTCGAGTCGAGCGCGCCGAGATGAGCGTTCAAGGCAACGCCCCTGCTACACCCGACTCATCGGTTGACCTGTCCCTGATCAGGCCCGATCAGTGGTTTGCGTTTGCGCCGTCGGAACGGCTGGTGATTGCCCGCCTGCGCCTGAACATATTGCAGCAGGATCGGCTGGTCTGGCAGGCCGAGGGCAATCTGGACCTGGAGCCGGATTACCTGCAAAGCCGGCTGGCGCTGACCCACGAAAATGAACCGCTGGGATATCTGGATCTCGGGCTGTCTCCATCGCTGGAGGCAAGGCTCGGATTCAGCCAGGGCGCCGAACCTTTATACTCAGGCAGTTTCAAGCTGACCCCTTCTGCTGAAGGCTGGATGGTTGATGCCGATCAGCAGCTAACCCTGAGTCCTGCCCTGTTTTCATGGCTCGACATTGTGGGGGTGAGCCTGCCGCCCGAAGCTTCAGCCCTGGAGGGACAGGTCGCACTCAGCGCTCAGCTCACACTGCCACTTATACTGCCCCTTCAACCGGAGCAACTGCTGGCACAAACCCATGCTCGCTTCGACCTGGATGCGCGACTACAGGCGTCCCAAACCACTCAATTTGCGCGCGCTTCTGTCAACCTTGAGGCCGCAGGCGAACTGCAGGAGCAGCAACTGAATCTTGCACGCATAGAGGGGCAGATCGAGACAGACCAGCCACTGCAACAGCCTGTGAGGATGGCTACACAGGTAAACGCCAGCGCCCGGGTGGACCTTGCCCGGCAACGGCTGGCCCTCGGAGGCACGCTGGAGGACCCACTGCTGCCTGCCCGGCTCACATTTGACGGCCAGGTGCAACTGCACGATCAGGCAGGAAAGGTGCTGTTCGAGCTGCCGACCTTTGCCGTCAAACCTCTGCTTACAACCCATGCAGCCTTGCTGCCCACCTCTTTAAAGCCACTGAAAATAGCCCGAGGACAGGCCAGTCTGACAGGCTCTCTGAGCTTCTCACCGAACCAGTGGCAACTGAAACTGAACCCGGCGCTACAGAGCCTGGACCTGAACTGGGACCGCACCACCCAGATCAGCGCCCTCAATCTGAGCGCATCGCTGTCGTTTGATCACCGCCAGCGCTTGTCCGGCAGCGGTCGACTGGAGGTGGATCATCTGGACTCAGGGCTGAGAATATATGGGCCTGAACTGGACTTCTCTCTCAAGGGCCAACTCCCCAGTGCCATCCGGCTGGCCACCTCCCCCTTCAGCCTCTCTGTTCTGGATGGCGTTGTGGCCGTGCCGGCACTGGCGTTCGACCCTTTTTCGCCGAACATCAACACCCGCCTCGCTGTCGCTGCACTGGACCTGCAGGATATTCTGGCGCTCTATCCTCAGGAGGGCCTCTACGGCAGTGGCATGCTGGGTGGCGAACTGCCTGTGATCGTTCAGGATGGCCAGATCAGCATTCACGACGGGCAGCTTCTGAGCTCCGCCGAGGGCGGGGTTATTCGCTACCAGCCCACGCCTGAAGTGGCCCTGATGGGCCAACAAAACCCCGGCATCAAACTGGCGCTTGATGCACTGACCGACCTGCGCTTTGATCTGCTGGACCTTACCCTGGATTACGCCCCGGACGGCGAAGCTCTGTTCAAGGCCCGACTGCGCGGACACAACCCGGGCTGGCAGCAGGGCCGCCCCATCGACCTGAACCTGAACATAGAAGAAAACCTGCTCGACCTCTGGCGAACGCTGCAGCTCACCGAAGGCATCACGGATACCATTGACCGCCGATTCCAGCGCTGAACATGGCGTTCGTGAAATATTCAGGTATTCTGATGTCCAATGGATATGGATAATCAACGCAGAAGGTGCACCATGCCTCGCTCACTACTGCCTCTTACACTGGCGGCGACCCTGCTGGCAGCCGGCTGTACGCCGACCGTCCAGGTCGCGGCTCCCTCAGAGCCGATCACCATCAACCTGAACGTCAAGATCAAGCATGAGATTCTGGTCAAGGTCGACCGGGAGATTGATGACATGCTTGATGAAAACAGTGAACTCTTCTGAGGAGCCCACCATGCGACTGCGCCAAACACTTACCACGACACTGCTGGCTTTGCTGATCAGCCTGCCGGCACATGCAATCTCACTGGATGATGCCAAGCAGCAGGGGCTGGTCGGTGAACGTGCCAGCGGTTACTTGGGGATCGTCACGCCTTCCCCCAGTGCCGAGATCAAACAGTTGGTCAATGAAATCAACGCCAAGCGCAAGGCACTGTACCAGCGCAAGGCTGAAAAGGCGGGTGTTGCCACAGACATCATGGAACTGCGCACCGGCCAGCGCCTGCAGGAGCGCGCACCGTCCGGCGAGTACATCCAGGACCAGAACGGCCAGTGGATTCGCAAGTAATGCGCCCCTGGCTCACGACCGCATTGCTCACGGGCTGTGCGCTGGTGCCATTTCAGGTTCAGGCGGAGCAGAACTGGACTGCCAACCTCTATTTCGAGAATGACCTGTTCAGCGAAACCGACCAGCAGTACACCAACGGCATTCGTGTATCCTGGGTCTCGCCCGAGATCGAAAGCTTTCTGGACGACCCGGACCTGCCACACTGGATGCGCTCGGCCAACCGCTGGCTGACCCCGCTGGATCCGGAGCCGGTCTCTCTGGGAAATGATGTCAGTCGGCGTCTTATTTTCTCGCTGGGGCAGCAGATTTACACACCCGAAGACCGTGACCGCCGTACACTGGACCCTGATGATCGTCCCTATGCCGGCTGGCTGTACGCCGGCTTCGGCTACCACACCCAAACCCGGCGCCGCATGAACTCCTTTGAGGTCAACCTCGGCATGGTAGGCCCTGCCGCGCTGGGGGAAGAGGCACAGGATTTCATCCATGAACTGCGCGGGTTTGAAACCTTTAAAGGCTGGGATAATCAGCTGAAAAACGAACCCGGCATCCAGCTTATTTACGAGCACAAATATCGCTGGCTGCGGCACACTATACAGCCTGGCTGGGAGCAGGAGGTGCTGCTTCACGCCGGTGGCAGCCTGGGCAATGTCGCCACCTATCTCAATGGCGGCTTTGAGTATCGTGTTGGCTATCGACTGCCGCATGATTTTGGCACCTCAGCCCTTCGCCCCGGCGGCGACAACAGCGTTCCCGGCCGTGGAGACCCTCGCCTCAAGCACCAGTGGGGGATCCATGCTTTCGTATCACTGGATGCCCGTTACGTTGCCCAGGACATCTTTCTCGACGGTAACACCTGGCGTGACAGCCACAGTGTTGATCGCACGCCATGGGTAGGCGATTCGGCCTATGGCATCGCCGCCACCTATGGCCGCTGGAAGCTGTCATATGCCCGTGTATACCGAACGCGCCAGTTCGAGCAGCAGCCCGACAACCACAATTACGGATCCCTGGCCGTTTCCTACACTTTTTAAGTGTATTCGCTTACGTACAGAAGGGCTCTTTGTTATATTGAATGCCTGTTTCAAGTCCTTCAAAGCCGTAAACATGACCGATAACTCACCCCTGAACATCCTGCTGGTCGATGACAGCCGCATTGCTCGCATGACAATGAAGCATATGCTCCAGTCACTCGACATGGAGCTGGTCCTGCTTGAAGCAGGCTCGGCTGACGAAGCGGAATCTGTTCTGGAAAACGCATCCGCATCCATTGCGCTGATCGACTTCAACATGCCCGGGCGCAACGGAATCGAGTTGGCAGAAGCACTCAAGGAACGCTCCCCGGACATGCGAATGGCACTGGTCACCGCCAATATTCAGGATGCACTGGCGCAACGTGCCCGTGAACTGGGCCTGGCGTTTCTTCCCAAACCCACCTCGGCCGAACAGCTAGAGGGCTTTATCCGACAGGGTGAATGAATGGATCTCTTCAGTGCGGATGAACACGACCTGATCGTAGAGCTGATGAACCTGGGCGTTGGGCGTGCAGCTCATGCCCTGTCTCAGCTGGTCAATGACGAAGTACTGCTGTCAGTCCCACGGCTTGAATTCATCTCCGTGCCGGAAGCGCAGGAAGCCTTTCGCAAGGATCTGCCCCCCTTCCTCGCGGGCGTACTGCAGGATTTTGAAGGCTTTATTAATGGCCGAGCGGCACTTCTGTTTCCGGAAGCCCGAAGCCTTGAGCTCGTGAACGCCATGATTGGTGAAGAGCTGTCGGCCGATGAAATTACCGAGCTGGAACAGGAGACGCTGGCAGAACTGGGCAACATTCTGTTGAACCACTGTCTGGCAACTCTGGCCAACCAGCTCAAGCAACAGGTTCAGACCGACATTCCCCGTGCGTTCAGCAGCAGCGTCAGCGAGCTGCCCGGTAACCTGAGCCTGTATGACAACAATGATGACAACACGCTCGTCATGCTGGTGCAGATCGACTTCAGCCTCCGCAACAGCGCTCTGCGTGGCTATCTGGCCTTTGTGATCGACCTGCAGTCGGCCGACAGTTTCTTGCATGCACTGAGGGAATACCTTGCCGAGCTCCTCTGAAACAGCCAGTGACTGCCTGGCCAGTATTCTGGATCATATCGACTGCACGGAACTTCTGCACAGTCTGGACGGTGGCGTTCTGCTGTTGAACCGTCGCTGCCAAATCGTTTTCTGTAACCGCTGGATAAGCCAACACATCGGGCTGGGTGACGACGAGCTGATTGGCAAAACCCTGGCCCAGCTTTACCCGGGCCAGATTGCACCGGCATTGCAGGAAGCAATCGAGAACGCCTGCCTGTATCGCATGGGACGCATTTTGTCCTACCAGCTGCACAAGCGCCTGCTGCCTCTGAGACAGCGAACGCCCTCAGGCGAGCTGCGCCCCCTGCACCAGTCCATTCTGATCAGGCCCCTGAGCGAGAGCGACCTGACCCTGATTCAGGTGCATGACATCACCAATGCGGTCAAGCGAGAGCAGCATCTGCGTGCAAGTGAGCGCGTGCTGAGGCTGGAGCGAAAGGTGCTGGAGCTGATTGCGACCGGTGACAGCATGGACGATGTGCTGACCGAGATCTGCACCACCATCGAAACACTCCTGCCATCCGTACACAGCGCCATCCTGCTGCTGGACGAGGACGGCAAATCGCTGTCGGTCAGATGTGCGCCCAGTCTGCCACCTGCGTTCATGAAACGGGAAAAAGGCCTGAGGGTTGGCCCCGGCGGGACCACCTGTACCCAGTCCATACAGCACCGCGCCCTGACCATCACCCCTGACATTGGCAGCGATGAGCTGTGGCGCCCCTTCGCTGAAGAAGCCAAGCGGATGAATATCGCAGCCTGCTGGGCGCAGCCAATTGTGGCGGCGTATGACGAAGTGCTGGGAGTTCTGGCCTGCTACCCTGAATGCCCGTCCTCCCCCTCGGATGCCGACAAGCTCCTGCTGCAACGCATGGCCAACCTGACCGCCATTACGCTGGAGCGCCACAAGCGTATTGAGCGCATTCGCTTTCTGGCCATGCACGACCCGCTCACCGGCTTGCCCAACCGCAGTCTGCTGAATGAGCTGCTGGGTCGTAACCTGAGACGCGCGCACCGTGAAGGGAACCGTTTTGCCCTCATGTTTATCGATCTGGACGGTTTCAAGGAGATCAACGACCACCACGGCCATGATGCCGGGGACGACCTGCTGTCCGTACTTTCAGGCCGCATGACGGATCAGCTGAGAGGGACCGATACCTGTGCGCGTATCGGGGGTGACGAGTTTGTGATAATGCTGGAAACCGTACACTCGCCGGAATCGGCACAACTGGTTGCCGAAAAGATACTGACCAAACTGAACTCACCGGTTCAGCGCGGACCGCTCTGCTTGCAGGTATCAGCTTCCATCGGCATTGCGCTCTACCCTGATCACGGCGTTTCAGCAGACGCTCTTCTGACACATGCAGATGATGCCATGTACAAGGCAAAAGCCGAGGGTAAAAACTGCTGGCAGCTTGCCAACCCTAATGGGCAATAAGCCCTGCTGTGATCAACAAGCGCCGGTGGCGCGCTTCAGGCTACAGGCAGGGCGCATGTTGACCGGCAGCTCTATCCATTGCTTCAAAGGCCGGATTACTCAGCCATCCGGCAATGCCCAGTCTCAGTTGTCAATTTGCTGCATGGATTTGGACAACTGATCCACTTTTTTACGTGTTTCCGCCACCAGCTGGCTGATCTGTTCCGCGGACTGGCTGGAGCGTTGTGCCAACTGGCGTACCTCATCGGCTACTACCGAAAAGCCTCGTCCGGCTTCACCTGCTCGAGCGGCCTCAATGGCGGCATTCAAGGCAAGCAGGTTGGTCTGATCGGCGATCTGACCAATGGTTTCCACTATACCGGCAATATTATCACTGGCCTCCTCCACCGACTGCATGGAATTGAGCGTCTGCCTTACTGCCTCATGACGATCCGATACATCAATGCCGAAAGCCACGATACGCGTGGTTTCCCCTTTGAAGTTTCTCAGTGCACAGAACATCAGATCCATTGACAATGGTTTCCGACCATCCACGTCTATTGAGGACCTGACAGAAACACGGCCTTCGCTGGAAAGTGCTTCATACTCCGCCGGTGTCATCTCCCCCCATACGGTCTCACCCGCTTTTTGAAGGGCGTGTGTACCCACTCGGGATTCAAACAGTGGATTGGCACGCTCAAAGTGACCATTCGGAGAAAACTCGAGCATCATTAACGTTTCGCTAATCGCACCCAGCCGTGTGGAAGCTTCAAGCGCATGCAGTTTGGTTTCCGTGATATCTGCCTGAACGGAGATGAATTTTTCAAGCCTCCCTGCCTGATCCATTACGGGAGAAATCGAGAGGGATATCCAATAAGGCTCGCCCGACTTGTTATAGTTCAAGATCTCGTCATAGAACGGTTCTTGCCGCGCCAGGTGATCGCGAATTCGAGTAATGGTTTCCTGACTGGTTGCCTCTCCCTGCAGGAACTCACCGGGCTTGCGTCCCTTAATCTCATCAAGCGCATACCCGGTCATGCGCTCAAAGCCATTGTTCACATATTCGATGCGTCCTGAAGCCCCTGTAATCACGACCGAGTTTTCGGTTTCGTCTGCAACCAGGCTGAGCATTTTCATTTCATCGCGCCTGACCACTTCCGCAGTGATGTCACGCAGGAAGGCTGTGTACGTAATGTGTTCACCAACCTTCACTTTTGAAAGAGACAAAAGCCCCCAGCGCAATGAACCATCCTGGCGCTCAATCTGCACCTCTCGAGAGGTGCCTACAATACGATCCTGTCCCGTGTCACGGTTATGCTGAACATACTGGTCATGCCTGGCCTGGTGCACTGCCGGCACCAGCATGCTGACATTCCGGCCGATCACCTCATCACGGCCATACCCCCACAACGTCTCGGCCGCAGCATTGAAAAACGTGACATGGTTGTGCTCATCAATTGAAACAACAGCATCCAGCGCCTGCTCCAGTGTCTGATACATCGTTTCTCGCGCTTCTCGTTCAGCACTGATATCACGTACGAAGGCACTGTAATATTGCTTGCGACCACGCTTGATCCCGGAAAGAGACAGGGATACCCAGACACGGCTGCCATCCTTGCGCTCTATCTCAACCTCACGAAAAGATCCTACAATCCGGTTTTCGCCCGTCTCGCGATGACGGTCGACATAGCGGTCATGAGAACCACGGTGCTCCGGTGGCACCAGCATCGCTACGTTCTTGCCAATCACTTCCCGTCGAGAGTAGCCCCACAACCGCTCTGCTGCATCGTTATACTCAATCACTCTGTTTTCGTGATCAATCATCACGAATGCTTCAAGCGCCTGTTCAAGCGTTTTTTGTGCAGCCTTGCCGGCAAAGTCAAACATAATGCGGAGGCCCCCCAGCAAAATCGATTCAGTTGCACCCAGCAGCATACAGCGTTGCGAAATGCACACAATAGTTTAATCAGAACTCTGTTAGCCCGTACTAATGTAATCGGATCACTTGACTAAAAAAGGGCCCGAAGGCCCTTGCGTTGAACCACACGGGGAAATGTGTTCAGAACCGCGCAGTCAAACGTAACCAAGCTGTTCGACCCGGCTCATTCACCTGCGCCGTATTGCCCAGCGCATCCTCTCGATTGAGATGATAGGCGTAGGCCTTGTCGAACAGGTTATTGATGCCAGCACCCACTGACACCGAAGGGTTAAAATCGTAACCGGCATTCAGGTTGACCACTCCGTAACCCGGTGTTTTACGCACATCCAGACCATCACAGTCTGCCGCCAGGCAGACGTCACCTTGCTGTGCCGCCACCTCCCACTCAACACCGGCGCGCAACGCATCGCGACGGTAATCAAGCGCCAGCGTGGCCGTCAGCGGGGGGATTTGAGACAGGTCTGTATTATCATCCAGATTGCGTCCCTTGACCCAGGAGACACCGTTACGCAACTGCAATGTCGGTGTCAGCTGCCACGCCAGATCAAAGTCGATTCCCATTAACGCCGCATCGATATTTTCATAGCTGGTGCCGGTTTCATTTAATCCGGCCGTGCGATTGATGTAATCATCGACACGGTTGTAATAGCCTGCCAGCGACCAGCTCAGATCAGCCTGCTCAGACAGCAGTACCAACTCAAGCTGGTGATGTTTCTCAGGATCCAACGCTGGATTCCCTGACCAGCCGCCACTGCCACTGATGTATCGTTCCGTTGCATCTGCAGTACGCACACTTCGGGAGATGGTTGACTCCATACGGTACTGACCATTTAATCGCTGCGTCCAGGTCACAAACCCGCTGAGGTTATTTTCATCAATGGTTTCATTATCAGCCAGACGTTTGGTATCCACCTGCACGTAATCGTATCGCATGCCAGCCGTAATCAGATTCCCCTGACCCGTCCACCGCTTCACTTCACCGAAAAGGCCGGTCTGACGGATGTTCACATCAGGCCAGAGCACACCCACTTCGGTTGTTGACCCATCCATATTTACTCTGAGACGTGAACCGTCACGTGTGTTGTCCTGGTGGTCGACACCCCACTGAATCTGGTGCCCACCCAGCCAACTTTCAATCAGAATCCGTCCCCCCAGGGTATCTGAGCTGGTCGGTGCAGCCATCTGCATCGGCATGCCCATCATGACTGGCGCTGCTCGCAGGCTGTAGTTATCCATCAGGTGATTGATGTCCGAGCGATACAGCTCTGCCCGCACTCGCTGAAACAGGGGGTGGTCAGAAGCGTGATCCAGCTTCAGCCGCAGCGTTTCGGCATCGCTGTAGGGCGAGTCCATACCGGCACCGGGAAAGAGAACATCTTCCTCGTTGACCTGCTCATAACTGGCCTCCAGCCAGGTGGTGTCAGCGACTTTCGCGCCAACCATCAAGGCATTGCTCTTCGTTTCGTAGGAGGTACGAACGTCGTCGCCATTACCATCATCATAGTTGTCGGCATCGGCGCTTTCGGTTACAAAACGCAGGTAACCGCTATCGCTTCCAGCCGCCAGATCTGCCGAAAGGTTCGTGGTTTCACTATTACTGGAATAGGCCGCTGAGACCTGCCCCCGATAGGGCTTATCTGCATCCAAACCCGGACGCTCTCGCTCAAACAGTACCGTTCCCCCCGTACCTCCCGGACCGTAAATCACACTGCGGTTGCCCTTGATGACCGTCACGCGGTCATAGCTTTCTGCAGCGGTATAGGTCGTGGGTGGGTCCATACGGTTGGGACAACCGCCATAGAGGTAGGCGCCATCGAGCACAATGTTCAGCTGATTCTGCTTCTGGCCACGGATAACCGGATCAATACCACGCCCCCCCATTCGCGAGCCTGAAACACCATTAACGGCGCGCAGCAGGTCGCCACCATCACTGCTGGGTGATGCCTGCAGCAACTCCGTGTCCGCCGTTACTTCAACGGAAGACACCGGCAGCGGCTTGCTGACTTCCAAGACCTCTTCTGCCATCACCTGTCCAGCAATAGCGCTCATAATGGCAAGTGCCAGGCTTGAGTATTTGGGTTGCATATCAACGGTCCCTGAATGGTTTCAAATGGCAGCCATTCTAAAAACCAGTGGATATTGCGGGAATGTGACACGATGTCGCAGGGAGGGGACCAAGGGATACTCCAACCGCTCGGCCGTCCCTGTTAAGATAGCGCCGATTTCGTGAACCATTCAGGATTGCCACACCATGAACGATCAGAGCCTGTCACCGCTGCACACGCTGGAGCAGCAGGATGCCTTCATCGGACGCCATATCGGTCCTTCCGCTGACGAAACCGCTGCCATGCTGGAAACACTGGGCGTTGAAAGCCTCGACGCTCTGATCAGCGAGACCGTGCCGGAGGCTATTCGCGTGGAGCAGCCTATTCCGCTGCCGGGCCCGAAAACGGAACAGCAGGCGCTGGCCGAGCTCAAGGAAATTGCCTCACAGAACCAGATCAAGCGCTCGCTGATCGGTATGGGCTATGCCGATACACTGGTGCCCAATGTAATTCTGCGCAACGTGCTGGAAAACCCGGGCTGGTATACCGCTTATACGCCCTACCAGCCGGAGGTATCCCAGGGCCGTCTCGAAGCGATCCTGAACTTCCAGCAGGCGGTGCTGGATCTGACCGGTCTGGACCTGGCCAACGCATCTCTGCTGGATGAAGCCACGGCTGCGGCGGAAGCGATGACACTGTGCAAGCGCATGAGCAAGGCCAAGCGGGCCAATGCGTTTCTGGTCGATGCCGAAGTGCACCCGCAAACCATCAGCGTAATCCAGACCCGTGCCGAACCGCTGGGCTATGACGTGATCGTGGGTGACGTTGAATCACTGATTGATGAACATGACGCCTTTGGCGTTGTGGTTCAGTACCCCGGCACAACCGGTGCGGTACGCAACTTCGAGCCTCTGATCGAGAAGGCCCATGCGAAAAAGGCGCTGGTGTGTGCCGCAGCCGACCTGCTCAGCCTGGTACTGCTGAAATCACCGGGTGAAATGGGGGCCGACGTGGTATTCGGTTCCGCCCAGCGTTTTGGCGTCCCCATGGGCTACGGCGGTCCTCACGCCGCATTTTTTGCTACCCGTGACGCCTACAAACGCTCCGTACCGGGCCGTATTATCGGCGTGTCTGTGGATACCCGCGGCAACCCGGCCCTGCGCATGGCGATGCAGACCCGTGAACAGCATATCCGCCGTGAAAAGGCGACCTCCAACATCTGCACCGCGCAGGTACTGCTGGCCAACATGGCGGCCTTCTATGCCATCTATCACGGTCCTGAAGGGCTGAAAACCATCGCCAGCCGCGTCCATCGCCTGACGGATCTGCTGGCGGCCGGCCTGAAGCTGAAAGGTCTGGAACTGGCCCACGACACCTGGTTCGATACCCTGACCCTGAACGCCGGCAATGATCGCGATCGCCTCTACCAGAGTGCCCAGTCAGCAGGCTTCAACCTGCGCAAGCTGGGGAATACTCAGCTGGGCATCACGCTGGATGAGCGCAGTGACCGGGCTGAAGTCGAAGCCCTGTGGACTGCACTGCTGGGTGCTGATCATGGCCTGGCTATCGAACAGCTGGATGCCGAGCTGATCGCTCGCGCAGCGAGCTCCCACAATAGCGAAGCAGACTCGACTCTCTATGTGTGCAACAGCATCCCGACCGAACTGAAGCGCACTTCGGCTTTCCTCACTCACCCGGTCTTCAACCAGTACCACAGTGAAACCGAGATGCTGCGCTACCTGAAGCGTCTGGAAAACAAGGACCTGTCGCTGGCGCACAGCATGATCGCACTGGGTTCCTGCACCATGAAACTCAACGCCACTGCCGAGATGATCCCGGTCACCTGGCCCGAGTTCGGTGCCCTGCACCCCTTTGCCCCCGTCGATCAGGCCCTAGGCTACAAAACCATGATCGACTCGCTGGAAACCATGCTCAAGGCGATCACGGGCTTTGATGCGATCTGCATGCAGCCCAACTCGGGTGCGCAGGGCGAGTACGCGGGCCTGCTGGCCATCCGCAGCTACCACCAGTCACGAGGTGAAGCGCACCGCAATATCTGCCTGATTCCAACCTCGGCACACGGCACCAACCCCGCCTCCGCTGCACTGGCAGGCATGAAAGTCGTACTGGTGGGCTGTGACGATCAGGGCAACGTGGATATTGATGACCTGCGCAGCAAGGCCGAAACACATGCGGACGAGCTGTCTTGCCTGATGATCACTTACCCCTCCACACATGGTGTATACGAGGAAGGCATTCGTGAGATCTGTGACATCGTGCACCAGCAGGGTGGACAGGTGTACATGGATGGCGCCAACCTGAACGCTCAGGTGGCGGTGACACGCCCGGCGGATATTGGGGCTGACGTTTCGCACATGAACCTGCACAAAACCTTCTGCATTCCGCACGGCGGGGGTGGCCCCGGCATGGGCCCGATTGGCGTCAAGGCCCACCTGGCCCCCTTCGTAGCCAACCACCCAGTGGTCAACATTGAAGGCCCCGATGTCGGCAATGGGGCCGTATCGGCCGCGCCCTGGGGCAGCGCCAGCATTTTGCCGATCAGCTGGGTGTATATCGCACTGATGGGCGGCGAAGGGCTGCGCAAGGCAACCGAGATGGCGATCCTGAACGCCAACTATCTGACCCAAAAGCTGAGCGAGCACTACCCGGTGCTTTACTCCGGCCGTAACGGTCGCGTGGCACACGAGTGCATCATCGACCTGCGCCCGCTGAAGGATGCCTCTGGCATCACTGAAGAGGACGTCGCCAAGCGCCTGATGGACTTTGGCTTCCACGCCCCGACCATGTCGTTCCCGGTACCGGGCACCCTGATGATCGAGCCGACCGAGTCCGAGTCCAAAGCCGAGCTGGATCGTTTCATTGAAGCGATGGTCAAGATTCGTGAGGAGATCGCCAGGGTCGAAACCGGCGAGCTGGATGCGGACAACAATCCGCTCAAGCACGCACCGCACACCCAGGCGGATCTGATTGATCCCGAATGGAACCGCCCCTACACCCGTGAACAGGCGGCGTTCCCGGCTGACTGGCTGAAGCAGTCCAAACTCTGGCCGACCACCAACCGGATCGACAACGTCTACGGTGATCGCAACCTGTTCTGCAGCTGCATCCCCGTCGAGGCATACGCCGAAGACTGAGCACCCAGGAGCCCGTCACTTGGCGGGTTTCTTTATTTAAGGGTGCTGGATGACGAAGCAGTCCTGCCCGTTTTGCTGCAAGGCTTCACATGCGGCTTCTGCATCCTTGCGCTGCTCAAAGTGGCCCATCCAGGCCTTGAAGTAGCCTGTCTCCGGAAAGGGTTTTACTCGGACCCTATGACTTGCCAGCATCTCAGGTCTGCGCGCTTCAAAACGCACTACAAAACGCTCGGCATCACCTGCGTCTCTCAACGATGCCAGCTGAACATAGTATCCCGCCACAAAAGCTGGCTCGGGGGCGTCAGACTCCGGGGATTGCTGCTCGGGCGGCTCAACTGGAGATGACACTGGCTCATCGAGAGCCTCTGCCTGCGCGGCTGCTACGCTGCGCTCAACCAACTCAGGCTCTGACTCCAGTTCAGCAGCCTGCTCGGCGGCTGGCTCTGACGGCTGTTCTGAGGGTTCCGGCTGTTCCGGCTGCTCCGGCTGCTCCGGCTGCTCCGGTTGCTCCGGCTGCTCCGGCTGCTCCGGTTGCTCCGGTTGCTCCGGTTGCTCCGGTTGCTCCGGTTGCTCCGGTTGCTCCGGTTGCTCCGGTTGCTC
>NZ_JACVEW010000021.1 GCF_017776525.1 Marinobacterium alkalitolerans
GTTTGGTCGCACTCTCATTTTACTCACTTGGATTCAGGCTTTCTCATTTGCTGCCATTTATGGGACAGCAGTGGCCCCTGGGCGGCTTTTTCAGATCCGGGGTGCACCCGTACTTTGCATCCTGCTCGACTGATCAGTCGGCCCGTGCGGCCAGCAGGTCACGCCCGCGAATCACGGCGGCACGCACCTGGTCCGGCGCAGTTCCCCCGATATGGTTACGTGCCGCAACCGATCCTTCCAGTGTCAGCACCTCGAACACATCCTGTTCGATGGTATCGGAGAACTGGCGCAGCTCGTCCAGCGTCATTTCACCCAGATCCTTGCCGGTTTTCAGTCCGTAAGCCACCGACTGTCCCACGATTTCATGGGCATCACGGAAGGCCACGCCCTTGCGTACCAGATAGTCCGCCAGATCGGTCGCGGTCGAAAAGCCGCGCAGCGCTGCTTCACGCATCTCGTCCTTGCGGGATTCGATCGCCGGCACCATGTCACCAAAGGCACGCAGGCAGCCCTTCACCGTATCCACGGCGTCAAACAGCGGCTCCTTGTCTTCCTGGTTGTCCTTGTTGTAGGCCAGCGGCTGGGACTTCATCAGGGTCAGCAGCGACATCAGGTGACCGTAGACACGACCGCTCTTGCCGCGCACCAGCTCGGGTACATCCGGGTTCTTCTTCTGCGGCATGATGGAGGAACCGGTACAGAAGCGGTCCGGCAGATTGATAAAGTTGAACTGAGCCGAAGTCCAGAGCACCAGCTCTTCGGACATGCGGGTCATGTGCATCAGCAGCAGGCTGGCCGCGGCACAGAACTCGATACCGAAGTCACGATCGGAGACGGCATCCAGCGAGTTCCCCGCCGGCGCATCAAACTGCAGCAGCTCGGCCGTGTAGGCGCGGTCGATCGGGTAGGTGGTTCCGGCCAGCGCGGCGGCACCCAGCGGCATCACGTTGACACGCTTGCGGCAGTCGGCGAAGCGCTCGTAGTCGCGGCTCAGCATTTCGAACCAGGCCAGCAGATGGTGACCAAAGGTCACCGGCTGTGCAGTCTGCAGGTGGGTAAAGCCGGGCATGATGGTATCGGCTTCCTGCTCGGCCAGATCCAGCAGGCCCTGTTGCAGACGGCTGAGTTCCGCCAGGATCAGATCGATCTCGTCACGCATGTACAGGCGAATATCGGTCGCGACCTGGTCGTTGCGCGAACGGCCGGTGTGCAGCTTCTTGCCGGTAATGCCGATCTTTTTGGTCAGCGCCGCCTCGATGTTCATGTGTACATCTTCCAGCTCCACCGACCACTCGAATTCACCGCGCTCGATTTCGACACGGATCTCGCCCAGTCCACGGATAATCGCATCACGCTCGTCTTCCGTCAGCACGCCGACCTTGGCCAGCATGCGCGCATGTGCCACCGAGCCCTGAATGTCCTGCTTGTACAGGCGCTGGTCGAAATCGACGGACGCGGTGAAACGGGCAACAAAGGCATCGGTGGGCTCGTTGAAACGGCCACCCCACTGCTGATTGGTCTTCTGGCTCATGCCGGGAATCTCCTGCTACTGATGCGGCCATCTGGCGGCCCTGTCTGTTTGCGCTCGATTATAACAACCCTGCCCCACATCAGTCTTGCTTCTGGCGCATTTGGCCGTTGTTGGCGGCCTTCTGTTACAATCGGCTTTATTTCATTTCAGCGGCTTATGCCTGCACGAGGAGAAGCTCATGTCCCGAACCATCCGCATTGCCACCCGTCGAAGTCTGCTCGCACTCTGGCAGGCCGAATACGTCAAGGCAGAGCTGGAACGGCACCATCCGGGCATTCAGGTCGAGCTGCTCAAGATCGAATCACGCGGCGACAAGATTCTGGACACCCCGCTGGCCAAGATCGGCGGCAAGGGACTGTTCGTCAAGGAACTGGAAAACGCCCTGCTCGACGGCAGCGCCGATATTGCCGTGCACTCGATGAAAGACGTGCCCATGGAGTTCCCGCAGGGGCTTGGGCTGCCGGTAATCTGCGAACGTGAGCGCCCTACCGACGCCTTTGTCAGCAACCGGTACAACGACCTGGATGAGCTGCCCGAAGGTGCCATCGTCGGTACCTCCTCCCTGCGCCGCGAAGTACAGATTCGTGAGCGCCGCCCCGACCTGCAGGTGAAGTTCCTGCGCGGCAATGTACAAACCCGGCTGCGCAAGCTGGATGAGGGTCAGTACGATGCCATCATCCTGGCTACCGCTGGCCTGATGCGTCTTGAGCTGAATGAGCGCATCCGCCGAGAGATCACGCCCGAAGAGAGCCTGCCCGCCGGTGGACAGGGTGCCGTCGGCATTGAATGCCGCAACGACGATCAGGAACTGATTGAGCTGCTCAAGCCGCTGCATCACGAGGACACGGCCTGCCGCGTACTGGCTGAACGCGCCCTCAACCGCCGCCTGGAAGGTGGATGTCAGGTCCCGATCGGCTGCTACGCCGTACTGGATGACGCCGGGGAAGAGCTGTACCTGCGAGGGCTGGTCGGCCGTCCTGACGGCACACGTGTACTGCGCGACGAGATCCGTGGCCCGCGCGCCAATGCAGAAGCCATGGGCATCGCGCTGGCCGACCGCCTGCTGGCCGCCGGCGCCGACGTGATCCTGCGCGAGGTCTATCAGGAGCGTGGCTGATCTGCCGCTGACAGGCCAGCGCATACTGGTCACGCGCCCCGTGCACCAGGCCCAGGGACAGATAGATGCCCTGCGCCGCCTGGGTGCCGAGCCCGTCGCGCTGCCTCTGCTTACCATTCGGCCCACAACCGAGGATGACGCGGCCGATTACCAGCAATGCAAGCAATGCATTCTGGATCTGGACCTCTACCGGGATGTGATCTTTGTCAGCCCTAACGCCGCCCGCATCGGAGCTGACTGGATCGATACCTATTGGCCTCAACTGCCACTGGGTGTGCGCTGGGTCGGCATCGGCCAGCAAACGGCGGATACCCTGAACGCGCTTGGGCTGCCCGCCTGGCATGCCGAGGGCGGATTTGACTCCGAAGCCCTGCTGGCTGACCCTTCCATGCAGTCCATGGCGGACACACGTGTCCTGATCATGCGCGCCGAAGGGGGCCGAACGCTGCTGGCCGAGACCCTGCGCGAACGCGGTGCCCGGGTCGATCTGGCCCATATTTATCGCCGCGCCTGTCCGGCACATCCGCCCGCGCTTATCCAAAGTACTATTTATGCACAGCCCTTATCGGCTATGCTGATTACCAGTGGTCAGGCGTTGCACAACCTGATTGAGCTCTGTGCATCCATCAATACCCGCCCGACCGACATCAGGATCATCGTTCCCAGTGCCCGCCTTGCCGAGCTGGCCCGTTCGCTGGGATTCAATCGAATCCGGGTGGCCCAGGGACCGGACGACCGGTCCATGATTGACGCCCTGCTACCCGCATGACAACCGGAATACGGCATGAAAGACAAGCGCAACGATCAACAGGACAAGGACAACTCGACTTCGCTGCCCGATGACGCCGGCACTGAAACCAACGCCGAGCAGAAGCCCGAGCAGGCTCAGGAGCAGGACAGCTCCGGTGCCGCCGAGCAGGCAGACGACAAGTCAACGGCTGCTCCCCAGGATGCCTCCGAGCAGGCATCTGCCGGCGCAACTGTTCCCCCGACCTCCACGCCACCTGCTCAGGAGCAAGCTGACGCCCCCCGTCAGGGCGCAACCTGGCCCGGCAAACTGGCGCTGGCACTGTCCCTCATCGCACTGGGCGGTGGCGCCTATCTGTTCTGGGAAGGCTGGCAACTGAAGCAAGTTAACAGTCAGCAACAGACCCGTATCAACCAGCAGGTCGAAACCGCCATCGCCAACGGACGTGCCGAAACCGCCGAGGCCATCGCCGGTGTCAGCCGCGAACTGGGACAGCTTCAGGCCCGCGCAGAAGCGGACAAGGCCAATATCGACCAACTTCAGGACCGCCTCACCCGCAGCATTCAACAGGTGACCGCGACCGCCGAAGTCAGCCGCAAGGACTGGCTGCTGGCAGAAGTGGAATACCTGCTGCGCCTGGCCAACCAGCGCGTTTTGATGGAGCAGACCGCTTCCGGTGCTCTCAACCTGCTGAAGTCCGCTGACGAAATCCTGCGTGAAACGGATGATGTCACCCTGTATGACGTCCGCAAGGCACTGGCAGACGATATTGCAGCCCTCGAGGCCGTGCCCAGGCTGGATACGGAAGGGATGTTCCTCAAGCTCTCTGCTCTGAACCGCCAGGTCAGCGAACTGCGCGTCACACCAGTCACCGACAAGCGTCAGCTGCCGTCACTGCTGGAAGAACTGACCCCCGAAAGCGTAGAGGAGTCCTGGGGCGAAGGGCTGAAAGCCAGCTGGAACCAGGCGATGAACAAGTTCGAGCAGCTGATCGTGATTCAGCACCATGATGAGCCGGTCAAACCGCTCATGTCGCCGGAGCAGACGTTCTTCCTGCAACAGAACCTGCACCTCATGCTGGAGCAGGCCCAGATGGCGTTGCTGCAGCGCAAGCAGCAGGCCTACAACGCCAGTCTGGAAAAGGCACATGACTGGATTGGTACCCACTTCAACCCCGAAGATGCGGCGACCCAGGCCATGCTGCGCGGCCTGAATGAACTCCAGGGGATTAACGTGGCGCCCGAATTGCCGGATATCTCCGGCTCACTGACCGCGCTCAAGGGATACCTGCAGGAGATGCAGGCACTGCGCGAGAAGGAGGGCTAACGGCATGAAAAAGCTGTTTATTTTCCTGCTGATTTTCCTGGTTGCAGGGGCCTGGCTGGGCCAGATGATGGTGCAGGACCCGGGCTACGTGCTGCTGGCCTACAAGCAGACCACAGTAGAAACAAGCCTCTGGGTTCTGTTGCTGCTGGTGATTGTCGGCTTTGCCCTGATCCACTGGCTGCTGAACCTGATCAGCAGTGCGCGACTGCCCACCGACCGGGTTCGCCACTGGCGCAGCAACCGTAACCGCCGTGTGGCACATAACAAGACTCTCAAAGGGCTGGCAGCCCTGTCAGAAGGCAGCTGGTGGAAAGCCCAGCGCTACCTGAGCCAGGCCGCCGAGCGTTCAGACCTGCCCGTGGTCAACTATCTGGCTGCCGCCCGTGCCGCGCACGAGCAGGGTGATATCAAGGGTTCCGATGCCCTGCTGGCCAAGGCCCGTGAAAGCAGCCCGAAAACCCTGGTGGCCGTTGGCCTGACACAGGCCGAGCTGCAGCTGGAACGTGGCCAGCTGGAACCCAGCCTGGCCAACCTGCTGAACCTGCGCCGTCAGGCACCGCGCAACACTCAGCTGCTGCGTCTGCTGAAAGAAACCTATTTGCGGCTGGAAGACTGGATGGCACTGATCCAGCTGCTGCCGGAGCTGAAAAAGCAACAGGTTGCCGATGCGGACAGCCTGGCAGAGCTTGAACTGCTCTGTCACCGCAACCGCCTGCACCAGTGCCTGCAGACACTGCCCGAGAGTGCAGACGCTCAGGAACAACTGCGTACGCTCAGCCGCAGCTGGCAGGCCGTGCCGCAGGCACTGCAGCGTAACCCTGAACTGGCCGCCGAGTATGTCCAGCTGATGCGGCAGATCGGTGCCGAGAGCGAAGCCGAAACGGTGCTGCTGGATCTGATCAAGCGACGCTGGGATGCGGCGCTGGTTCGCCTCTACGGACTGGTGCAGGGTCAGGACCCGCACAAGCAGCTGGAGCAGGCACAGCGCTGGCTGAAGCGTAACCCTGAATCGGCTGAGCTGGAACTGACGCTGGGTCGGCTCAACATGCGCGTCGAGTGCTGGGGCAAGGCGATCACACACTTCGAGCGCAGCCTAGAACTCGAGCCGAGTACCGAAGCGGCTGAAGAGCTGAAGCGCCTCTTGCTGCATCTGGGCGAGCATGAGCGCCTGCAGCAGTTGATGAAAAGTCAGCTGATCCGCGACAACGGCGCCTTGCCGGCGCTGCCGCTGCCCTCGCCGGAAGCCGCCGATACGGCGGCCGAAACGGCATCCCACTGATACCAAAACGGGCAGCCTGAGCTGCCCGTTTTTTTATTGCCGAATCCTGTCTGTAGATCAGGCCTCTTTTTTGGGACGCGGCGCCCAGGCAAAGACATCCGAATGAATTTGCGCTTCGCTCACACCCTTCTCTTCCAACCGATCCACCAGCGCATGCACCATGCCGGGTGAGCCACAGGCATAGACCGCCAGATTTTCATCGACCGTTTCCAGCTGATCCGCCAGCACATTGGGCATCAGGCCGGTCAGACCTTCCCAGCCCGGGCTGTTTTCCGGCTCACTCACTACCGGCACGAAGCGCACATTGGCATGCTCGTGCGCCCATTGCTGCGGCAGCTTCTCCAGATAGATATCCGCTTCCACGCGCGCGCCCCAGTAAATGTCGATGGGGTTGGACGCCTGATTGGCCAGCAGATGCTCAACCATGCTCTTGATCTGGGCAAAGCCGGTGCTGGCCGCAGCGAATATCAGCCGTGTCTCGGGCGACAGGGTTTTCATGCTCAGCCAGGAGTCACCCTTGGGCAGCTCCACATTCACCGCCGTTTCCGTGCGCAGGTGGTTGAGAATCATGGCATTGAACTCGCTGCCCGGCACTTCACGGATGTGCAGCTCCAGATCACGCCCCTGATCCGGTGCGGATGCGATGGAGAACGACGCCTTCTTGCCCTCTGGCAGGCAGAGGTCCAGATACTGGCCGGCACAAAAGTGCATGTTGTCCTTGTCGCTGGTCTCCAGGCGCAGGCGCACCCGGTACACATCATGGTTCAGCGCTTCGAATCCGGTAATGTCACAATGTTTCTTGTCTACGGGGAACACGTTTTTACTCCCTGGCCGGGTTGCAGCTTGCCCCCGGCTGGTTGGGTTCAACAAATATCCAATTGGTCCCAAATGTCGTCGATGCGCTGCTTCACATCCGCATCCATCTGAATCGGCTCGCCCCACTCACGGTCGGTTTCACCCTGCCACTTGTTGGTGGCATCCAGCCCCATCTTGGAGCCCAGGCCCGAGACCGGCGAAGCGAAGTCCAGGTAGTCGATCGGGGTATTGTCGATCATCACCGTGTCCCGTTTCGGGTCCATACGTGTGGTGATCGCCCATATAACATCCTGCCAATCGCGGGCGTTGACATCGTCATCACAGACGATGACGAACTTGGTGTACATGAACTGACGCAGGAACGACCAGACCCCCAGCATCACGCGCTTGGCATGACCGGGGTACTGCTTTTTCATGGTGACCACCGCCATGCGGTAGGAACAGCCTTCGGGCGGCAGATAAAAATCAACGATCTCGGGGAACTGCTTCTGCAGAATGGGCACGAACACTTCGTTCAGCGCCACACCCAGCACGGCGGGCTCATCCGGCGGCCGTCCGGTGTAGGTGCTGTGATAGATCGCATCCTTGCGGCGGGTAATGCGTTCCACCGTAAACACCGGGAAACGATCCACCTCGTTGTAGTAGCCGGTATGGTCACCGAAGGGGCCTTCATCGGCCATTTCATCCGGATCGATGTAGCCTTCCAGGATAATTTCCGCGCTGGCAGGCACCTGAAGGTCGCTGCCGATACACTGGGTCACCTCCGTTTTGCCGCCACGCAGGAGGCCTGCAAAGGCGTACTCGGAAAGGGTATCCGGCACCGGGGTGACCGCGCCCAGAATGGTGGCCGGGTCGGCCCCCAGTGCCACCGCCACCGGGAATTTTTCGCCCGGATGTGCCTGTTTCCACTCACGGAAGTCCAGCGCACCGCCCCGATGCGCCAGCCAGCGCATGATCAGCTTGTTGCGCCCGATCAGCTGCTGTCGGTAGATCCCCAGGTTCTGGCGCGGCTTGTCCGGTCCGCGGGTAATCACCAGGGGCCAGGTCACCAGCGGACCGGCATCACCGGGCCAGCAGGTCTGGATGGGAATCTGGTACAGGTCCACATCGTCCCCTTCCAGCACCACGTCCTGGCAGGGTGCGCGCCGCACCCTTTTCGGGCCCATGTTGAGCACCTGTCGGTACAACGGCAGCTTGTCCCAGGCATCCTTCATGCCGCGCGGCGGCTCCGGCTCTTTCAGCTGTGCCAGCAGTTTGCCGACGTCACGCAGCGCATGTACGGACTCTTCGCCCATGCCCAGCGCCACCCGCTCAGGGGTGCCGAACAGGTTGCCCAGCACCGGCATGTCATAGCCTTTGGGGTTCTCGAACAGCAGTGCGGGCCCGCCTGCCCGGAGCGTCCGGTCACAGATTTCGGTCATTTCCAATACCGGATCAACCGGCATGCTGATCCGCTTCAGCTCTCCACGCGCCTCCAGCATCTGGATGAAGTCGCGCAGATCCTTGTATTTGGGTGTCGACATCAGTTGGCTCTTTCCTCTGTGCCGCCGTTGCGGCTGAACACGGCGCCTTCCGCGCCAGGCCTGAATGGCGGCCTGAAAGCGTACCGCACAGGCCGTCCGGTATACACGCCCTTTTGATATAAAAAAGGGTAAGACTCAGCTTACCCTTTTTCGATCCGTTCGGTTCACACCGAGCGATGCAGACGCTTACTTGCGCTTCATCGAGAGGAAGAACTCGTCGTTGGTCTTGAAGTCCTTCAGCTTGTCGATCACGAATTCGGTGGCTGCCGCATCTTCCATCGGATCCAGCAGCTTGCGCAGAATCCACATGCGCTGCAGCTCCTCCTCGGAGGTGAGCAGGTCTTCACGACGGGTGCCGGAACGACGGATGTTGATCGCCGGGAAGACACGCTTCTCGGCCACCTTGCGATCCAGATGCACCTCGGAGTTACCGGTGCCCTTGAACTCCTCGAAGATCACTTCGTCCATCTTGGAACCGGTATCAACCAGCGCGGTCGCGATGATGGTCAGGCTGCCGCCTTCCTCGATGTTACGGGCCGCACCGAAGAAACGCTTGGGACGCTCCAGTGCATGCGCGTCCACACCACCGGTCAGGACCTTGCCGGAGGACGGAATCACGGTGTTGTAGGCACGCGCCAGACGGGTGATGGAGTCGAGCAGAATCACCACGTCCTTCTTGTGCTCGGTCAGGCGCTTGGCCTTCTCCAGCACCATTTCGGCAACCTGCACGTGGCGAGACGGCGGCTCGTCAAAGGTGGACGCAACCACTTCGCCGCGCACGGTGCGCTGCATCTCGGTCACTTCCTCGGGACGCTCGTCGATCAGCAGGACGATCAGGTAGCACTCGGGGTTGTTGCGCGTGATGCTGTTGGCGATGTTCTGCAGCATCAGCGTCTTACCCGCCTTGGGCGGTGACACGATCAGTGCACGCTGACCCTTGCCCATCGGGCAGACCAGATCGATCACGCGGGCTGTCAGGTCTTCGGTACTGCCGTTACCGATCTCCATGCGCAGACGTTCCTGCGCGAACAGCGGTGTCAGGTTCTCGAACAGAATCTTGTTCTTCGCATTCTCCGGGCGGTCATAGTTGATCTCGTTGACCTTCAGCAGTGCGAAGTAGCGCTCGCCATCCTTGGGGGGGCGAATCTTACCGGCAATGGTGTCACCGGTGCGCAGATTGAAGCGACGAATCTGACTGGGGGACACATAGATGTCGTCCGGGCCGGCCAGGTAGGATGAATCGGCGGAACGCAGAAAGCCGAAGCCGTCCTGCAGAATTTCCAATACGCCGTTGCCGTAGATGTCCTCACCGCTTTTGGCATGTCGCTTCAGTATCGCGAAGATGACATCCTGCTTGCGGGATCGGGCCATGTTGTCGAGGCCCATTTCGGTCGCGATTTCCAGGAGTTCCGGAACGCTTTTCAGTTTCAGTTCGGTAAGATTCATAGTTTTCAGGAAGCAGCCACAACTGGCTGGTTACGGATGGTAACCGGACGGTTAGTCGGAAGAATATGTAATTGATTAAGGTACAGCTATTGAGGCCTTGGCAATGGCACGCCGGGCCGATAAGTAGAGCTACTATAAAAGGTAAGCTCGAGACTGTCCAGCACCCAAACGAAAAACGCAGCCATCAGGGCTGCGTTTTTACATCGGGTCGACACTTAGAGGTTAGCGTCGATGAAAGCGGCCAGCTGAGACTTGGACAGCGCACCGACTTTGGTGGCTTCCACGTTGCCGCCCTTGAACAGCATCAGCGTGGGAATGCCACGGATACCGAATTTCGGCGGTGTTTCGTTGTTCTCGTCGATATTCAGCTTGCAGACCTTGAGCTTGCCATCGTATTCCTTGGCAATCTCTTCCAGCACCGGGGCGATCATCTTGCAAGGTCCGCACCACTCGGCCCAGTAGTCTACCAGTACGGCGCCATCGGCCTTGAGCACGTCATCCTCAAAGGAGGCGTCAGTTACATTGACGATATTTTCACTCATGAATAGATTCTCCAGTGCACTAGGTGCGTTAGAAACAGTGCACGATGATAACACCTGCTACACATGACTGCCAGATTCGAGGACGGATCCCCCTACAGGCCTTCGATGTCACGAAAAGGGGGTAGCGCGGCCGCCCCCCTTAGCGGTATTTTGTGGGGTCAGACCGCATTCGCCAGATGAGGACACCGCTTGATGCACGCCCAAGATCCAACCAGCACCCCCGCCTCGGAGGCTTCTCTGCTTGCCGCCATCGATCTGGGGTCGAACAGCTTCCACATTATTGTTTCACGTCTGTTTGCCGGGGAGCTGAACACGCTGGATGTATTGTCCGAGAAAGTGCAGCTCGCGGCCGGTCTGGATGAGCAGGACTGCCTCACCGAGGAGGCCATGGCGCGGGGTCTTGAATGTCTCAGCCGCTTTGCCCAGCGAGTGCAGGACTTGCCGCGACAGTCCATTCGTGTAGTGGGCACCAATGCCCTGCGCCGTGCCGCCAACCGGGATCTTTTCATCGAGCGAGCCGAGGCACTGCTGAACACCCGGGTTGAGGTGATTGCCGGACGCGAAGAGGCACGCCTGATCTATCTGGGCGTGGCGCATACTCAGGCCGATGATACCGGCCGCCGTCTGGTGGTGGACATCGGTGGCGGCAGTACCGAATGCATTATTGGCGAACGCTTTGAGCCTCGTGTCTGTGAGAGCCTGCATATGGGCTGTGTCAGCTATACCGACCTGTTTTTTGCCGATGGTGCCATTACCGAAAGCGCCATGCAGAAGGCGCGTACCGCGGCGCTGCAGGAGCTGCTGTCGATCCGCCGTGATTATCGCAAACTGGGCTGGGACAGCAGTGTCGGCGCCTCCGGTACCGTGAAAGCCGCGCGTCAGGCCTGTTTGTCGCTGGGGTACAGCACGGAACTGCTTACGCGAGAGGCGCTGGAAAAGCTGTGCGCCTATCTGATCGAACAGGGCCGCACGGACAAGATCGAGATCGACGGGGTGAAGCCCGAGCGCTGTGCCGTTCTCCCGGCCGGTGTTGCCATCCTGATCGCCCTGTTTGAATCCCTGAGCATCGACAGCATGAGCTTTTCGGACGGTGCCCTGCGTGAAGGCGTGCTCTACGACATGGCTGGACGCCTGCGCCACGAAGATGTGCGTGAGCGCACCATCACGGCGCTGGCACGTCGCTACCACGTAGACCGCAAACAGGCCTCAAGGGTCGAGGCCACGGCCCTGATTGCACTGGCACAGGTGAAAGATGACTGGGGTCTGGACAGCAGCGATTACCATGAGATGCTCAGTTGGGCAGCCCGCAGCCATGAAATCGGCCTGGCCGTCGCCCACAGCCAGTTCCACAAGCACAGCGCCTACCTGCTGCACCACTCCGACCTGCCCGGTTTTACCCAGCTTGAACAGCAACTGCTGGCCTTTCTGGTACGAGGACATCGACGCAAGTTTCCCAAGGACGATTACCGCCAGCTCCCGTCTGCTCTGCGCCAGCCCTATCGCTACCTGTGTCTGCTGCTGCGGCTCGCCGTTATCATGCATCGCAGCCGCAGCAAGGCCCGCCTGCCCGCCTTCACACTGAAGGTGGACGGCAACAAGCTGGACCTCACCTTCCCGCCCGGCTGGCTGATGCACCATCCGCTGACCCGCGCCGATCTGGAGCAGGAAGCCGGTTACCTGCGCAACATCGACTTCAAGCTCAAGTTCCAGTGATGCTGGAGCGGCTGCGTCGCGGCTGTGGCGAGATTCTCGCCGACAGCTGGAAGGTGATCATCACCCTGTTCAAGATCATGGTGCCGGCCATTCTGATCGTCAAAATCCTGACCGAACTGGGGGCCGCCGAGCTGCTGGGCGCGGCCTTTGCGCCGGTCATGAGCTGGATGGGGCTGCCGCCTGAAGCCGGTCTGATCTGGGCCAGCGCCATGCTGACCAACATCTATACCGGAGTGGTCATTTTCTTTTCAACCACAGGGACCGACCAGTGGACGCTGGCCCAGGTAACCATACTCGGCACACTCCTGCTGAGCGCACATAATCTGCCGGTGGAACTGAGGGTAGCCCAGAAGGCGGGCTGTCGACTGCTGCCGCAACTGGTACTGCGCATCGGCAGCGGGCTGCTGCTGGGTGTCCTGCTGCACCACAGCTATCGGCTGACCGATTCGCTGCAACAGGTCGCGCCGCTGCCCTGGAGCCCCGAGGCGCAACAGGATGACTGGCTCAGCTGGGGGCTGGCTCAGCTTGAAACACTGGCGTGGACCGCGCTGGTGATTGTGCTGTTGATGACCGCACTGCGACTGCTGCGGCTGCTGGGGATTGAGCGCCTGCTGGAGTGGATGTTGCGCCCGCTGCTGAAGCTGATCGGCATCGCACCGGGTGCCCTCTCCATCACACTGATCGGCATGACGCTTGGCCTTGCCTATGGCGGCGGTCTGCTGATCCGTGAAGCCGAGCGCGGCGATATCGAGCCGGCCGACATCTTTGCGTCCATCAGTCTGCTGGGAATCTGCCACAGCCTGATTGAGGATACTCTGCTGGTCATGCTGATCGGGGCCGACCTGAGCGGTATTCTATGGGCGCGCATCGCCTTTGCGCTGCTCCTGATCGGCGTGATCAGCCGGCTTATGAAACGACTGAACCATCAACGCTGGCTGGTTCGCTCCGTTGCGGCCAGACCCTGAGCCCGGAAACAAAAACGCCCTGCAATGCAGGGCGTTTTATCAAGCGTTCGGACTCACACTCAGGCTTTCGGGCCTGCTGCAACGATCTCTTCGGAGACACCGTCGAACTTGGTGAAGTTGTCCACGAACTGCTTCGCCAGATCAGCCGCTGCCGCATCGTAGGCAGCCTTGTCCGCCCAGGTGTCACGCGGGTTCAGCAGACCGGTGTCCACACCCGGTACTTCGGTCGGTACCGCCAGGTTGATGCCGTCCAGCTGAACGGTATCGCAGTCTTTCAGTGACCCGCTCTGAATGGCGCTGATGATGGCACGGGTGGTCGGGATGCTGAAGCGCTCGCCCACACCGTAGGAACCGCCGGTCCAACCGGTGTTCACCAGGTAGACACGGGAGCCGTACTCTTCAATGCGCTTCATCAGCAGCTCGGCATACACGTGTGCCGGGCGCGGGAAGAAAGGCGCACCGAAGCAGGTGGAGAAGGTGGACTTGATACCACCACCGGAGCCCATTTCGGTAGAGCCGACCAGCGCGGTGTAACCGGACAGGAAGTGGTAGGCCGCCGCTTCCTTGCTCAGTACGGATACCGGCGGCAGAACACCGGTCAGGTCGCAGGTCAGGAATACGATGGAGTCCGGCTCGTCACCCATATTGGTGGCAGAGCGCTTCTTGACGTGATCCAGCGGATAGGCACAACGACCGTTTTCAGTCAGGGATACATCGTTGTAGTCGGCCTTGCGAGCGTCATCCAGTACTACGTTTTCCACGATGGCACCGAAACGGATGGCATCCCAGATGATCGGCTCGTTCTTCTTGCTCAGGTTGATGGTCTTGGCGTAGCAGCCACCTTCAATATTGAACACGACGCCCTTGCCCCAGCCATGCTCGTCGTCACCAATCAGGTAACGCTCAGGGTCGGCGGACAGGGTTGTCTTGCCGGTGCCGGACAGGCCGAAGAACAGGGTAGTAGAGCCGTCTTCACCGATGTTGGCAGAGCAGTGCATCGGCAGTACGTCTTTCTCCGGCAGCAGGAAGTTCTGCACGGAGAACATTGCTTTCTTCATTTCACCCGCGTAGCGCATGCCGGCGATCAGCACCTTGCGCTTGGCGAAGTTCAGGATGACACAGCCGTCGGAGTTGGTGCCGTCACGCTCGGGTTCACACTGGAAGCCGGCTACGTTCAGGATCTGCCACTCTTCCTTGCCCTTGGGGTTGTACTCGTGCGGACGGATGAACAGGTTCAGACCAAAGAGGTTCTGCCACGCGGTTTCGGTGGTCATCTGTACCGGCAGGTAGTGGTTGTGGTCAGATCCCACATGAACGCTGGAAACATAGTGTTCCTTGTCCGCCAGGTACTCTTCCACCCGCGCCCAAAGCGCATCAAACTTGTCTGCGTCAAACGGACGGTTGATGTTGCCCCACTCGATGGCATCAGCCGTGCTCGGCTCTTCCACGATGAATCGGTCCATCGGCGAGCGGCCAGTGCGCTGCCCGGTGGTGACAACCAGTGCTCCGGTGTCAGCCAGAACACCTTCGTTACGCTGAACCGCACGCTCAACCAGTTCGGCCGGAGTGAGGTTCACGTGTACGCTATTGACGGTTTCTTTGGTCATTACTGGATTCCCTTGGCTGTTCGCCAAACTATTACCTGAAAGCAAAAAGGCACCTGCGTTCGGGTCAACGCAGTTCGGGTCAATTTTGGGGGCGCATTATTGCACAAAACGGGCCGTAATGGGACCGTATGGCCCCATCCGAATCAAAACAGGAATTATTCTCAGGTCAGGCGTTGCTAACCTTCTGATTCCTCAATGCATTCGACCTTCTTCATCAAGGTAGCCCGGGGCACGAAACAGGGCCCGGATATCGGTTTCATCGAAATGATACTGCTGATTGCAGAACTGACAGCCCACATCAATGGAGCCGTTCTGTTCCGCCAGTATCGCCATTAATTCGTTTTCGCTCATGAACTTGAGGGCTTCGGCACTGCGCTCACGTGAACAGTCACATTCAAACGCCACCGCCTGCGGCTCATAGAGTCGACAGGTTTCCTCATGGAACAGACGGTAAAGCAGAGCCTCGTTATCCAGCGAAAGCAGCTCTTCATCGCTCAGTGTAGACGCCAGCATGCTGACACGGGACCAGTCTTCTTCTCCGGTGCCTTCCGCCGGCAGGACCTGCAGCATGAGCCCGGCGGCCCGCTGTCCATCCGCCGCCAGCTGAATGGAAGTGCCCAGCTGTTCGGACTGTTCAAAGTAGGCCTGCAGACACTCGCCCAGCGTGGCGTGCTCCAGCGGCACTACCCCCTGGTAACGCTGACCGTTTTGCGGCTCGATGGTCAGCGCGATACGTCCTTTCTCCAGCAGTTCGTTGAACTGGAGATCATCGGCGACCTCGCCTTCATAGCGCGCGATCGCGCGCAGGCCATGGTGGTGATTACACTCGGCCATCAGCAGCTTTACGTTGCCTTCGCCCTGCGCCTGCAGCAGCAGACGCCCTTCAAACTTGAGCGTGGAACTGAGCATGGCAACCGCCGCCAGCATTTCGCCCAGCAAACGCTGCAGCACGGGCGGATAATCGTGACGGGCCAATACCTCTCGATAGCTGGCATCCAGCCCGGCGACCATGCCGCGGACATCGATATCCTCGAAAAGTATGCGTTGAATCTGATCAGGGTTGCTCATGCAAGGGTATCCCGGAGTTTTCTGGCCCAGCCAGGTGAGTCGGCCAGGCAGTGTTGCTAGAATAGACAAACCCTAATTCTAGCCCAACGAGTCTGTAATGATCACCCCAGAGCCCGTGTTTTCCACTCGCTGGCGTCCAGCCGTTCTGATCGCCATGCATCTCTTTGCCGCCATTCTGTTGTTCAGTTTTGTCAGCGAGACGGGCCGTGCCATCTGGCGCACGCTGGACACCCTGGTGTTTTATGCCCTGAACGGTTCCCTGTTTACGCACGAAATCTGGGCCCGGTTCTGGGCCTGGATGAATACCCGCGAACTGGATGCGGTGTCAGCGGTCGTGATGCTGCTGTTCCTGACCTTCCCCGGCTTCGGGCTCAAACGTGAGCAGCTGCAGGCCGGTTTTACCGGTTTTCTGCTGTTGATGATCATCATGCTGCCGATGCGGGAGCTGTTGTCAGACTATGCTGTCGAAACCGGCCTGAGCGGGCCCAGCCCCTCGCTTCAGCTCGAACCGGCCTACCGCTTCAGCACCGAGCTGCCCGAGATCCCGGCCAAGGACAGTGCGTCCACCAGTTTCCCCGGAGACCATGCCAGCGTGCTGATGGTCTGGCTCGGGTTCCTGCTGTTCAACCGCCGCTCATGGGGGACGCTGGCCGCCACACTGGTAGCCGTATTTCTGATGCTGCCGCGCCTGTTCGGCGGTGCCCACTGGTTCACCGATGCGGCGGTGGGCGGCCTGAGTCTGGCACTGGTGACACTGGCCTGGGCGTTTGCTTCCCCCGTGCCCGGCTGGCTCAATCGCGGTTTGATGCGGATACTGGGGCCGCTCTATCGACTGGCGGGTCGCATTCCGCTGCTGGGTCGACTGCCCTTCTTCAGGGGCTAGCCCCTCAGTCCCAGCTGCCCTTGATCCGCAACAGTTCACGCCGGCTTTTCTTGTCCGGCCGATGATCAGGGGCGCTGCCCTGGGTTTTCCGCGCCAGCGCACGCGCCTCCCGGGCGCGAATACTCTCTTCCGTTTCGCGGTATAGCTGCTGCGCCTCAGCCGCTCCCCGACGCTGATCCGACAGCGCCAGTACCTCGACCGTTTTTTCCTCGTATCCCTGTCGCAGACGAATCAGCGCCCCCACTTCAACCGCCTTGCTGCACTTGGTGCGCTGGCCCTCGTAGTGCACCTTGCCCCCCTCGATCATCTGCTTGGCCAATGCCCGCGTCTTGTAGAAGCGCGCCGCCCACAGCCACTTGTCCAGCCGAACGGACGGCTTGCCGTGCTGGGGTTCCGAATGCTTGTGTGCGTGGCTCATAGCGCTCTGATGACCTCACTGAAATCATTGGTGGCGGGGAAACGTTCGATCTGGCGCTCCGGCTGCGTCGAGTCGGGCTGCGTGATCGACAAAAGGTGGGCAATGCCGTAGCGCTCAGCCGATGCCAGCACCGGCAGACTGTCATCGACCAGCAGCGTGCGGGCCGGGTCAAACGGCTCGACCGCCTGCAGGGACTGCCAGAACGCCTGTTCCTCCTTCGGGTAGCCGAAATCGTGCGAGCAGATCACCACATCCACATAGGTATCAATGGCAGTCACTTCAACCTTCAGGGCCAGACTGTCACGGTGGGCGTTGGTGGCGATGACCGTACGCCGGCCACTGGCACGCAGGGCATGCAGAAATTCACGGGCACCGGGACGAAACCCGATCCGGTCCATGATCTCGCGTTTGAGCTGGGCGATCGGCAACCCAAGCTGCTCCGTCCAGTAATCCAGACAGTACCAGCTCAACGCGCCCTGCTCTTCACGGATACGCGCATGCAGCCAGTCGCGCGCGGCTTCCAGCTCAAGGCTGTGGTGCTGCGCGTAACGCTCGGGCAACAGCTCCAGCCAGAAATGGGAATCGAAGTGGAGGTCGAGCAAGGTGCCGTCCATATCCAGCAGAACGGTATCTATGGCTTGCCAATCCAGCATATTCAGTGAACACTCTGACAGGTAATTACAGTTTCCGGATATACCAGTATGACCGCCAAGCCCGAGATTTTGAAGTTGACCAAGGTGGCCAGCAGCAGGCTGTTTCACATCGAATCCATGGAGCTGCGTTTCAGTAACGGCGTCGAGCGCTGCTACGAACGGCTGCGCACGGGCGGCAATGGCGCCGTAATGATCGTGGCCATCAACGACCGGGATGAAGTCCTGCTGGTCCGAGAGTATGCCGCCGGGCTGGAAGAGTATGTACTGACCCTGCCCAAGGGCCTCATCGACCCGGGCGAGGATGCCGCCACCGCCGCCAACCGAGAGCTGCAGGAAGAGGCCGGCTTTGGTGCCCGCCAAATCGAGCACGTCCGCCAGTTAACGGCCGCGCCCAACTACATGGGTCATCGACTGGAGGTGATGCTGGCACGTGACCTCTTCGCCAACAAGCTGGAAGGCGATGAGCCCGAACCGCTTGAGCTGGTGACCTGGCCCATGAACCAGCTGCACGAGCTGTTTGAGTTGCCCGAGTTTTCGGAAGGTCGTGCCATTGCCGCGCTGTGTCTGGTCGAGCACCGCCTGCGTTCCGGTCGCTAGGCCTTGTTTTTTCAAACAGCAACCCCATAAAGGGATACTGAGACACTCGTGCATCAACCCGAGTGTCCCGTATTACCTTACAAACTGTGTCATGATAATGCCGCTTAAGGGTGCTATCATCGAGGCAGATCGAGGGAATACCTCGCACAAAAACAGTTTTATGCTGAACCTGTCAGACATATAGGGGATTACTATGAGCTTCGAACTGCCGGCACTGCCGTACGCAAAAGATGCACTGGAACCGCACATCTCTCAGGAGACTCTGGAATACCACCACGGCAAACACCACAACACCTACGTGGTCAAGCTGAACGGCCTGGTACCGGGAACCGAGTTTGAAGGCAAGTCTCTGGAAGAGATCATCAAATCCGCTCCGGCAGGTGGCATCTTCAACAACGCCGCTCAGGTCTGGAACCACACTTTCTACTGGCACTGCCTGTCTCCGAACGGTGGTGGTGCACCGACCGGTGCAATCGCTGACGCGATCGCAGCCAAGTGGGGCTCTTTCGAGAAGTTCCAGGAAGCGTTCAACGACAAGGCCGTGAACAACTTCGGCTCCAGCTGGACCTGGCTGGTCAAGAACGCCGATGGCACTCTGGACATCGTTAACACCAGCAATGCCGGTACTCCGATGACCGAAGGTCAGACCGCACTGCTGACGGTTGACCTGTGGGAGCACGCGTACTACATCGACTACCGCAACGTTCGTCCTGACTACCTGAAAGGCTTCTGGGCCCTGGTAAACTGGGACTTCGTAAACGAAAACTACAACGCCTGATTGCGTTGAGTGATTCCACAAAGGCGCCTGAGGGCGCCTTTTGTGTTTAAATGAGCCTATCTAAGCGGGCAAGGATACCCCTGACGGATGCTCAACTCCCCCCTTTTCAAGGCCCTGCTGCTCTGGATTGCACTGGGCATAATATCAACCGGCCTGATCACACGGCTGGACTTCACCGCGTTTTCCCGGCAGCAGCAGAGTCTGCTGAGCACACTGGAACAACAGTTATCGACCAACCTGTCACAGGCCTACCGCCTGCTGGACCATGGCCTGATGCTGACGCGTGAGTACCGCGCCCAACCGGACCTGCTGGAACAACACCTGTCCACATTGCCCCCGTTATCTCCGGCGCTCGACTCCCTGTACCTGCTGCAACCGGTCACGGAGCAGAACCTCGGCTCGTTTGAACGGCAGATGCGGCAACGGATACCCGATTTCCAGCTACAGGGCCTGAGCCCGATGACACCGCCGACACGCACCCGGGACAGCGGCAACCCGATCTACTACCCCATTATCCTGTCACTGCCGCAGCAGGCACCGGCACGGCTGCCCGTGGGCCTGGACCTGAGCCTGAGCCCCGTTCATCGCAGTGCCATTCAGGCCAGTCACCATCAGCCCGGACATCACCTGTCACCCCCCTATCAGCTCGAGAGCGGACCGGTCCGGGTCGGGCTCTATGGCCTTGCACCGGAGCCTCCCGCCCGATTGCTGGCATTCGAGTTGACGCTGTCTAAACTTGCCGGCATTCAAGACCTGCCGGATAACGCCCGACTGACCCTCAGCGGCAATGAGATCAGCCTGCCGCTGCTGGACGCAGCCGAGACAGCGACGGGCTACCCGTTCAGCCAGTCACTCGATATCGAAGTGGGCACGCATGACTGGGTGCTCACGCTGGAACAGCCCTTCGGTTGGCAACAGCTCAGCTGGGGAGCGCTGCTGCTGGCACTGGGGCTTAATACGCTGGGCAGCCTGCTGTTCTTCGCCTGGATCAAACAGCAGGCCGATACTCGACGCTACCGGCAAGAGAGCCGGGATGTCACAGAGCTGCAGCAGCACCTGCACAAGCGCACGGAAGAACTGCAGTACCAGCTGCGCGAAAACCAGCACCTGACCCACCGTATTCTGGACATTCAGGAGCGTGAACGACGCCATCTTGCTCAGGAGCTGCATGACGAGCTGGGACAGTGTCTGACCGCCATTCGAACCGATGCCGGCATGCTGATGCAGGATTACCCGGACAGGGACAGCGCCGCCCATCAGCACGCCGAGAACATCGACAGCATCGCCGGTCACATTTATGACGTCACCTATGACCTGATGCGCGCCCTGCGTCCGACCCTGCTGGACGATCTGGGGCTGGTGGACGCCCTGCGTGAGCTGGCAGGCAGCGGACAGATCGAGCGACTCGGCCTGACAGTTGAGCTGGCGCTCAAGGGCCCGCTGAACGACATGGAAGAGCGCTACAACATCACCCTGTACCGGCTGATTCAGGAGGCCCTGACCAATATCATGCGCCATGCCGACGGCCGACAGGTGCGCATCCGGCTGTACCGACTGGGCGCCGACAGCCTGAATGACCGCATCGAACTGGACATTGAGGATGATGGTTGCGGATTTGACCCGGAAGATCCAAGCCACAGCCGGCGCTTCGGGCTGCTCGGCATGCAGGCACGGGTGCGTGCTCTGAGTGGCAGCTTCGACCTGACCAGCCGGCCCGGCGAAGGGACCCGGCTGAAGATCAGGATGCCTCTGGTTGCAGCAGAGGTGCGAGGTGAGGCCAGACCGTCTGCAACAGGATCGGCTGTGCCTCCGCTGTCGGATGCAGTCCGTCAGCCTGCATGAAGGCCGGCTTCATGGCCACCCGCTCCAGCAGGAACGGGACCAGTGGCAGACGATACTGTTGCGACAGATCGGTGTAGATCGAATAGAACCTTTCCGTATATTGCGGTCCATAATTGGGAGGGATACGTACGCCAACAAGAAGTACCTCGGCACCGGACTGACGGCTGAGTTCGACCATCTGGCTCAGATTCTGGCGCATGATGCTCAAGGGCGTGCCCCTCAGGCCATCATTGGCCCCCAGCTCCAGCACGACCAGATCGGGCTGGTAGTCATTGAGCAGGCGCGGGAGACGCTGGAGCCCACCACTGCTGGTCTCGCCACTGATACTGGCATTGATGACCCGGTTGGCCCAGTCACGCTGCTTGAGTTCCTGCTCCATCAGGCTGACCCACCCCTGTTCAGCGGGAATACCATAGGCCGCAGACAGGCTGTCACCCAGCACCAGGAGGGTTTTTGCCTGCAGCGGAGAGACCCAGGCCACCAACACGAACAGAATGGAAATCAGGGATCGCATGTCACACCTCAACCATGAAACGTCGCTTATTGAGGCCCAAGATGTCGCAAAAAGTTTCCGGACACAAGCGGGCCAGGTACAACTCTTTCGTGATCTCGACCTCCGGATAGAGCGTGGCGAGAGTCTGGCGATCATCGGCCGCTCCGGAGCCGGCAAGTCAACACTGCTGAGCCTGCTGGCCGGACTGGATACCCCAACCGACGGCCGCATACTGTTTGACGGCCAGTCTCTGGACGCACTGGATGACGCGGCCCGTGCCGACCTGCGCCTGAAGCAGATCAGCTTTATCTTCCAGTCCTTTCATCTGCTGCCCGAGCTGAACGCACTGGACAATGTGCGGCTGCCGCTGGAGATTCAGGGCCGCCAGGATGCCGACCAACAGGCACGCCACTGGCTTGAACAGGTGGGACTGGGCGACCGGCTGGACCACTACCCGGCCCAGCTCTCCGGCGGCGAGCAGCAGCGCGTGGCCATCGCCCGCGCCTTCGCCACCGAACCCAAGGTGCTGTTTGCCGACGAGCCGACGGGAAACCTGGATGACGACACCGGGCATCAGATTATTGAACAGCTGTTTCGCCTCAACGCCGAGGCCGACACCACGCTGGTACTGATTACCCATGACAGCGACCTGGCGGCACGCTGTGCGCGCCGACTGCACCTGCATAACGGGCGGCTGGAGGAGGTTGCGGCATGACGTTACTGACCCGTCTGGCCGCCCGGCAGCTGTGGGCACAGCTGCGAACGACCGAATGGCGCGCCCTGCTTCTGGCCAGCTGGATCGCCATTGCGCTGACCACCCTGCTGGCGGTACTGGGTGACCGCATGGAGCGGGGTCTGTTGCGCGAAAGCGCGGCGCTGCTGGGAGCCGATCTGGTCCTCAGCAGCAGCCGTCCGCTGCCGGCGGATCGGCTGGCGTCACTGCCGCTGGAGCAGATACGGCATACCCGTGTAATTCAGTTCCCCAGCATGGTCGGTCAGGGCGACAACCTGATGCTGGTGTCGGTCCGCGTTCTGCAATCGCCCTACCCGCTGCGAGGTGAGCTGGTCACCGAGCCTCCCGGCGAAGGCATCCCCACTCCCGGTGAAGTCTGGGCCGAGCCCCGGGTTCTGACGCAACTGGAGTTGAGCCTCGGGGATAGCCTCGAGTTCGGCTATCAGCCGCTCACTCTGAGCCGCGAACTGCTGGCATCGCCGGATCGCGGCACCGGCTTCCGCAGCTTCAGCCCGCACATTCTGGTCAACGCCGAAGATCTTGAGGCCAGCGGCGTGCTCACCCCCGGCAGCCGCGCCAATTACCGTATCCTGCTTTCCGGGCCTGCCGAAGCCATTACACAACTGGATCAGGCCCTGCGTCCGACACTGGCTGACCATGAACGCATCCATGCGCTCAGCAAGGACCAGCCTCTGACCGGCAACGCGCTGGGCAATGCGCTGAGCTACCTCAAGCTCAGTGCCCTCATCGCGCTGCTGCTGTCAGCCCTGACCATCGTGCTGGCCCTGCGCCGTTTCAGTCTGGGCCAGCACACACGTAGTGCGCTGCTGCTGAATCTGGGGTTAAGGCCCGGCCAGCTGGTGCGTGTCTATCTCTACCAGCTGTTGCTGGCCTGGCTGCTCACGGCCTCGGCGGGCCTGTTGACCGGTTTGGCACTGGAAACCGCCGTCTACCAGTGGCTGTCCGAGCTGCTGCCCCAGGCTCTGCCCCCGGCCCACTGGGCACGCTGGTTCAGCGGCCCTGCACTGGGGCTGGCACTGTTGATGCTGCTGGGTCTGCCCCCCATTCTGCAACTGGCCCGTATTCCCGTTGCACACCTGCTGCGTGGCGACGCCCCGCCACGAGACCGCACTGCCATGCTGCTGCAGGGCTGTTCACTGATCCTGCTGGCAGCCACCCTGCTGGCGTTTCTGCAGGCACCGCTGGCGGCACTGGGGCTGCTGGCCTTCCTGCTGCTGGGAGGCGCCCTGTTCGGCTGGCTGGCCCAGGCCGGCCTGCAGCTCTGTGCCCGCCCGCTCGCCCGGCGCCTTCTGCTGGGGCGTCTGCTGCTGATGCGGCTGCGCCAGCAGCGCCAGTGGCACCGGCTGCAGGCCGCCGTAGTGGTGATGCTGCTCACCCTGCTGAGCGTGGTCTGGATCAGCCGATCCGACCTGATCGAACAGTGGCAGGCGCAGTTCCCCAGTGACACGCCCAACTATTTCCTGATCAATATACAGCCCTGGCAGAAACAGGATGTGGACCAGTTCTTTGCCGAGCGTAATCTGGATACCGAACTCTACCCCATGATCCGAGGGCGCCTGACCCGCCTCAACGGTGATCCGATCAAACCTCAGCTGTCACCTGAGCAGCAGGACCACAACACCCTCAGGCGTGAGCTCAACCTGAGCTGGCGTGCCGAGCAACCGGCGCATAACCCGCTGGTTGCAGGCGAGTGGTGGCAACCCGGTGATACCAGCGCCATCTCCATCGAACAGGAGATGGCCCAAGAGCTGGGGCTGGCCATGGGGGACCGTCTGGGATTCGACGTGGGCGGGGTGCAGGTTGAAGGTGAGATCCGCAACATCCGCGAAGTGGTCTGGACCTCTTTCCGGCCCAACTTCTACATCATCTTCAGCCCGGAAGCACTGCAGAATGCCCCGGCGACCTGGATTACCAGCTTCTACCTGACACCGGAGCAGCGCAGCCTGAGCCGCGAGCTGCTGCAGCAGTTCCCGTCACTGACGCTGATCGACATCGACCAGATTCTGACCCAGCTGGCAGGCTGGCTGCAGCGCCTGGGCGACAGCTCCGCCCTGATTCTGGCCCTGAGCCTGGGCTGTGGGCTGATGCTGCTCAGCGTGACCCTGCTGCAGGCACTGGAGCAGCGGCGATTTGAAAGCGCCCTGTTGCAAACGCTCGGGGTGACAGCCGATCAGGCACGCCGGCTGGATTTGCTGGAGTTTCTGCTGATCGGTCTGGTCTGTGGTGTGCTGGCGAGTGCCGGTGCCGAGAGCGTGCTGGCCATGCTGCACCAGTGGCTGCTTGATATCCCGCCACGCCTGCATCTGACGCTCTGGCTGGTACTGCCGCCGACCGCCGCGCTCATCTTCCTGCTGATCGGCTGGCTGATTCGGCGCCCTTTGCGTCTGGAGCAGTGTTATCGGTTGTTGCGCGCCGGCTAGGCGCGCATAACCTTATAAAAAGTACGTGTTTATTACGTCTGGCTATAAAAACACCAGCCTTTTAGCTATAATCGCCCGCCGCTATGCTGATTAACAACTAGACAGTTCTATATGCGAGGGTGAAAAATGGCTCATCATGACGAAAACTTCCGCGATCCTGCAGGCTTTGGCTGGATTATCATCAATCTGGCAGCGCTGCTGTGGATCACCATGCCGGTCAGCATTGCACTGACCAAAGTGGTCCAGTGGTAAACCGATGCGGATCCCGGTGTCACCCGTTCACGGCGTACAGCGGATGAACAGGCACACCAAACAGGCCTCAGCGCTACACCAATGGTTTGAGGCACGCGCAGAGGCCTGAGCCCCCACACTCCCGCCGGCTGCCATATCAACCTCGAAAACGGCAGATCAGCTGCCACTGGCGCCTGTCAGGTGCATGGACTGGCCGCCACCGCCGACACATCGACAGCTGACGGCGAGACATCCGATACTCAGGCGTGACGGATGGTTTGCACCCCTTCCGGCGTACCCATCAGAATGATATCCGCACCGCGACGGGCAAAAAGTCCGTTGGTGACCACCCCGACAATATTGTTCAACTGAGCTTCCAGCGCCTTGGGATCCAGCACTTCCAGATCGTGCAGGTCCAGAATGATGTTGCCGTTATCGGTCACGAACCCTTCACGGTACTGCGGCTGACCGCCCAGTGCCGCCAGCTGACGGCCCACGTAAGATCGCGCCATCGGAATCACCTCCACCGGCAGCGGAAAGGCGCCCAGCAGGTCTACCTGCTTGGACTGGTCCACGATGCAGACGAACTCTTTCGCCACGGCTGCCACGATCTTCTCACGGGTGAGCGCGCCGCCCCCGCCCTTGACCAGATTCAGGTACGGGTCAAACTCGTCGGCCCCGTCGATATAGAACTCCATCTGGCTGACCGAATTGAGATCATACACCTCGATACCATGATCACGCAGGCGCTGTGCCGTAGCTTCGGAGCTGGCGACTGCACCGGCAAAGCGATGTTTGATCTTCGCCAGCGCATCGATAAAACAGTTGGCGGTCGAGCCGGTGCCGACGCCGATAATGCTGTCGTCTTCGAGGCGGCCCTGAATATGGTCGACGGCAGCCTGTGCAACCGCCTGTTTCATCTCGTCTTGTGTCATGGTTGTGCCCGTTACTGATTCAAACTGTACGGCAATTATACGCAACCCGCCGTTGCCCTTGTAGACGCTGACAGGTCGAGCCGATACCATTTGCCGATACTTTGGTCACCATGACCCTACCAAGAGTCAGATACCTGTCCTATGCCACATCGATACATCAAAAAGATCCTGGAAGCGCGGGTCTACGACGCCGCTGTCGAAACCCCGCTGGACGAGGCCCGCGGCCTGACCGAGCGACTGGGCAACCGCGTACTGCTCAAGCGCGAAGACGAGCAGCCGGTCTACTCCTTCAAGGTCCGCGGTGCCTACAACAAGATTGCACAGCTGACGGAAGAAGAAAAAGCGCGCGGCGTGATTACCGCCTCGGCCGGCAACCACGCTCAGGGCGTTGCCCTGTCGGCCCGCCTGCTGGGCATCAAGGCCACCATCGTGATGCCGAAAACCACGCCGGACGTGAAGGTCAACAACGTCAAGCGTCTGGGCGGCAAGGCCGTGCTGATCGGCGACGCCTTTGACGATGCCCGCCGCCATTCGGAAAAGCTGATGCAGGAAAAGGGGATGGTCTACGTCCACCCTTATGACGACCCGGACGTCATCGCCGGCCAGGGCACCATCGGCATGGAGATCCTGCGCCAGGAAAGCGGTCACATCGACGCCATTTTCGTCCCGGTTGGCGGCGGTGGTTTGATCGCCGGTGTCGCGGCTTACGTGAAATACCTGCGTCCGGAAACCAAAGTGATCGGTGTGGAATATGCCGACTCGGCCTGCCTCGCACTGGCAAAGCAGGAGGGCTACCGGGCCGTACTGGACCAGGTCGGCCTCTTTGCCGATGGGGTTGCCGTGGCACAGATCGGCGAGAACACCTGGGAGATCTGCAAGGATTTCGTGGACGAAGTGATCACCGTCTCCACCGACGAGATCTGCGCCGCCATCAAGGACATCTTTGATGATACCCGCTCCGTCACCGAGCCGGCCGGTGCACTGGCCGTGGCCGGTCTGAAAAAATACGTTGCCCGCGAAGGCTGCAGCGACCAGACCCTGATCGCCATCAATTCCGGCGCCAATGTCAACTTCGACCGCCTGCGCCATATTGCCGAGCGTTCCGAGCTGGGCGAGCAGCGTGAAGCGATCATCGCGGCCAAGATTCCGGAAAAACCGGGCAGCTTCAAGCAGTTCTGCAAGGTGCTGGGCAAGCGCAACATCACCGAGTTCAACTACCGCTACAGTGACGATGACCAGGCGATCGTGTTCGCCGGCGTTCAGATCCGCCCCAACAACGGTGGCCGCGAGGAGCTGTTGTCCGAGCTGCACGAGCACCTGGATGAGGTGGTCGATCTGACCAATGACGAAACGGCCAAGCTGCACGTGCGCTATATGGTGGGCGGTCACGCACCGGCCAGCGTCGACAACGAGGTGGTCTACCGCTTCGAGTTCCCGGAGCGTCCGGGGGCCCTGATGAAGTTCCTGAACCGACTGGGCGGGCGCTGGAACATCTCCATGTTCCACTACCGTAACCACGGTGCCGCCTACGGGCGCGTGCTGGTCGGCATGCAGGTGCCGGAAGACGAGCGCAGCCAGGTCATCCAGTTCCTGGAAGAGATCGGTTACACCTATTACGAAGAAACCGACAACCCTGCCTACAAGCTGTTTCTGGGCTAAGCGCCCCTGCCGAAACGAAAAGGGCCACCCTGTGGGTGGCCCTGATCAGGCTCAGCGCGGACTGTCCGGCGTCTCGGGTGAATACTGAAAATCGGCCCGTGTCAGCGCCTGCAGCGTAAACAGAGCCAGCGAGATGATCCCCCAGCTCAGGCCCAGCACGACCCCGGCATCCACAATGCCGCGCCAGGGCTGCTCCAGCAGTCGCACCAGCAAGACCAGTCCCACAATCCCCAGTGTCAGGCAGATGGTGACGATCTGACGCCGCTTTTGCGCATGGAAAAAGCCCATGCAGAACACCGGTGCCAGCAGTGCCCGCAAGGGCGTGACATTCTGTTTCAGGTAACGGATACGCGCCGCCACCCGGGGCGAAAAGTTCTGCTGAAACCCGCGATAGCCTTCCGCAAACCCCATGAACCCCAGACAGGCTGCCAGCGCCAGCCAGTGATACCACTCAAAACTGCCCAACGGCATCTCCAGTGCCATGCTGCCCAGACGGTAAATGGCACTGGAAAACAGCAGGCAAATGCCAATGAACCCCCAGAGGGCGGCAATGACTCCGAGCATAATAATTCTCAATCGGGTTACACAAAGAGCGCGCATTATAGCGCCAATCGCCGGACATAAAAAAACCGCCACCCGAAGGCAGCGGTCAAAACCCATGTCATCATTCTGATGCTATAGGCAGAATCTCCCGTTTTGGATCAGTACCCTTTCAACTGGTCGATATATTCCGGCAGGAACAGCGATATCTGCGGGATATAGGTGATCAAAATCAGGAAGAACAGCAGCAGGCCGAGCCAGGGCAGGCACGCCTTGATCACCCAGATCATATTCCGCCCGGTGATGCCCGCTGTCACGAACAGGTTCAGGCCCACCGGCGGTGTCAGCATGCCGATCTCCATGTTCACCACCATGATGATGCCCAGGTGGATCGGATCAATCCCCAGCTGAGTCGCGATCGGGAACAGGATCGGCGCCATGATCAGCAGAATGGCCGAGGGCTCCATGAAGTTGCCGGCGATCAGCAGCAGAATGTTCACCACGATCAGGAAGCCCCAGGCCGGCAGCCCCCACTCGATGATCACTTCCGCAATGGTATGCGGGATACGCTCGGTGGTCAGTACGTGCGCGAACAGCATCGCGTTGGCGATGATGAACAGCAGCATCATGGACACTTTGGACGCATCCACAAACACCTTGCGCACTTCCGGGTGGGAAACGGAGCGCGGGATCGACATCAGCACCTGGAACAGGTTACGCACCACGGCACTGCCCATGGACTCACCTTCGTTACGCCAGGCGACGCCTTTCAGCGGACCGATATCACGGTAGCCCATCACGGCAATCATGTACGCATAGACGGCAGCCACGGCAGCCGCTTCGGTCGGTGAAGCGATCCCGCCATAGATGGAGCCCAGTACGATGATGATCAGCATCAGGCCGCCCATGGCGATACCACCGGAGCGGAACAGCTGAGCAAAGCCCGGGAACGGCTGTGACGGCAGCTTCTTCACGCGCGCGGCGATGTAGATGGCCACCATCAGCAGCAGGCCCATCATCAGGCCGGGGATGAAGCCGGCCATGAACATGCGAGACGCCGATACCTCGGTCGCCGCGGCATAGACCAGCATGACGATGGAGGGCGGAATCAGAATGCCCAGCGTACCCGCGTTCGCAATGACGCCGGCAGCGAAGGATTCCGGGTAACCGGAACGCACCATACCGGCAATCACGATGGTACCGATCGCCGCTACCGTGGCCGGTGAGGAGCCGGATACGGCCGCAAACAGCATACAGGCCATCACCGATGCCATCGCCAGACCGCCCCGGACATGGCCGATGGCATCCATGGCAAAGTTGATCAGGCGCTTGGCCACCCCGCCGGTGGACAGAAACGCGGATGACAGAATAAAGAACGGAATCGCCAGCAAGGTGTAGTGTTCAGAGGTCGCCTCGAACAGTTTCAGCGCTACGGACGCCAGCGAGTCATTGGAAAAGATCAGGATCGTGGTCACACTGGACAGGCCCAGCGCAATCGCGATCGGCATTCCCATCAGCATGCAGCCGAAGAGAATGATAAACAGCATGGCCGTAGTCATTGGCGTGCCTCCCCGTCGTTGCCCTTGAGGTCACGGGCAATTTCCATACTTTCTTCGGCTTCGTCGGCAAAGTGGAAACCGTCCGCTTCACCCTTGAGCACCTTCCAGCCCAGCTGCACAAATCGCAGCGCCAGCAGGGCAAAGCCGATCACCAGAATGGTCATGACCGTCCACTTGGGAATGGGCAGGTCTTCCAGTTCAATGCCAATCATTTTCATCTTGGCCAGGTAGATCCAGGAGCCGTATAAAAAGAGGCCGCAATAAAACAGACAGAGCGCTATCGCAATCAGTGTCACGCCACGGTGCACCCCGGCCGGCAGCATCTTGACGAAAACATCGACGCCAATGTGGGCACCCACTTTCACACCGTAAGATGCGCCAAAGAGCACAAACCATGCGGACAGCAACAGGGTGACTTCCTGTGCCCAGTGGATGCCGGCATTGAAACCGAAGCGGGCAACCACTTCTGCGAAGACCAACAGCGTCATGGCCAGCAGAAGCAGCGACAGTATCGCCTCTTCGATATGCGTTACCAGATTACGTACAGACATAATTCTTCCCCGATTTCGGACCGCCCCCACCCCTGAGGGCGATCGGTGGGGTGGCGTGTGCCACCCCTGTGGATCTCGCGTTCAGCAAGGTATTACTGGTTGGACTGGGCAGCCGCTTCGATCAGGTCTGCACCGATCTCATCTTCAAACTGCTTCCAGACCGGCTTCATTGCATCAACCCACTGCTGACGCTCGGCATCGGAGATTTCGATCACTTCACTGCGACCGGAGTCGATGATCGCCTGGCGGTCTTCGGCAGCCTTGTCATCAGAGATCTTGTTGCCGTACGCAATGGCTTCATCCAGCGCCTGTTTAAGCTCGGCACGCACATCCTCATCCAGACCGCTCCAGAATTCGGCAGAAGTCACGACCAGGTAGTCCAGCACACCGTGGTTGGATTCGGTGATGTAGGGCTGAACCTCGTGGAACTTCTTGGAATAGATGTTGGACCAGGTGTTTTCCTGACCGTCGATGGCCTTGGTCTGCAGCAGAGTGAACACTTCAGAGAACGGCTTTTTCAGCGGTACGGCATCAACCGCTTCGAACTGTGCCTGAAGTACATCGGAGGTCATGATGCGGAACTTCTTGCCGGAGGCATCAGAAGGTACACGCAGAGGTTCACTGGCAGACAGCTGCTTCATGCCGTTATGCAGGTAACCCAGACCGACCAGGCCGCGCTTGCGCAGCGAGTTCAGCAGTTCCTGACCCTGTTCGCTCTGCTGGAAGCGCTCAACCGCGTCCATGTCCTTGAACAGGAACGGCAGGTCAAAGATCTGCAGGGACTTGGTGTATTTCTGGAACTTGGACAGAGACGGTGCCGCCATCTGTACGTCACCCAGCAGCATCGCTTCCAGTACCTTGTTGTCACCAAACAGCTGGGAGTTCGGGAACACCTTCACTTCAACCTTGTCGCCCATACGCTCGGCAACCAGGTCACGGAATTTGATAGCCATCTGGCCTTTCGGGGTATTTTCAGCCACTACATGGGAAAACTTCAGCTCGATCGGTGCGGCGGAAACGGCCTGGGCACCCAGCGTCAGAGCGATGGAAGTTACGGCAGCAGTCAGTAAACGCATGAGGTTTCTCCTGTTATTTCTGTTGTTGGTGTTTGCATGCCGGCTGTTTGTTGTTGGAAGCCGGTCGATTCGCAACACAGGAGTCCTCTTTGCAAGGCAGGTGCCAGTTTTGTAAAAACCGCCACACCCGCTGCAATAAATATTTAATATCAAAGGGTTGTAATGGAAATCCGAACAGAGCCGGAGGTGCACAAAGCAGTCTTTTTGAGCGGTATCTGACCCAAAGCCCTGGTCGCGATAGGCGGATTTCCACCCAAATGAATGAAAAACAAACAGTTGTGGCAGATCAGCTTTTTTTTGAATAGGATCTGTATACTGGCACCGACAATTTTTATACCGGCTGCCTCCCAGCAGAAGAACTATAAAGATCAGGATGGAATAACGTGAAAAGCTCCATTTCGATTCAGAACAAGGTTAACCTGTCACTGGTTGTGGTATTCCTGATCATTTTCATCAGCTCGTTGACTACCATTTACCGCAGCGAGACCTCGCTGGTCGATCAGGTCGTCACCAAATCAACGCTGGACGCCGCCGACTCCTATTTTGACAGTATCAACATCCTGATGCTCAGTGGTGCCATGGCCAACCGCGCCACTCTGCAGCAGAAAATGCTCTCCAACGAAGCGATTACCGAGGCCCGCATCATTCGCGGCAAGCAGATCTCGGCCGTCTACGGGCCGGGTTCTGAGGACTCCAAACCGGTGGATGACTTCGACCGCCGTGCCATGAAAGGCGAGCACGTGATCGCCGAACTGGACGATGAGCAGGGCCACCGCCTCACGGTTGTTACGCCCATGAAAGCCCTGTCCGACTACAAGGGCACCAACTGCCTGCTCTGCCACCAGGTTGAAGAGGGTGAGGTGATCGGTGCCGTGCGCGTGACCTACTCTTATGACGCGCTGGACAAACAGATCAATCAGAACCTGATCAGCGTGGCCCTGATTGAGCTGGGCCTCTTCGTCGCCGGGATCATCCTGATCAGCCTGCTGCTGCGCCGTATCGTGGTGAAGCCGATCAACAATCTGGCTGACACCATCCATACCATCGAGCGTGACAACGATCTGAATATGCGCATGCCGGTCACCAGCGGTGACGAAATAGGCCAGATGTCCAACGCGTTCAACTCCATGATGGGCACCATCCACGACGGCATGAAGCATGTCCGGGATACCGTCAATCAACTGGCTGAATCCGGCAGCCGCATCAGCAAGGTCGCCACCGACTCTGCCGCTGCCGTGAACCACCAGCAGATGCAAACCAGCTCGGTGGCCTCCTCCATGGAACAGATGGAAGCCGCAACCCGCAGTGTTGCCGCCAGTGCCGAGAATACCGTCTCAGCCTCGGATATGGCGCTGCAGGAAAGCAATGACGGTGCGCGTATTACCGAGCAGGCGATTATCGCCATCGAGCGCCTGCAACAGAATATCGAACGCGCGACCGACGTAATCCAGAAACTGGATGGCCAGAGCCAGAACGTGGGCACCGTGCTGGAAGTGATTCAGAAGATCGCCGAGCAAACCAACCTGCTGGCCCTGAACGCAGCGATCGAGGCTGCCCGTGCCGGTGAGCAGGGCCGAGGCTTCGCGGTTGTAGCGGATGAAGTGCGTACGCTGGCCAGCCGTACCCACAACTCCACCGAAGAGATCAACCAGATCATCGCGGCACTGCAGAACGATGCCAAGGAAGCGGTCGGCGTGATGCAGGAAGCTCTGGAAGCGGCCGGTAACGGGGTCGATCAGGTGCGTCAGAGCAACACCACGCTCACCAACATCAATGAAGAGGTCCGCGTGATCAACGACCTCAACCACCAGGTCGCCAGCGCCGTGCGTGAGCAGAGTGACATGGCGAGCAGCGTGGAGCGCAGCATCACGGAAATCAGCCGCAGCGCGGAAGAAACCGCAGAGCGTTCGGAGCACCTGAACCGGGTATCCGACGAGCTGGAACAGCTTTCGCACCAGCTCGAAGATATGCTGAACCGCTTCAAGCTCTAACCAGGCGTGAAGCCCTGACTGAAACGGCCGCCCTCGGGCGGCCGTTTTGTTGTGTGAACAGCGCCGGATCCGGTCACTGTTTGTAGTCGTTTTTATCCAGACCGTACTTCTTCATCTTGTCGTACAGCGTCTTGCGCGGCACGCCCAGGCTGGCCAGGGTATCCTTGATCGAGCCGCCATGGCGGCCCAGTTCCGTGTGAATCAGCATCTTCTCGAACCGCTCCACCTGCTCCGGCAGGGTCATGCCATCCGCCGCATCATCAGCGGTGATCGGGCGGTTGTCGAAGTCGAAGGTACACCCTTCGCCCAGCAGCACGTAACGCTCGGCCAGATTACGCAGCTCACGGACGTTACCGGGCCAGTCATGGGTCATCAGACTGTGCATGCGCTCGGCCGACAACTGGGGGATTTCCCGCCCATACAGGGATGACGCCACCAGTACGAAATGTTGAAACAGCAGCGGAATATCCTCACGCCGCTCACGCAAGGGAGGAATATCCAGCCGCACCACATTCAGACGGTAATAGAGGTCTTCCCGGAAACGGCCCGCCTCTGCCTCGGCCTTGAGGTCCACCTTGGTGGCGGCGATCACGCGCAGGTCCAGCGGGATCACGTCGTTGGAACCCAGCCGTTCGATGGCCCGCTCCTCCAGCACGCGCAGCAGCTTGATCTGCAGCGCCATCGGCATGCTTTCGATTTCATCCAGAAACAGGGTGCCCCCGTTCGCATGCTCGAACTTGCCAATGCGCTGGGTCTTGGCATCGGTGAACGCACCGGCCTCGTGACCAAACAGCTCACTCTCGATCAGGTTATCCGGCACCGCACCACAGTTGATCGCCACGAAATTATGCTCTCGGCGGCTGCCGTGTTCGTGCAGGTAGCGCGCCAGCAGGTCCTTGCCACAGCCGGTTTCGGCCTGGATCAGGATATCGGCCGGCATGCCCGCCACCGAGCGACTGAGCTGGCGCAGGGCACGGATGGCCGGGGTCTTGCCGATGATACGAGGGCCCGGCGCATCCTGGGCTTCCAGCTCGTCTTTCAGGCGCCGGTTCTCCAGCGTCAGGCTGCGCTTGTCGAGCGCCCGCCGTACCACGTCCAGCAACAGCTCCGAGGCAAAGGGCTTTTCGATAAAGTCATAGGCACCGTCACGAATGGCGCCCACGGCCATGGAAATGTCACCATGCCCGGTAATCAGAATCACCGGCAGGTCCGGGTCGATCCCCTGTACCCGTCGCATCAGCTCCAGACCATCAATTCCCGGCAGGTTGATATCGGTGACGACGATGCCGGGCCAGTCCTCGCCCAGCAGCTCCAGCGCAGGCTCGGCCCGCTCCAGCGTGCTCAGCTCATACCCGGCCAGCTCCAGCGTCTGGCCGGCGGCCATACGAATGTGGTGCTCATCATCAATCAGGATCACGGGCAGCGGCTGGCTCTGGCTCATGGCGTTTCCTCTGTTTCCTGTGCATCGGTGGCAGGCAGCTCCATAATGAAGACCGCGCCTCCCGCGGGGTGATTTTCAGCGCTAAGGCGACCACCGAGATTCTCCATGATCCGGTGCGAGATGGACAGGCCCAGCCCCAGCCCCTTGCCGCGCTGCTTGGTGGTATAGAAGGGCTCAAACACCCGCTGGGTGTCCTCGGCAGCAATGCCGGGCCCGGAATCATGCAACGACAGGCGGACAACCCCCTGTCGGCGCTCCAGGCTCACGTCGATGCGCTTGACCGGACTGGATTCCATCGCCTGCATGGCATTGGACAACAGGTTGACCAGCACCTGTTCCAGACGCAGGGTATCCCCCCGCACATAGACATCGCTCAGATCGGGCCAGTTCAGCTCAACACCGGACTTGTCCAGACGCCCGTACATGATCGACATGGCTCCGTCCCGCACCGCCTGCAGCGAGGTGGGGCCGGTCTGGTCACTGCTCTGACGGGCAAACTCCTTCAGCGGGTGAATGATCTTGGCCATGCGATCGGTGAGACCGGCGATCTCCTGCAGATTCACCTCCACTCGCTCGGACTTGCCCAGCTTGAGAAACGAGGCCGCATTATCGGCATAGTTGCGAATAGCCGTGAGCGGCTGGTTCAGCTCGTGGTTGATACCGGCTGCCAGCTGCCCCAACACGGCCAGTTTTGCGGTCTGGATCAGCTCGTTCTGGGTACTGCGGTGCTGCTGCATCTCTTCCAGCAGGCGCGCATTGGTGCGGCGCAGATCAGACGTTCGCTCTTCGACCCGCGTTTCCAGCGCATCTCGCGCCCGCTGCAGCTGTGCTTCGTACTCCTTGCGCTCGGTCATGTCATGGACCGTGACGATGAAGTGCCGGTCACCATCCAGCGCCATACAGCCGATGGTCAGTTCGATCGGGAAGCGGCTGCCATCCCGGCGTATGCCTGCGGACTCCAGGGTCAGCTCCGGGATCTCACGGCAGGAGCCTGCACCAATCAGACGCTGGCAGGCAGCATGCTCCTCGGACTGAATGAGGTCGGTAAAGGCCTGCCCCCGAATGGTCCCGGCCTGATAGCCGAACAGTTTCTCGGCGGTGGGGTTGAACGACTCGACCCGCCCGCCGCTGTCCAGCGTGATCAGACCGGCCCGGGTGTTATTGATGATCGCACTGACCTGCCGCTCCCGCTCCTCCAGTGCACGCAGCTCGCGCCGCTGGAACGCACGGCGCTCACGACCGATGCGCCAGCGCGCCTGCAGAAAGAGCACCAGCAGCACCAGCGCGATATACACAAAGGCCGCCAGCACCAGCGCCTGTATCACCGTTTCGTTGACCGGTGTGAGCCGCGCCAGGATGGACACATTCAGCCCGGTGCCGGGTACCGGGCGCTGTACCAGCAGATACTCCGTGGTCTGGAGTCCGTCCAGCGCATTGCCTCGAATGCGATCCCCTTCCAGCAGGGTGATCAGCTCGGCCCCCTGCTCCAGCTGTTCGCGCCTGACCACTTCCAGCGCCGACAGCGGGTGGTCGAGGTAGCGCAGGCTGTCGACAATGCGCTCAAGGTCCGAACGCGACAGGCGGTGCAGCGCGTGAAACTTCCAGTCCGGCCGCGTTGCAATCACGATAATGCCGTCCTCGTCGGTCACGGCTATATCCTGCAGAGGGTCATTCCAGTCCTGCTCGATCTCATGCAGGTCGATCTTGACGACGGTGACCCCGATAATCTGCTCGCCCTGACGTACCGGCCAGGAAAAATAGTAGCCACGCTTGCGCGAGGTGGTTCCCAGGGCGAAATAGCGTCCCGCCTTGCCCGCCATGGCGTCCTGGAAATAGGGCCGGAAACTGAAATTCAGCCCGACAAAGCTCTTTTCACGGTTCCAGTTGCTGGAGGCCAGGGTGATGCCATCAGCCCCCATCAAATAGCTGTCGGACGCCCCCACGACTTCCGTAACCTGCTCCAGATACCGGTTGGCCTGATCGATACGCGCCGGGTCGTTCGGATGTGCCAGCGCCTCACGCAACCGTGAGTGGCTGGCCATCACCTGCGGCAGGTCCTTGTAGCGGTCCAGCTTCTGCTGCACGCTGAGAACGTAGCGCCCCATGTTGGCAACGGCACTCTGCTGCAGCTCTTCCAGCCCCTGCTGTCGGCTGAGATAGGCCACCTCCATCATCACCAGCAGAAACAGGATGATGGTAAACAGCAGCGATAGCGGCCGGTAGCGCTGGAAGCGACTAGCACGCATGGGGGCAGGCCGCCGGGCCGGTCGGGCGGGATGCTTGAAAAAAAGTGTCCGCGGTCATACTTTAGTCGAGATAATCGACCCTCCACTGACAAGAGACGGAATCAATGCTTAAGCGTACCAAAATTGTGGCCACTCTGGGTCCATCCACTGACGCACCCGGCCGTCTGGACGATCTGATCCGTGCCGGTGTGAATACCGTGCGGCTCAATTTCTCCCACGGCAGCTCGTCGGACCACCGCCGCAGGGTTGAAGCGGTACGTGAAGCCTGTCGCCGCACCGGCGAAGCCGTTGCGCTGCTGGGTGACCTTCAGGGCCCCAAAATTCGCATTTCCCGCTTTCGTGAAGGGCCGATTCAACTGGCCATCGGTGATCAGTTTGTGCTGGATGCCGCCATGGATGAAAGCGCGGGTGACCAGCATGCGGTCAGCGTGGACTACAAGGCGCTGCCCGAGGACTGCACACCGGGCGATATCCTGTTGCTGGATGATGGCCGTGTACAGCTCAAGGTCCTGAACATCAGTGGCAGCCGCATCGAAACCGAGGTCACCGTGGGCGGTCCCCTGTCCAACAACAAGGGGATCAACCGTCAGGGGGGCGGCCTGAGTGCCGCGGCACTGACCGACAAGGACAAGCACGATATCAAGGTCGCCGCCGAGCTGGAACTGGATTACGTGGCGGTGTCCTTTCCGCGCACCGCCGCTGATCTGAACACGGCTCGCGAACTGCTGGAAGCGGCCGGCAGCCGCGCCGAGATCATCGCCAAGGTGGAGCGGGCCGAAACCGTAGCCACACCTGAGGCGCTGGACGAGATCATCAACGCCTGTGACGGCGTCATGGTGGCCCGTGGCGATCTGGGGGTCGAGATCGGTGACGCCGAGCTGATCGGCGTACAGAAACACATCATCAAGCGCGCGCGTCAGCTCAATCGCGTGGTGATCACCGCCACCCAGATGATGGAAACCATGATCCTGAACCCGATGCCGACCCGAGCCGAGGTGTTCGATGTGGCCAACGCCATTCTGGACGGCACCGATGCGGTCATGCTGTCGGCCGAGACCGCCGCCGGCAACTACCCGGTTGAAGTCGTGGAAGCGATGACCCGCATCTGTCAGGGCGCCGAGAAACATCAGCTGTCGCGTCCGGCACCGGTGGCGCCGGATCACCTGTGTACCCGCACCGACGAAGCCATTGCACGGGCGGCCATGTACACGGCCAACGGTCTGGAAAGCGTGAGAGCGATTATCTGCCTCACCGAGTCCGGCTCCACGCCCCTGTGGATGTCCCGTATTCGCTCCGGCCTGCCGATCTTCGCCCTGACCCGCAACGACCGCACCCTGCGCCGGATGGCACTCTACCGGGGTGTCATGCCGATGTTCTTCGATGCCACGGCCGTGGACGAGGCTCGCCTGAACGATGAAGTACTGGCCGGGCTGCAGGCACGTGACCTGCTGCAGAGCGGCGATCGGGTTATCTTGACCCGCGGGGCCAGCATCGGCGAGCATGGCGGCACCAACTCCCTGCAAATCCTGCAGGTGCCCTGAACCGATACGAGCCGCCATGTCGATTGAACAGCAACTGGCGACCGAGCTGAGCATCAAGCCGGCTCAGGTCGCCGCCACCCTGACCCTGCTGGACCAGGGTGCCACCCTTCCCTTTATCGCGCGCTACCGCAAGGAGCAGACCGGCGCACTGGACGATACCCAGCTGCGGCAGTTGCATGAGCGTCTGGGCCAGCTGCGCGATCTGGAAAGCCGCCGCACATCGATTCTGGACCGTCTGCGCGAGCAGAACCAGCTCACGCCGGAACTGGAGCAGGCCCTGAACGCCGCCGACAGTCGCGCCCGGCTGGAAGACCTCTACCTGCCCTACCGCCCAAAACGCCGCAACAAGGCGCAGGAAGCCCGGGAAGCCGGGCTGGAACCGCTGGCACAACAGGCCCTGAAAAGCGGGACACTGCCCCGGAACCAGCTGGGGCAGCACCTGAACCCGGACGCCGGTTTTGCAGATCCGGATGCGGTGGCTGAAGGCGTGCGTCAGATCCTGCTGGAAACCCTGAGCGAGGATGCCGAACTGATCGGCAGCCTGCGCCAGCGCCTTTGGCAACAGGGTGAGCTTCAGGTGCGCGCGGCCAAAGGCAAGGCCGACCCGGACAGCAAGTTCCGCGACTACTTCGACTACGCCGAACCCATTGCCCGCATCCCCTCACACCGGGCCCTGGCCGTGTTGCGAGGCGTCAACGAAAGCGTCCTCAAGACCAGTCTGCAACTGCCGGAAAGCCTCGATGGCTGGCCCGAAGAGCAGATGGCCCGGCGGCATCAGCTGCGCAGCGCTCAGCTGGATGACTGGATGCAGCAGACCCTGCAGCAGGCATGGAGCAAGAAGCTGCGCCCGTCACTGGAAACCGAGCTGATCAAGCAACTGCGTGAGCAGGCCGACCAGTCGGCCATCGACGTGTTCGCCCGCAACCTGAAGGATCTGCTGCTGGCCGCACCCGCCGGTGCCAAAGCCACGATCGGGCTCGACCCAGGCCTGCGCACCGGCGTGAAGGTAGCGGTGATTGATGCCACCGGCAAGCTGGTGGACCACACCACCATCTATCCGCACGCGCCGCAAAAACAGTGGGACAGGTCTCTGCACACCCTGACCACACTGGCGAAAAAGCACGCTGCAGAGCTGATCGCCGTAGGGAACGGCACGGCGTCTCGTGAAACCGAACAGTTGGCACAGGCGGTCTGCAAGGCCGTCCCCCATGCCATTCAAGCCGTGCTGGTGAATGAGGCGGGTGCGTCGATCTACTCCGCCTCGGCACTGGCGGCAGCCGAATTTCCAGATCTGGATGTCACCATCCGCGGGGCTGTTTCCATCGCCCGCCGCCTGCAGGATCCGCTGGCGGAGCTGGTCAAGATCGACCCCAAATCGATCGGCGTGGGCCAGTACCAGCACGATGTGGATCAGAAGCGCCTCGGCGAAGCACTGGATAGCGTAATTGAGCACTGCGTCAACCACGTGGGCGTGGACGTCAACACCGCTTCTGCGGCATTGCTCAGCCACGTGGCGGGGCTCAACCGCACCACGGCTGACAATATCGTCGCCTGGCGCGATGAGCAGGGGGCGCTGCGCAACCGCCGCCAACTGCTCAAGGTGCCCCGCCTCGGGCCCAAGGCCTATGAACAGTGTGCCGGCTTCTTGCGCATCCGCGACGGTGAGGAACCCCTGGACAACTCGGCGGTCCACCCGGAAAGCTACCCGCTGGCACAGGCGATCGCCGCCAGCTGCGGTTTATCGCTGGAAGCGTTGCTCAAGCAGCCGGAAAGACTCAAGCAGGTGGACCCGGCCCAGCTGGAAGCTCAAGGATATGGCCGCTACACCGTGCGCGATGTGATCAGCGAGCTGGAAAAGCCGGGCCGCGACCCCCGTCCCGAATTTCGTTCCGTGCACTACGCCGAGGGTGTGGAAACACTGAAGGATCTGCAACCCGGCATGACGCTGGAAGGCGTGGTGACCAATGTGACCCACTTTGGCGCCTTCGTGGATATTGGTGTCCATCAGGATGGGCTGGTGCACATTTCACAGCTGGCCGATCGCTTCGTCAGCGATCCGCACACGCTGGTGAGCAGTGGCCAGATCGTCAAGGTACGGGTGCTGGAAGTGGATGAAGCCCGCAAGCGCATCTCCCTGACCATGAAATCAGGCGACGCCCCGGTCCGGCCCAAAGCCCAGCCGGATCGCAGCGCACCCGCGAAAGCCCGCGCCTCAGCAGACAAGGGTGCGCCCGTCAAAGGCTCATTGGCCGACAAGCTGATGGCCGCCGGCGTTAAAGGGAAACGCTGAGCGGATGCATTTTGTCGAGGCGTAGACGTATAATGCGCCCCCTACAGGCTCAACCACAGGAATCTACACGGTGCTGGCAACTCTCGAACACCAACTCGATCGCCTGGCCCGCGCGGGCCATGCCGACCTGCTGACTCAAACCCGTCAGGGCATTGAGAAGGAAGGCCTGCGGGTCACTGCCGATGCAGTAATTGCCCAGACCCCGCACCCTCGCGGCCTGGGATCGACGCTGACGCATGACTTCATCACCACTGACTACTCAGAGGCACTGCTGGAGTTCATCACGCCGGTCCAGAAAACACCGGCCGAGGCACTGGCATTCCTGACCCAGCTACACGCCTTCAGCTTCGAGCAGCTGGGTGATGAGGAACTCTGGTGCGCCAGCATGCCCTGTGAGATTCCGTCGGAAGACGCCATTCCGATCGCCGAGTACGGCAGCTCCAACGTGGGCCGCCTCAAGCACGTCTATCGCCAGGGTCTGAAATACCGCTACGGCAAGATGATGCAGACCATCGCCGGTATCCACTACAACTTCTCCCTGCCGGACGCCTTCTGGCCCGCCTGGCAGACACTGGAGGGCGACCGGGGCAGCCTGCAGGCGTTCCAGTCAGCCGGCTACTTCCGCCTGATCCGCAACTTCCGCCGCTACGGCTGGCTGCTGTTGTACCTGTTTGGTGCCTCACCGGCGCTGTCCACCTCTTTCATGGGTGGACGGTCGCACAGCCTGGAACAGCTCAACAGCGACACTCTGTATCTGCCCTATGCCACATCGCTGCGCATGAGCGATCTGGGCTACTCCAACAAGGCACAGGCCGATCTGCAGATCTGTTTCAACCATCTGGATACCTACGCGGACTCCCTGCACCGCGCCATCCACACCTCACACCCGGCGTATGAAACGATCGGGGTGAACGTGGATGGGCATTACCGCCAGCTCAACACCAACGTGCTGCAGATTGAAAACGAGTACTACAGTGACGTGCGCCCCAAACGGGTGACCGCCTCCGGCGAAAAACCGGTCCACGCGCTGATGAACCGTGGGGTCGAGTACGTTGAAGTGCGCAACACCGACATCAATCCGCTGCTGCCCCTGGGCATTGACGAAGAGCAGTCCCGCTTCATCAACGCCTTTCTGATCAGCTGCCAGCTGGGGCGTGCCGATGACCTGGACGATAACGAGTGTCAGCGGGTCGGTGAGAACCATGCACGCATCGTCAACCGTGGCCGCGAGCCGGGCCTCAAGCTGCACAGCTGCGAAGGCGAGCAGAGTCGCGAAACGCTGGCGCATCGTATTCTGGATCAGGTTGCTCGCACCGCCGAGCTGATGGACGAGGCCGAAGGCGGCAATGCCTTCAAACGGGCGGTTGAGATACAGCGGGAGAAAGTGGAAGCGGTCGAGCTGACACCCTCGGCACAGGTACTGACGCAGCTGCGCGACTCCGGCCTGAGCCACAGTGAGTGGGTGCTGGCGCTGAGCCGGGAACACCGCCGTACACTGCAGCCTCAGCTCACGGCTCAGGCACGGGATACCTTTACCCGGGCGGCAGCCGACTCGTTAAAGGCCCAGCTTGAACTGGAACAGGCCGAGCAGCCCGCCTTTGAGAAATTCCTGGCCGACTACGTCGCCAGCTGAGGGCTACTGAGTCACAAAACTGGTGAAGAAGAGATCGGACACATGGGTGTCACCGGTCTCTTCTTTCAGCAACTGTTGTACCGCATGCAGCGCACGCTCGGCCAGCACCTGCTGTGCCGCCACAGAGCCGATATCCTCTTCCATTACCCCTGAAAACAGGAACACCAGATCATTGCGGATGTGGGCCTTGTGCGCATTGACGGCATGATGGGCGGCCGGGTCTTCAACCTGAATGGTCACTTCGGCTTTCAGGAAGCGGATCGGCCCCGGGCCACCAAAGTTGGTGACAAACGGCTTGAGCTCAATGTAATTGATGTAATCTTCTTTCGTTTCCTCTTCCGCCAGTGCCGGCTGAAACAGCAGGCTGGCCAGCATTGCCAGAATCAGTGCGATGCGACGCGCCATGGCTCTACTCCCGTTCTCTCAGAATAGCTTGAGTATACCTGTCATCCCCTGCCCCCTGCCATGCCGGCGGCGCATATTGCACCCCTGTCAGGCTGGCAGTAGTATGGTTCTCAATCAACGAGGAGGAGAGGCCATGCTCGAGAAATGTCGCAACGCCAAAGAACGCTGGGGCGGCGTCAGCACCATCATCGACCACTGGCTGGAAGAGCGCCAACAGCTGATTTCAGTGTTCGTGGCCATCCCGGGGCAGGAAGCCGGCGCAGCCCTGAACAGCTCGCTGACCGAGTTCTGCGACCTGCTGATGGATTACCTTTCCTCCGGACACTTTGAAGTGTACGAACAGCTGCTGCGCGAAGGCAGCGAGTTTGACGATGGCAGCCTGGAGCAGGCGCAGGAAATCTTCCCTCGCATTCAGCCCTCCACCGACAAGGCGCTGGACTTCAACGACAACTATGGTCAGCTGCAGGCGCCGACGCTGCGCCAGCTCTACCAGCTGTCACTGGATCTGTCCGAACTGGGTGAAGTGCTGGAAGAGCGCTTCGCGCTGGAAGATCAGCTGATCGAGACGCTGCACAACGCCCACAAGGATCTGGTCGAAGCTTCGTGATCATGCGCACCTGCCTTCTGGGCATCCTCTCTGCAGGCCTGCTGACCGGCTGTGGTCTGGGTGCCGATTCCGCCTCGGACACACTGGAAGTGACCGAAATGGGCGGGGCCTACTCCGCCGACCTGACCCCGAACGGCACCCACGCGGTCGTCGGCTCCGTCAATCATGGCGGCAGCCTCTGGGATCTGGATCAGCAGGCTCGCCAGTTCGACTGGAACCATCAGGCGGGCATCTTCACGGTGCTGCCCGCTGTCGATTTCTCCCCCAGTGGGCGTTTCGCCCTGACTGCCAATCCGCAGGACCTGGTGCTGTGGAATGTCACTACGGGCGCGGCAGAAGGCTTCTGGAGCTCCCCCGGTGAAATTCTGGATGCAGAGCTGTCACGCGATGGCAATTATGCGCTGCTGGGGCTGGCCAACCATGAAGCGGTCTATTTCGATGTTCGACGGGGCGGTATTCGTTCCAGCCTGCGCCACCCGGCCCGCATTCGCAGCGTGGCCCTGAGCAGTGACGAACGCACCGCACTGACCGGTGCTGATGATTATGTCGCCCGCCTCTGGGATCTGGAGTCCGGCGTTCAACTGCAAAGCATCACGCTGGGCAACACGGTCGATACCGTCGCTCTGGCACCCAACGGACGTCTGGCGTTCAGCTCCGGCAGTCTGGACCAGGCACTGGTGTGGAACGTTGAGACCGGTGAACCCGTGTTTCATCTGAGCGGTGATGAAAGCTTCTTTCCCAAACGGGTCAGCTATACCAGCGCCCGTTTTTCGACCAACAGTGACCAGCTGCTGACCGGCCGCGCCGATGGCACCGTTGAACTCTGGGATCTGAATCGACAGGCAGTGGTGAAGCGCTGGAAGGTTGAAAAGCGGGCATCCTACGGCCCTACCAGTACCAGTGTCATTGCCGTGCAGTTTGGCGGGGATGGTGCCAGCTGGCTGGCGGTTGGCACCAACGGCCTGGTGAACTGGTTACGCTGAGGGGAACGCAGGGCTACCGAAACCGGTTTTCGGCAGCCCCGAACGTGACTTACTCGGCTGCCGCCTCGTCTTCGGGATTGACTTCCAGCAGCTCAACTTCGAACACCAGCGTTTCGTTGGGTCCGATGGCATTGCCCATGCCACCCGGTCCGTACGCCAGTTCCGCCGGAATCACCAGACGGCTCTTGCCACCTTCCTTCATCAGCTGAAGGCCTTCGGTCCAGCCCGGGATAACACCATCCAGCGGGAAGGATACCGGCTCATTGCGGGCATAGGAGCTGTCGAACTGGGTGCCGTCGATCAGCTCACCACGGTAGTGTACCTTAACCGTATCACTGGCCTTGGGACTGGCGCCTTCACCGGCTTCAAGCTCTTCATACTGCAGGCCGGAATCCGTCACCTGTACGCCATCGCGCTTGGCGTTGTCATCCTGATAGGCCTTGCCCTTGTCCAGGTTGGCCTGTGCCAGTTCGGCCATGGCCTGACGCTGCTCTTCCATCTTGCGCGCCTGGAATGCCTGCATTACGGCGGCCATCTGTTCCTGATCCAGCAGGGGTGTCTCTTCGTTGTAGATCGCTTCCACACCCTGAGTAAAGGCGTCGATATCCAGATCATCCACATCAGCCTGAAGTCGCTCACCCAGAATCAGACCCAGGCTGTAGCTCAGTTTCTGCTGATCGGTTTCCAGCGTATCGGCCTGAACAACCGGTGCAGTCATCAGAGCACCGCCCAGGGCGATGGCCAGCATGCTTTTTCTCATCATGTTTATCCTTATCTCACGTGTATGTGCGTGCATCTCAAGGCGTTAGTACACCCGTCGGGTCGAAAGTTCAGCCCGTCTCGGGCATATGCAATGCGGCCCGGACCAGAGCGTCCAACAACTCTGCATCGGGTGCAACCCCCTCATGGTCGCAATAGGCAGCCAGATTGTCACCCATCAGTGTTGCAACCGGCTCCTGGCCGGTCATTGGTTGCGATATTTTGCTGACGCGATCATGAAGCAGCATCAGCTCTGCCTGCTCACAGGCCAGCTCGGCCTGTTTCAGGGCCTGATAACTGGCATCCAGCGCCGGGTCCTGTTCCCGCCGTTCACGCACTCGGTAGCGCAGCCGGCGCAGCGGAGACAGAACCTGTTCACGCCAGGGATCTGCCAGCAGCTGACTCCACTGCTCGGTCCCCAGCCTCACGCCCTGCCGACCTGCCCAGCACGCCAGCAGCAGCGCGTTGACCCCCGCGCCCTGTGCCTGCAGCTGCAGACACACCGACTCGATATCGGGTGCGGCATACAGCTCAAGTGCATAGCGCCACAGGGGATTTTCCGGTGTCATACTGGTACTATCTCCCGCCATGATTCAGATACAAGATCTTAGCCTACATCGCGGCGCCCAGGCGTTGCTAGAGCAGACCACACTGACCCTTCACGCCGGCTGGAAAGTCGGCATTGTGGGGGCCAATGGCGTGGGCAAATCATCCCTGTTCAAGCTGCTGCTGGGTGAGCTGCAGGCCGATGCCGGTGAGCTCAAGCTGCCGTCCAACCTGCGCATTGCACACATGGCGCAGGAGGTCGGCCATACGGACCGGACGGCGCTGGACTACGTTATTGACGGCGACCATCAACTGCGATCCGTACAGGCGCAACTGGCAGACGCGGAAGCACGCCACGAAGCCGAACGCATCGGCGAGTTGCATGCGGCGCTGGATGCACTGGACGGCTACAGCGCCGAGGCACGCGCTCAGCAGTTGCTGGCCGGGCTGGGATTTGTGCCCGGGGATGCCGAACGTCCCGTCAGCAGCTTTTCCGGCGGCTGGCGCATCCGCCTGAATCTGGCCAAGGCACTGATGTGCCCGTCTGACCTGCTGCTGCTCGACGAGCCCACCAACCACCTGGATCTGGATGCGACCATCTGGCTGGAGCAGTGGCTGCGCCAGTACCCCGGCACGCTGCTGCTGATCTCGCATGACCGGGATTTCCTCGACAACGTGGCCGCGTATATCGTGCATCAGGCACACCGCAGCCTGACCCTCTACAAGGGCAACTACACTGCATTCGAGCGCCTGCGCGCCGAGAAGCTGTCGCAGCAACAGGCTGCCTTCGAGAAGCAGCAGGCCCGGGTCGAGCAGATCGAGCAGTTCGTGCGCCGCTTTCGGGCCAAGGCTACCAAGGCCAAGCAGGCCCAGAGCCGCCTGAAAGAGCTGGAGCGCATGGAACAGATTGCGCCGGCCCACGTGGATTCACCGTTCAGCTTTCGCTTCGATACCAGTGAGAAGCTGTCCTCGCCCCTGCTCAGCCTGAACGAGGCGGACCTGGGCTACCCTGAACGCACCATTCTCAAGCAGCAGGCCCTGACGCTGCTGCCGGGCACCCGGATCGGCCTGCTCGGTGCCAATGGCGCCGGCAAATCCACTCTGATCAAAACCCTGGTGGGAGACCTGCCGCTGCTGACGGGTCAGCGCCAGGAAGGCGAGCACCTGCGCATTGGCTACTTTGCCCAGCACCAGCTGGAGGCGCTGGATATGAAAGCGTCCCCCTTTACCCACCTGCAGCGCATCAGCCCTGACGCAACCGATCAGGAACTGCGCAATTTTCTGGGCAGTTTCGGCTTCAACGGTGATGACGCACTGGACCCCGTAGGGCGTTTTTCGGGCGGCGAAAAGGCACGGGTGGCTCTGGCGCTGATCGCCTGGCAGAAGCCCAATCTGTTGCTGCTGGACGAGCCGACCAACCACCTGGATCTGGAAGTTCGCCATGCGTTGACGCTGGCGCTGCAGGGTTTTGAAGGCGCGCTTATTCTGGTCTCACACGACCGACACCTGCTGAGAAACACCGTGGACCAGTTCCTGCTGGTACACGATGGACAGATTGAAGAGTTCAAGGGTGATCTGGAGGACTACCATCGCTGGCTGGCACAGCAGCGCCGGGATGACCAGGCCCGGGAGAAGCCGGTGGTTCGTGATGACGCAGCACGCTCTCTGAGCGCGGCCGAGCGCAAGGAGCAAAAACGGCAACAGGCGGAACAGCGTGCACGTCTGCGTCCTCTGCGACAGGCGGTTGAGAAGCTGGAAAAGCAGATGGAAAAGCTGCAGTCACAACAGTCCGAGATCGAGACGGCACTGGCCGATACCGAGCTGTACGATGACAGTCGCAAGGACGAGCTCAAGCAGTGGCTGCAGCGTCAGGCCGAGGTCAGCCGGGATCTGGACGCTGTCGAAGCAGACTGGCTGGAACAGCAGGAAGCACTGGAAACGCTGGAGCAGTCACTGGAAGCGGGCTGATCTCAGCCGCGCTTCTTGAACATGCCGGACAGCTCCGCCAGGCTGTCGGCACTGCTGCACAGGTCGTCCAGACAGGCATTTACCTGAGCTTCATCCAGCCCCAGAGCTTCGGGCCAACCCTGCGGGCAGGCCGTATGCGGACCATCACTCAACCCCCGTGAGCGCAGCAAACGGCTGGACAGGTAGATCAGCTGTGCATAGATACGCTCATCCTCATCTGCATGCTCCGGTTCCTGTTGAAAGCGCACCGCAGCACAGACTTCAGATGGCAGCTTCCAGCTGTCCAGCAGCCAGCCCCCAATCTGCTCGCGGGTGACATGCAACACGGCCTGTTCTACCAGCCGCTGTTCCAGATGAGGGTTTGCCTCGATATAGCGCGACAAGCGCGAGAAATGCGGTGGAAACAGGTGTCCCAGCACCAGATAGCCGAAGTTGTGCAACAAGCCGCCCAGATACGCCAGCCCCGGACGCGGCTTGGGCTCCACCTTGGCATGACGCGCCAGCTGCTCGCACAGTGTGGCGGTATACACGGCCTGATCCCAATAGGAGACCGAGCCCCGGGGCGTATCCTCGGGCAGCTTCAGAACCTGCCCCATGGCCACACCCAGCGCCAGATTGATCACCAGATCAAACCCCAGCACACGGATAATGGCGTCTTCGATGGAGCGTACCTTGCCGGGAGCAGCATAGTAGGGAGAAGAGGCCCAGCCCATCACCTGAGCCGACAGGCTCGGATCCCGCTTCACGACCGGTACCAGGTCATCCACCCCGGCCCCGGCGTCGGAGCGCAGCTTCACGATCAGCTGCATGGTTTCCGACAGGCCCGGCAGACCCAGAGTATCTTCAAGGCGCTGCTGGACCCGCAGGCTGGTAAATCGCTCCACGGCACGGGTGATCACGGCCGCATCATCCGCACCGGCCGCCGCTTCACGGGGCTCCTGAGGCAGCACCGCAAAGTCGCCGCGTACCGCCTGCTCATGCCGGGGCAGGTGCGGTAGGCTGAAGCACCAGCCCGTGTGCGGCTCGTAGCCCTTTACCTCCGCCTCGGCATAGCCGCTGTCAATCGCCAGCGGCAGCGACAGCAGCTGCGTCAGGCCGGTTTCACTCTGAAGACCCGGCTGGTTGAAGAAGCGGCGCGCATCCTCTCCCTTGACCGGCTGCAGTTCACGACCGGTCAACTGACACAAACGGGACAGATCCAGCATCTTCCGTCCGGGCAGGAGCGCCAGCAGCTTACCGGCACGATCATGCAGCAGCACTATCCGGATTCCGGCGTCGGCCATTTCAATCAGGGGCTGAACTGATACTCCAACAGACAAGGTCTTCTCTCCGCTTGCGGGACTGGGTTAGGCTTCGTGGCCTGTATGCAGGATACTACTGCACTTTAGCCTACGCACAACAGGGGCCGGATACATTCACACAGATCAAGATTCCGACAGCCCCGATTAACAGGGCGCCCGCTCGCCGCAGCGGTTGATATCACAAGCGTCTATAGTGACATGAACGCATTTCGAGCCGGCCATGATGACCAGACGCCGGGTGGTGAATCGACACAGGAGAAAGATTGATGCGTATACCTCCCCTGCTGACAGGGCTGGCCTTTAGCCTGCTGCTGGCCAGCATGCCGGCCGCCGCCGTCAACGAGAATCTGGCTCCCGAACATGCGACCGGATGGCAGCAACCGGCATCGGTGATGGCTCAACACCAGCTGGTGGTCACGGCCCACCCTCTGGCGACTGAAGCCGGTTATCAGGTTCTGGAATCCGGCGGCAGTGCTGCGGATGCTGCTCTGGCCATTCAGGCCATGCTGACACTGGTGGAACCTCAGTCTTCCGGTATCGGCGGTGGCGCCTTCATGCTCTACTGGGATGCTCAAGCCCGCCGCCTGCAGGCGTTTGATGGCCGCGAAACCGCCCCCGCGGCTGCAGGGCAAGACCTGTTTCTGTCCCCTGACGGCACCCCCATGCGTTGGCATGAAGCACTGGTTGGCGCGCGCTCGGTGGGTACCCCGGGCGTACTGCGCATGCTGGAGCAGGTTCATGCACAACACGGTCGCCTGCCCTGGTCGCAGCCTCTGCAGCCGGCGATTCAGCAGGCCAGAGACGGCTTCCGGGTTGGTCCGCGCCTGCACCGATTGATCGCCAGTGAGATCAACCCGGGGCTGGGGCGCTATGCGGGCGCACGTGACTACTTTTTTACCCCTGAAGGCAACCCACTTCCGGTTGGTTACCTGCGCCGCAACCCGGCGCTGGCCGACTCTCTGGAGCTGATTGCCGAGCAGGGCGCTGATGCGTTCTATCAGGGCCCTCTTGTGGAGCAGATTCTGGGGGCTCTCAAACAGGCAGATGACAATCCGGGCACCCTGCAGGCACGGGACCTGGCAGAGTACCAGCCACGTGAACGTGAGCCGCTCTGCCGCCCCTACCACCAGTGGCAGGTCTGTGGCTTCCCGCCCCCGACTTCAGGCGGTGTCACGCTGCTGCAGATACTGGGATTGCTGGAAGGCTTTGAGCTCGCTCCCCTGTCCAAACCCGCCGACTTCAGTCACCTGTTCACCCAGGCCAGCCGACTGGCCTATGCCGATCGGGCCCGTTATCTGGCCGACAGTGACTTCGTGGACGTGCCGGTTGAGGGCCTGCTGTCGGATGACTATCTCGGCCAGCGGGCACGCCTGATCCAGCCGCAAACCGATATGGGTGAAGCCGTTGCCGGCACCCCTGAACCGCTGGAACGAGCCGATGACCAGTCCCCTGAGTTGCCGTCCACCAGCCACTTCGTGGTCCGCGACCGGAACGGCAACCTGGTATCCATGACCACCAGTATCGAAATGGCCTTTGGTTCGACCCTGATGGCCGGCGGCTTCCTGCTCAATAATCAGCTGACCGACTTCTCCTTTGTACCGGAACAGGAAGGACGGCCGGTGGCAAACCGGGTTCAGCCCGGCAAGCGTCCGCGCAGTTCCATGGCGCCGGTTATCGTGCTCAATACGGAAGGGGAGCCGGTCGCCGCGCTGGGTTCACCCGGTGGCAGTCGGATTATCAACTATGTAGCCGAGACACTGCTGCGCATGCTGCACAGCGACCAGTCCCTGCAGACACTGCTGGCACAGGGGCATGTGAGTAACCGCAACGGCCAAACCGAGCTGGAAGCAGGCACCAGCGCCGAACAGCTGCGCAGCGCACTGGAAGCACGCGGGCATCAGATTCGGGTACGTGACCTGAACTCAGGGCTGCATGTCATACGCAGGCAGCCGGATGGGCGCTGGGAGTCCGGTGTGGACCCCCGGCGGGAAGGTCAGGCAATGGGGGAATAATCCCCTATTGCCGGTGGATATGATTAACGGTGCTCAGGTTGCGCAGCTTGCGAATCACTCGCGCCAGATGCACACGGTTGAAGACGGTCAGCTCCATCTGCACGCTGCATAGCTGGCCATCACGTTCACCACTGTCGATCTTCAGCAGGTTGGCGCCCATATTGGCCGCCTCGGTTGCCAGATTGGCGATGATGCCGCGCTGCGACTCCACTTCCAGCAAGAGTCCCACCACAAACTCCTCGTCGTTGTTTTCCGGGTCGGACCACTCCAGATAGATGGTCTTTTCGGGGTTATCGCGCAGGTAGCCGATATTGCGGCACTCGGTACGGTGTACCACCAGCCCACGTCCACTGCTGATATGGCCGATAATGGCGTCGCCCGGAATCGGGTGACAGCAGCGGGCGTATTGCATCACCATGCCTTCGGTGCCACGAATGGCGAGCGGGCGTCCGGGCCCTTCCGTATCCAGTGCCTCATCCTCGCTGGACTCGGGCCGCAACCGGCGTGCGACCACGTAGGCCATGCGGTTGCCCATGCCGATATCTTCCAGCAGATCATCCAGCGAAGCGAAGTCCGCTTCATGCAGCAACTGCTGCAGCGCCTCCTGATCAACATCGTCCAGCGTAGCACTATAGTTGCCCAGGAACTGGGTCAGCAGGCGGCGTCCCAGCTCGATCGATTCGTTTCGCTGCTGGCTTTTCAGGAAATGACGGATACTGCTGCGCGCCTTGCCGGTCACCACGAAATTCAGCCAGGCCATGTTGGGCTGGGCTCTGGGTGTGGTGATGATTTCTACCGTCTGACCACTTTGCAGCGGCTCCGAGAGCGGTGCCAGGCGTCGATTGATACGACAGGAGACACAGGAGTTGCCGATATCCGTATGGACCGCGTACGCGAAATCCACCGGCGTCGCCCCACGGGGCAGCTCGAGTATGCGTCCCTTGGGGGTGAAGATATACACTTCGTCCGGGAACAGGTCTTTCTTCACGTTCTCGATGAACTCCATGGAGTCACCGGCGTTCTGCTGCATCTCCAGCAGCCCCTGTACCCATTTCCGCGCCCGGTTGTAGGATCCCAGTGCCGTTTCAGTGCTGCCCTTCACCTTGTAGTGGCTGTGCTCGGCAATGCCCTGACTGGCCACCGCATCCATGTCACGGGTGCGGATCTGTACCTCAATGGTCATGCCGCGCGCGCCAAACAGCACGGTATGCAGCGACTGGTAACCGTTCGCCTTGGGAATGGCGATATAGTCCTTGAACCCGCCCGGGACCGGCTTGTAGAGGTTATGCACGGCCCCCAGAATGCGATAGCAGTCATCGACCGAGTCGGTCACGACCCTGAACGCAAACACGTCCATGATGTCGGCAAAGGCCTTGCGCTGGACCTTCATCTTGCGATAGATGCTGTACAGGTGTTTCTCTCGACCGCTCACCTCGCCGCTCAGGCCTTCCTGATTGAGCCGGGCCTGCATGGTCTCACGGACCTGCTCGATGATGTCCTTGCGCTGGCCACGGGCGTGGACCACCGCTCGGCGGATACGTTTGGCCCGCATGGGGTAGTAGGACTGGAAAGCCAGATCCTCAAGCTCAACCTGCAGGTCACGCATCCCAAGACGTGCCGCGATCGGTGAGTAGATATCCAGCGTTTCGCGGGCAATGCGGCGCTGCTTGTCCGGGCGCATGGCCCCCAGCGTACGCATGTTGTGCAGCCGGTCTGCCAGCTTGACCAGAATGACGCGGATATCCTCCGCCATCGCCAGCACCATTTTCTGGAAGTTTTCCGCCTGTGCCTCGGCCTTGGTTTCAAATTCCAGGTGGGTCAGCTTGGAGACGCCATCCACGATATCGGCAACGGTCGTACCGAACTGGCTCTCAATACCGCCATAGTCGATTTCGGTATCTTCAATCACGTCGTGCAGCATGGCCGCCATCAGGCTTTGATGGTCCATGTGCATGCCGGCCAGCACATTGGCGACCGCCAGAGGGTGGGTCACATAGGGTTCACCACTCTTACGCCGCTGGCCGTCGTGCGCCTGCTCGGCATAAAAGTAGGCACGCCGTACGCGCGCTATCTGATCATTGTTCAGATAGTGCTCAAGGCGATGTGAAAGGGCGTCTATCGTCGGCATCACGTCTCCGCTTGGGATCAAGGGTCGGCACGCGCCGACCGTTCACCCCTGATGATGCCGTATTGCGGGCTTCAGGAAAAGATCAGGCCTGTTCCTGATCGTCCATAGCGGTCTGGTCGACCAGATTTTCTGCGATTTCACGCAGTGCGACCACGGTCGGCTTGTCGTTTTCCCACTCGACCTTCGGGTCCTGGCCACCTACGGCGATCTGGCGCGCACGCTTGGACGCAACCATCACCAGCTCAAAGCGGTTATCAACGTTTTCCAGACAATCTTCAACGGTTACTCGTGCCATTGCGACCTCGAACAGGGTTGGTACCAATAAAATGACAGGATAGTTTACGGGGGTTTCAGCCCTCAGACAATAGCTCGGCCAGCAGGTCGGCCTGCTTTTGCTGCTGAACCTGCTGGCGCAAGCGACGTGCCTTGAACAAGCTCGCCAATTGATCCAGCGCCTGCTCAAAGTCGTCATTGATCAGGAGGTAGTCATATTCGGGGTAGTGGCTCATTTCACTGGTCGCCTCGGCCATGCGGCCCGCGATCACCTCTTCGCTGTCCTGGCCACGTGCGTTCAAACGTTCCCGCAGTGCCGCACGACTGGGTGGCAGAATAAAGACGGTGACCGCTTCAGGCATCAGGTGGCGCACCTGCTCGGCTCCCTGCCAGTCGATCTCCAGGATCACGTCCAGACCGGCCCGAAGCTGGTCACGGACCCACTGCTGGGAGGTGCCGTACTTGTTGCCGAAGACCTCTGCATATTCCAGAAACTGCCCTTCTTCGATCAGGGCATTGAAGGCGTCCATGGTGACAAAGTTGTAGTCCACGCCGTCCTGCTCACCCGGCCGCATGGCGCGCGTGGTATGGGAGACGGAAACTACGACCTGCTGATCCTGCTGCAACAGGGCTTTTACCAGGCTGGTTTTACCCGCACCGGAAGGTGCAGAGAGAATATAAAGGGTACCGGCGAGTTGAGTCATCGATCTTTCCGAAGCTGTCAGCCAAAGCGCGCACTATAGCCCGAGGGCTGAGTGTGATCAAACCACCAGCACCGGACAGTGAGCATGGCCGGCCACGCGCTGGGAGACGCTCCCCATCAACATGCCATCCACATCACCCGAGGTACCACGGCTGCCCATGACGATCAGATCCACATCTTTCTCCCGGGCGAAGTGAATGATGGTGCGCGAAGGACGACCGGCTTTGACAAAGCCGCGCAAGCGCTCGGCATGGTGCTTCGAAGCATGCTCACGTGCATGATCCACGACCTCACGCGCATATTGGCGCAGCGCATCATCCGGAATCTGCATGTCCTCGGGACGCAACGTGGTCAGCGAGGCTTCAAACAGACTGTGGTGCTTGAACACACAGAGCAGCATGATTTCGGCGTGGGTCAGCTTCTGCAGCTCAACCGCTTTATCCAGCGCCTCCAGCGCTTTCACGGAACCGTCGACCGGCACCAGGATTCGCTTGAACATAGTCTCTCCATGGTCGCGCGTGACCGGCCTTACTTGAAGGCCAGGTCACGCAGGAAAAGTGCAATCTGCGGGAACATGATCAACATCGCTGCTGCCAGTACCAGCATGAACACAAAAGGCGGAGTCCCCCGAATCACTTCCATGTAGGGCCGCTTGAAGATCGCGATCGCCGTAAAGATGTCACAGCCGAATGGCGGCGTGGCAGACCCAATGGCCACCTGAAGGGTGATCAAGACCCCGACCAGGACCGGATCCAGACCGGCCGACTCCACCACCGGAGCAAAAATCGGCACCAGCACCAGAATGACAACAATCGGGTCCACGAACATGCAGCCGATAAAGAACGCAATTGAAATCGCGATCAGTACACCGGTGGGACTGGCCTCGGCCAACCCAATGGATCCCAGAATGGTTTGCGGAATCTGGGCAAAGGAGATGATCCAGGAGAACGAGGCACCCGCTGCCACCAGAATGAATACAACCGCGGTAATCAGCCCTGTCGATTTGGCAATCTTGTACAGTTCAACCGGCTTGAGCGCACGGAAGACGATAAACTCGAGGATCACGGCATAGAGCACACAGACGGCGGCAGCCTCCGTCGGGCTGAAGATGCCGCCATAGATACCGCCCACGATGATCACGGGGAAACCCAGCGGCCAGATGGCGTTGCGCACTGAGGCCCAGCGCTCGCTCCAGGTGGCTTTCTCTTCCGTCGGGACCTTGTGGATGGTGGCGTAGATATAGCTGTAGAGGGCGAACATGCCCAGAATAAGCAGGCCCGGCCCGATACCGGCAATGAACAGTTCGGAAATGGAGGTATTTGAAACCACCCCGTAAATGATCATGCCGATACTGGGCGGAATCAGGAAGGCAATGTCACTGGAGTTGATGATCAACGCCAGGACGAAGTTGTCCTTGTAGCCCGCCTTGAGCATTTTGGGGCGCAGTGGCGAGCCGACAGCCACAACCGTTGCCTGAGTAGAGCCGGAAACTGCACCAAACAGGGTACAGGCCGTGGCCGTACTGATGGCGAGGCCCCCTTTTACATGGCCAATGAACTTCATCACCATTTCGATCAGCCGGTCGGCGGAGTGGCCTCGCGTCATGATATCGGCAGCCAGAATGAACATGGGCACGGCGATCAGCGAAGCAGGCCGGATGCCCGCCATGAACTGTTGAATCATGAAGTTCATCTGATCAAAACCGCCGAACATCGAGTAGAAACCAATGAAGGCCGCCACGATCAGCGGAATCATCATTGGAAAGCCCAGAAGCAACAGCACTATCATTGTGCTGACCATAATGGCTGTCATGTGCGTACTCCTGTACAGCCGAGGCCGGGCTCAGACCTCGGTTTCATCATCATCATACCCGTCCAGGACCTGGGTCGAGAGGTACACATCTCGTGACACCAGGTTCTTCAGGGCCGTCAACAGGTACTGGATGCCCGTAACCGCCAACCCGAGCGGCACCCAGAGGAAAATCCACCAGACGGGAATTTGCAGCGACGGCAGGATTCGCCCCGAATCTGCAACGCTGCCGATATAGCGCACTGAGAAAAAGGTCAGTGCAAACATCACCATCGCCGTGACGAAGGCGATAAACACCATCATCCATTTGCGGGCAGAGGTAGGCAGGGCATCAAAAATGGCAGACATGCGAATGTGCCGGCCATGACGGGCCGCATATCCTATGCCGGCAAAGGTGATCATAACGATCAGAATTCGGTTGACCTCTTCGGTAAAGAAAAGGCTGTTCTGGAACACGAAGCGACCTACCACGTTGGCCACTGTGTTAAACGCCATCAGGAGCACACCCGCCCCCAGCATCAGCGCTTCGGCACGTCCGAGCCAGGCATCGATCCAGCCCAGGGGGCCGGGCAATGTCGACTCATGCCTCATCGATTGGTTATCGGACATGAATGTCACCTTGTACGAGGGCCGGCATCATGCCAGCCCTCGGAGCAGCATTACTGAGCCTGAGCGGCTTTGAGGTCCTTCTTGAACTGCTCCAGCAGCGCCTGGCCGCTGTCGCCGGTCATTTCGATAAACTTCTTCTCAACTTCCTGTGCAGCATCACGGAACGGCTGACGCTGCTCTTCAGTCAAGCGTACGACTTCCATTTCAGGCTTCTGCTCCAGGATTTTCTCCAGCGAGCGTTCACCCAGACCTTTCTGGTATTCCATGATGTAGTTGAAGGCGCTATCCATCGCGTCCTGCACCAGCTTCTGATCTTCTGCCGGCAGGCCATCATAGAAGTTCTTGTTCGCCATGACGGCTGTAGTGAAGTTGTTGTGGCCGGTGAATGTGATGACGTCGGTCACCTCATACATCTTGGCTGACTCAACCCAGAACAGCGGGTTTTCCTGACCCTGAATGATGTTGGTCTGGAGACCACCGTATACTTCACCCCAGGGCAGCGGTGTCGGCGTCGCACCGAAGGCCTTGTAGGACTCAACCAGCAGCGGGTTGGTCATGACACGCACCTTCACGCCATCCAGGTCCGCCGGCTTGTCGAACGGCTCCTGAGTGGTCACGACCACTTCACCTTCAGGGAACATTTTCAGCAGTTCCAGGCCGTGTTCAGCGTAGGTTTCCTTGAAGTCTTCGTTGATCGCCTTGCTGTTGCGGAAGAAGTGATCCAGCGCAGCATGCGTTTCCGGCAGCAGGTAAGGGATGAAGAAAATCTGTGCTTCCGGGATCAGGGAGCCGGTAAAACCGGGCGACTGGTCAACGAACTGCAACAGGCCAGCCTGAGTCTGTTCCATGATGTCGGCTGATTCACCCAGCGTACCGTAGGGGAACAGCTGAATGCTGTGATCGGAGTTGGCTTCAATGTGCTCTTTGAACTTGGTTGCGAAAACGCCCTGCACGTCAGTGATGGCCTCTTCGAAAGCGTAACGCCAGGTAGCGGCTTCCGCTGTCATCGTTGCACCCAGTGTGGCCATTGCAACCGTGCAGGCGCCCACCAGTTTTTTCAGCTTTGTCATATCAGATCTCCAATCTTCAATTGATTGCACTGCTTCCCTTTCAGAGAGTGTGACCAGTGCCTTAGAGCTTACACACAAGCCAAATGTTTAGCATATCTATTGATATCATTTCAAAAAAATGGCGTTTTTTTTAGGAAAATCATCTCAATAGCCCTCAAAAATGCCAGCCAATTGGCGCTGTCAGGCGTTTACGCCCTGTCGGCGACTTCAGATCCCGGCTCATTAAATAGCATCGCAATGAAAACTATTGCCGCAAGCTGAGCGCCGTTCTAGAAGCAGTGTAGAACAGGAATTGGAAACGTGAGCCGACGCATCGGCTCAGTCTGAAGGCAGGGAGTGTGTATGAGCCGCTATTCGATGTTCTGGATCTGCTCGCGCATCTGCTCGATCAGAACCTTCAGCTCGACGGCACTTCGGGTGGTATTGGCCACGATTGATTTGGACGACAGGGTATTGGCTTCCCGGTTCAGCTCCTGCATCAGGAAGTCCAGCCGTCGCCCGACCGGGCCTGACTGCTCCAGCACGCGGTACACTTCCTGCACATGCGTATCCAGCCGATCCAGTTCTTCATCAACATCTGCCTTTTGCGCAATCAGCACAATCTCCTGCTCCAGGCGGGCCGGATCCAGCTCGGCACTCAGATCAGCCAATTTCTGCTTGAGGCTGTTACGCTGCGCCTTGAGAATCTCCGGCATCAGCTGCCGTACATCCGCAACCGTCTGACTGACCCCCTGCAGGCGCGCATGGATCAGCTGTTTCAGCTCATCCCCCTCACGCTCACGGCCGGCAATCAGGTCGTCCAGCGCCTTGTCGAACAGGGCTGTTGCCGCTTTTCGGATCAACGCCATATCCAGTGCGTTTTCGACCACCACACCCGGCCAGGCCAGCAGCTCGAGAGGATTGACCCCCTGCAGCTCAAGCCCTGTCTGGCTGAGCTGGCGTGTGGCGGCCGCGACCTCCTCAAGACGACGGTGATCAATCTGCAAACTGGCCTGGGACTGCTCAGGTACAAACCTCAGGGTGGCTTCCACCTTGCCCCGGCTGATGCGTTTTCGCAGACGTTCACGCAGCACGCCTTCGATATCCCGCAGCGAGTCCGGCAAGCGGAAATGCGGTTCCAGATAGCGATGGTTCACAGAACGCAGCTCCCAGGTCAGGGCTCCCCAGGCATGCTGCTCTTCCTGCCGGGTGAACGCGGTCATGCTTCGTGTCATATTGATGCGATCTCTATTAGAATTGAGCTTTGTGATCATTTTAACAGCCTGGCAACAACCGTGCGTAAACAGGCCGATGAAGACAAGGGTAGATACGAATGAGCTCGAGCTTTTCTGAACAGCTGGAAAATCTAGGACTGAACAAAATGCGCCCCAGCGGACGCCAGCCCGACCAGCTGAGGGAGGTCAAGATCACCCGCAATTTCACCCGGCACGCAGAAGGTTCGGTATTGGTGGAGTTTGGTGATACCAAGGTGATCTGTACCGCCAGCGTTGATCGAGGCGTGCCCCGCTTCCTGCGCGGCAGTGGATCCGGCTGGGTAACCGCAGAATACGGCATGCTGCCCCGCTCTACCAACACCCGCTCTGACCGGGAAGCCGCACGTGGCAAGCAGAGTGGCCGCACCATCGAAATTCAACGCCTGATTGGCCGCTCCCTGCGCGCAGCGCTGGATCTGAACAAGCTGGGTGAGAACACCATTACGATCGACTGTGATGTCATTCAGGCCGATGGCGGCACACGTACCGCTTCAATCACGGGTGCCTGCGTGGCGCTTATGGATGCCATCGCGGTACTCAAGAAAGACAAAAACGGCGCCATGAAAGGCAACCCGATCAAGCACATGATTGCCGCTGTATCCGTCGGCATCTACAAGGGCGAGCCGGTGCTGGATCTGGATTATGCCGAAGATTCCTCAGCCGAGACCGACATGAATGTCATCATGAACGACAAGGATGGCTTCATCGAAGTGCAGGGCACGGCTGAAGCGGCGCCCTACTCGCAGGACGAGCTCAATGCGATGCTCTCACTGGCACGCAAGGGTATCAGCGAACTGGTGGAGCTGCAGAAGCAGGCGCTGGAAGGCTGATCCAGCAGGGCCGCCATGATCGTCAATGGCGGCCCTGTGGTTCAAATTTCGATGTCGTAATCGATGGTGAGCGGGGCGTGCTCGGAAAAGCGCTCATCGCGGTAGATACGGGCGCTCTTGACGGTCTTGCGCAGATTCGCTGTCGTGACCTGGTAGTCGAGTCGTGCACCTTCGTTCAACGTCCAGGCACGATTGTAATCAGGCCACCAGGTATACTGCCGCTCCGCCTTGTTAACCTGACGGAAAGCATCCACGTAACCCATTTCACCCAGCACTTCTTCAATCCACTCACGCTCTTCAGCCAGAAAACCGGATACACGCTGGTTCACATACCAGTTGCTCAGATCAACCGGCTTGTGCGCGATATTGAACGTACCCGCAAAGATAAATTCACGGCGCTTGCGCAGGGTTTTCTTCAGATGCCCCATGAACAGCTCAAGGTACTCCATCTTGCCCGCCTGGGCTTCTTCACTGCGCAGGCCCGAAGGGATGGTCATGGAGCTGACACTGACCTTGTCGAAGTCTGCCTGAATAAAGCGGCCGTTGAAGTCGCACTGTTCAAACCCCAGCCCGGTCATGATCGCCTTCGGCAGATGGCGGGTGTAGATCGCCACACCGCTGAAACCATCTTCAAAGGCGTCGAAGAAGTAGGCGTGGTAGCCATCAGGATGATAGCGATCACCATCCAGCTGATACTCTTTTGCCTTCAAATTCTGCAGACATACAACATCAGCATCCTGTTTGACCATCCAGTCAAAAAAGCCCTTGTCTGCAGCCTGTTCAATACCCTGAGTATTGAAGGTGATCACACGCATAGCGTCTTAGCCCCGTTGAGCGTATTCGAACGAATCTGGGATGGAAAGGTAAACGCGAATTGTACCCAGTGCCGTGCCGAATTTGAAATTTTTCTATACCCCCGGGCTGCACGCTGCAACCCGCAAAAGGTATTATTACGTCGTTTAATATAACTGCTGCGGAGAGGCTGATGCTGGATTATCAACGAGAGTTTATTAAGTTTGCGCTGGAGAAACAGGTACTCCGCTTTGGCGAATTTACACTCAAGTCAGGTCGCAAAAGCCCCTACTTCTTCAATGCCGGCCTGTTCAACTCAGGGCAGGCACTGGCCAAGCTTGGTCGCTTCTATGCCGCTGCACTGAACAATGCGGGTATTGAGTACGATGTCATGCTCGGCCCGGCCTACAAGGGTATTCCTCTTGCCGCCGCGACCAGCGTCGCACTGGCCAACGACTATGACCAGGATGTGCCCTATGTGTTCAACCGCAAGGAAGCCAAGGACCATGGTGAAGGCGGCAATCTGGTAGGTGCTCCCCTGGAAGGCCGCGTACTGATTATCGACGATGTCATTACGGCCGGGACCGCCATTCGTGAGGTGATGGCGATCATCGAACAGGCCGGTGCAACCCCTGCCGCCACATTGATTGCGCTGGACCGTCAGGAAAAGGGCAAGGCGGAGCTCTCTGCAATTCAGGAAGTCGAACGCGACTACAATATGCCGGTTATCAGCATCATCACGCTGAACGATCTGGCCGAGTACCTGAAAGAACAGGGCAACATGGAAGCGGAGCTCGAGGCTATCCAGGCTTATCGTGCGCAGTACGGTGTCGCCTGACGCCGATTTTAGGAGTTTTTCCTATATACCCTCAGACAACGCATGGCTACCATGCACTAGAGGTTCACAGGGAGTGACACGTTGAATGGAAGCGAGCCTCTAGCCTGCACAGGACCGTGCAGCGGCTGACACGGATGTCAGTGACAGGGCCCCCGGGCAAGGGATGCGTCGGGGCCCTTCATTTCGTCTCAAGCCTCAGTGTTTATCCACAGCTTCGTTACGCTGCGCTGTTCAACCCGGCGCATCACCTCTGAGCCTGAAGCACTCTCACCCTTGCCTTACGTCCTGCACAACGCACACCGGACGCTACCGAGACCTGCAAGCCGTACTCACCTGGTAGCCACCTATCCACAGGCGATTTTCGTGCAGACCGTTGCGGTGAATGAGCCCGCCCCTGTTAAAACCATCCACAGCTCGCTCAATCCAGGCATCCTTGTAAGCCGTGGATAACATATGTCGTGTGAGCAGGTCATTCACCCTTGGTCGGCGATCGCTCATCCCTTCGGCTCAGTTTTTTCTTCCAGCTAAAACGCAAAAACCCCGGCCTCAACGAGACCGGGGTTTTCACTTAATTAAATGCTTGGCGATGACCTACTCTCACATGG
>NZ_JACVEW010000022.1 GCF_017776525.1 Marinobacterium alkalitolerans
TGGTGGGTCGTATAGGACTCGAACCTATGACCAATTGGTTAAAAGCCAACTGCTCTACCAACTGAGCTAACGACCCAATGGGCTGCGCATTTTACCCTTAAATCGGCAAATGGCAACCCCTGCCAGAGACTTTTTACATATACCGCGTCGGATCCTCGACACCGGCGTCTTCAAAGCCCTTGGCACGCAGGCGGCAGCTGTCACAACGACCACATGCACGCCCCTGATCATCGGCCTGATAGCAGGATACAGTGAGCGCGTAGTCGATCCCGAGCGCCGTGCCCTTTTCGATAATATCAGCCTTGGTAAGGTGCATCAGCGGCGTTTTGATGCTGATCGGATCGCCTTCTACCCCCCGGCGGGTCGCCAGGTTTGCCATTTTTTCAAAGGCTTCAATAAACTCGGATCTGCAGTCCGGATACCCGGAATAGTCCACGGCATTCACACCGATGAAAATGGCATCTGCATCCAGCACTTCGGCCCAGCCGAGCGCCAGTGACAGAAACACCGTATTACGTGCCGGGACATAGGTGACTGGCACCCCTTCACACGCATCTTCAGGGACATCGATGCTGTTATCCGTCAGCGCCGAACCCCCAAAGTCTTCCAGACTCAGGCGCAGTACACGGTGCTCGACCGCGCCCACCTGTGCGGCAATGGCCCGAGCCGCATTCAGCTCGGTTAAAGAACGCTGTCCGTAATCAAAGCTCAAGACGAAGCAGGCATAGCCTTCAGCCTTGGCCATTGCAAGAGCAGTTGCTGAATCAAGACCGCCGGACAACAGTACGACCGCTCGCTTTTCACGTTGTTTCATCAAGGTTTTGCCAATTAAAACTCAAGCTGCTGATTAAGGCGCCAGGTAGCCACGAGCCAGATCTGCCGCCGATGACTGCGGATAGGTTTCGATCACTTTCCGCATGGTATTTTCGGCCTGAACCCTATCACCACTGCGGCCAAAGAGCACGCCCAGTTTATAGAGCGCATCAGCGGCCTTGCCATGGCCCGCAAACTGCTCGATCACATGCCGAAACGCTGTTTGTGCCGGCTCAAGCTGTTGCCGTGCAAGGTGCACTTCCCCTTTCCAATACCAGGCGTTGGGCACCAGGTCACTGCCGGGGTAGTCCTGAATGAACGCTTCAAGGGCCGCATTGGCCTGCTCAAATTGGCGCTCACGGATCAGGGCATAGACCCTTTCATAGGCCTCACGATCCGCACGGCCACCGGCCTGCTCGACTGACTCGTTCGGGGTGTTTGCAGCGGACTCCTCAGCCTTCACAGAACCACCTTGAGCAGGCTGACCCGTGGCCGGAGCAGCCTGTTGAGGCGTTTGCCCGACTTCAGGTATTGCACTGCCCTCTGCTGAGGCCGACGCCGCATCGACCGACAGGGATTGGAACAGCAGACTCAAGCGGCGATCCACGTCGCGATAGCGGTCACGCTGCTGCTGCTCAAGCAGATCAATTCTTCGCTGTTGCTGCTCAACCGTACCGCGCAGGGTGCGCACCTCATCCTGCAGCTGCTGAATCAGCAACACCATCTCGTTGCCGGCAGGATTACCCAGCGCCACCGACGACTGACCCGTACCATTTACGGATGCAGGCTCGCGTATTTCGATGACTGGAACCTCGGCCCAGACCGGCGTGGTGACACTAAGCCACCCCGCCAGACCCAGCCAATGCCTGCGCGCAATCATTTGCTCAGGTATTTCAGTTCAACACGGCGGTTCTTGGCCCATGAAGCAGCATCATGACCAATCATAGCCGGCTTTTCTTCACCGAAGCTGACGCTTTCAACCTGGCCGGATGCCGCGCCATTGACCATCAGCAGGCGCTCAACCGCCTTGGCACGACGCTCACCCAGCGCCATGTTGTATTCACGGGTACCACGCTCATCCGCATGACCTTCCAGACGAACGGCAGCACCCGGGTTCTGCGCGAGGTAGCGGGCATGCGCCTCGAGATCGGCAAAGCCCTGCTGGCGAACGACAGCCTTGTCGAAGTCGAAGTAGAAAACGGTCTGCAACTGGTTCAGATCTTCGCGGGTCACAACCTGACCTGCGGACACACCACCGGAGGAAGCACCATAGCTACTGGCGCCTGAACCGGACTGACCGCCATTGGCCGAGCCGGCTGAACCACCGTCTGTGGTCGTGCTGGTGGTACTACAGCCCGCCGCCCAGATCATGGCGGAAGTAATGGCTACGGCTTTAGTGAAATTGGCTACGCGCATGCTGTTTCCTCTACTCATTCATTTTAAGTTATTAACGTTAATTGTTCCGGCTAAAGGGGCCTCATCGCAGGTAGGGCGACCAGGCCGGTTCACGCACATCACCCGTGCTGGCAGGCATGCGGAACTGTACGCGACCATCAAGCGATACGGCCGCCAGCACTCCACGTGTACCTTCCTGGGTTGCATAGATGACCACACTGCCATTGGGGGCGATGCTCGGAGACTCAGCCAGCCCTGAGCGTGTCAGGATATCGACACGGTCAGTCTTCAAATCCTGTACCGCGATATCAAAGCCGTTCCCGCCGCCCTGACTGCGATGAACCATCGTCAGAAAGCGCCCGTCCTGTGTCAGACGGCCACGCGCATTATAGTTGCCCTCAAACGTCAGTCGCTCAAGGTTGCGGGTTGCCAGATTGAGCCGGTAGATCTGTGGCTGCCCGCCCCGGTCGGAGGTAAAGATGAGCGACTGGCCATCCGGAGACCAGCTCGGCTCTGTATCGATACCATAATGTCGAGTGACGCGCTGAAGCTCGCGTGTCTGGAGGTTCAGCAAATAGATTTCCGGGTTTCCGTCACGGGACAGGACCAGCGCCAATCGCTGCCCATCAGGTGACCAGGCAGGCGCGCCATTCAAGCCGGGGAATGACTGAATACGCTCACGCTGACCGGTTGCCAGATGCTGTACATAGATGGAGGGCTTGCCGGTCTCAAACGACACATAGGCCAGCTTGCTGCCATCCATCGACCAGGCCGGAGACAGGATCGGCTGAGGTGACTCCAGAATGGTTTGTGCCCGCGCACCGTCCCAATCCGCCAGCATCAAACGGAAACGCTGTCGATCAGCGCCCATTTGCTCCGCCGTCACGTAGACAATCTGGGTCGAGAAAGCACCCTTCAGCCCCGTCAGCTCTTCGAAAATGCGATCGGAAATAAAGTGCGCAGCATCTCGCAACCCCTCCGGCGTGACGGAAACGTTCTCTGTCAGGAGGGACGTTTCCCGCAACACGTCGAACAGTTCATAGGTTACCGAAAGCTCGCCGGAGCCCGTTGCCTGCACACGCCCTATGACGACGTAATCCATCCGCGAAATGCGCCAGTCACGAAAGAATACGTCCTGCTGCCGGCTGGGGAAGCCCAGCATGTTGTCACGTGACATGGGCTCAAAAAAGCCGCTGCGACCCAGATCCTGCTCAACAACCTGCGCCACGTCTTCACTCAGTGCGAGTGCACTCTCGTTGGCAAAAGGGACAATGGCAATGCGGGTCGGGGACTCCACCCCCTGAGTGACTTCAACGACCAGTTCAGCATGCACCGGCACCGTAAAAAGCGTCGCCAGCATGAAAGTCCATAGCTGTATCAGTTTTACCACCTGAGCCCCTCCGGCCTGAATTTCACTAGGAGTTTACGCAATCTGCGCTCAAACAGAATCGGATCGACCTCTGCAATCCGCGGAAAGGTCTGTACCCGATAGACTGCCTGCACGGCAGAGTTATCAAATGCCGCATTGCCACTGCTGGTATCGATATAGGCCTGATCCACTTCTCCACTGGGCAGGAAATGAATCGCCACCACCGCTTCCATACCGTTGCGAGCGGTGCTGGGTATACGCCAACTGTCCTGCAGCACCGCCTGTATGTAACCGCGGATATCACCGATAACCGCCTGTGAGGCCTGACGCGCTGCCGCTTGAGCCTGCTCACGCGCCTGGCGCTCACGCTCCAGCGCCTGCTGAAGCTCTTTCTCTGCGGCCGCCTGCTGCTCGCGTCGCTCAGCCTCCTGACGCGCCAGTGCTTCCGCCTCACGTCTGGCCTGCTCTTCCGCCTTGCGTGCCTGCTCTTCCGCCTTGCGCTTGCGTGCCTCAGCTTCTGCCTTTTTACGAGCGGCCAGTTCCGCCTGGCGTTTTTGCTCGGCCTCCCGCTTGCGCGCCAGTGCCTCTTGCCGCTTGCGCTCGGCAGCTTGCTCCGCCTTGCGTTTGGCCTCAGCCTCAGCCTTCTTGCGCTGCAGCTCCTGCTGGCGCTTTTCAGCCAGGGCCCGTTCACGCTCGCGACGCTCACGCTCCTTGGCAGCAGCCTGCTGGCGGGCTTTTTCTTGTGCGGCCTGTTCCTGCTCAGCCTGGCGCTGCGCCAGCGCATTCAGTTCGATCATTTGAGCCTGAATGTGGCGAGGTGTATTGCGCCTTGGCTCGGCATGATCAATCCAGTGGGTACTCAACAGCAAGAGCACCGCACCATGAATCAACAGCGCCAGACACGTGGGCAGAATATAGCTTCTCAAATCCACCATCAGGCCTATTCTGTTACCAGGCCAACACTGCTGGCACCGGCACCCTGCAACAAGACCATCAGTTGTACCACCTGATCATAGCTGGCCGCTCGATCCCCCCTGACCAACAGCAACTTGTCAGGGGCCGCCTGCAGCACCTTGCCGACTCGCTCGGCTACCTGACCGGCATTCAGTGGCGTTTCTTCATCGCCACCGACATTAATGTAGTAACGCCCTTCTGCATCAACTGTCAGGATAACAGGTTCCTCGTTCTGGTCGTCCACCGGTTCAGCCGATGCCTGTGGCAGTTCCACACTGACACCCTGGGTCAGCATGGGCGCCGTTACCATGAAGATAACCAGCAATACCAGGGTGACATCAATGTACGGCACCACATTGATTTCCGAGTTCAGACGCCGCTTTTTGCGATCTTTACGAATCATGTGTCAGCCTCAGGCCGCGCGGTGAACGCGACGGTACAGAATGCTGGAAAATTCATCGGCAAAGGTGTCGTATGCATTCAACAGACTTTCGGCCTGTGCCGAGAAGCGGTTGAAGGCGATGACCGCCGGAATCGCGGCAAACAGGCCAATCGCCGTCGCGACCAGCGCTTCCGAAATCCCCGGCGCCACTGATGCCAGCGTTGCCTGATGCACATTGGCCAGTCCTCGAAAGGCATTCATGATGCCCCACACCGTGCCAAACAGGCCCACATAGGGGCTGGTTGAACCTACGGTCGCGAGAAAAGGAAGATGTCGTTCGAGGCGCTCTTCCTCTCGCGCCATGGCAACCCGCATGGCACGCTGTACGCCGTTCATGATCATGTCCGGGTCGCTGCCGCTTTTCTGGCTCAGGCGGGTATATTCCTGCAGCCCTGCACGAAAGATGTTTTCGGCACCACTGGTCGCGTTGGGAGATTGATTGACCTCGCGAAACAGCTGCCCCAGATCAATGCCGGACCAGAAACGGTCTTCAAACTGCCGCAATGATCGACGTGCCTTTCGCATCACCTGATTGCGCTGGAAAATCATCACCCAGGAGAGAAAGGAGGCCAGCAGCAGCGACAGCATCACCAGCTGCACGACAAGGCTCGCATTCAGTACCAGGCTCCAGATGGACAGCTTATCTTCCATTACTTCTCCTCAACGGCCAGCTGCGGCCCAAAACCATTCGTTAGTTGTTCTATCAGGTTTGCAGGCCAACGCCGGGGCTTCATCTGCGTCGCGGTTACACATGCCACGATGATTCTACCCTGACAAAGCAGAACAGAATCTGAAGACCGAACAATCCGCTGCGAAAAGGTGACACGGGTTGGCGAAACCGATTGGATTTCCACATCTATCAGAAGTTCATCATCCAACCGGGCAGGCTTGCGATAATCACACTCGGCATGAGTGACAACGAAGATGATGTCTTCGTCAGCGAGGGATTGCTGAGACACACCATGGTGACGAAGCAGCTCGGTGCGAGCCCGCTCCATGAATTTGAGGTAGTTGACGTAGTACACGATACCGCCAGTATCGGTATCTTCAATATATACCCTGACCGGCCATTGAAACGGCATGCCGTTGCCCTGCTAAAACCCTGATGGCAGACAACAATAACAGCCGCAGATTTTAAAACAAGAGTTCACCCCTGACAGGCCATACAGGTACTGATCAAGGGGTCTGCACGGAGAAGATTGAGCTCGATCGCCTCGCCACATTCAACGCAACGACCATAGTGGCCGCGATTGATTCGCTCCAGTGCCTCGTTACAGGCCGCGATCGTATCCAGGTGCTGACGCAGGTGCTCAAGCTCAAGCCGACGGGCCAGCTCCAGTGCCGACTGACGCTCGGTCTTGCCTTCGGGCACCTGGCGCAGCAGGTGACGGGCATGCTCTATCTTCTTGAGCTCCTCGCCAAGCTCCTCGTGGAGCGTATCCAGAAGCTCATGCAACTCCTCGGCGATACCCTGCAGCTCATCCTGACTCATGACTGCCGACATGGGAGCGACCCTCTTAGTGAATGGACGGCTTCATGCTAAAGCAGTATGGTCCTATTGGAAGTTGATCCTGGTCAGGCAGTCGCCACTGGTCACTATTTCATCATTTCCATTGATATCAGTCAGGCCGCTCGATACCGAAGTGGACGTAGGCATGATCGGTTACTACACGTCCACGCGGGGTGCGCATGATAAACCCCTGCTGGATCAGATAGGGCTCAAGCACATCTTCAATGGTATCGCGCTCTTCGCTGATGGCCGCTGAAAGGTTGTCGATCCCGACCGGGCCACCGGAAAACTTCTCGATCATGGTTAACAGAAGACGGCGATCCATGTGGTCAAAGCCACGCTCATCCACGTTCAACATGTTCAAGGCCAAATCTGCTATCTCCTTGGTGATGCAGCCATCGCCTTTCACCTCGGCAAAATCCCGGGCTCGCCTCAGCAGACGGTTGGCAATACGCGGCGTACCCCGAGAGCGGCGGGCAATTTCACGTGCACCCTCAGGCTGAACTTCCGTCTCGGTCAACTGACCCGAGCGCATCACGATGCCGGTCAGATCATCAATGGAGTAGTACTCAAGGCGCTGCACGATGCCGAAACGATCACGCAGGGGCGATGTCAGCGAGCCGGCACGAGTGGTGGCCCCAACCAGCGTGAATGGCGGCAAATCGAGCTTGATGGAGCGCGCGGCAGGCCCTTCACCAATCATGATATCGAGCTGGTAGTCTTCCATGGCCGGATACAGCACCTCCTCCACATTGGGGCTGAGGCGGTGAATTTCATCAATAAACAGAACGTCACCCGGCTTCAGATTGGTCAACAGCGCGGCCAAGTCCCCAGCCCGTTCCAGCACGGGGCCGGAAGTGGTGCGAATCTGAGACCCCATTTCATGGGCAATAATGTTGGCCAGGGTCGTTTTACCCAGTCCGGGCGGACCGAATATCAGCGTGTGATCCAGTGCTTCGCCGCGAGCGCGAGCAGCATGGATAAAGATTTCCATCTGCTCACGCACCGCGGGCTGCCCTTCATAGTCCTGCAGCAGCTTGGGCCGAATGGCGCGATCATGCACCTCTTCTGTGGGCGTACTGGCTTCTGGAGTGATAAAACGATCTGCTTCGATCTTCATGCCGACCTCTAGCCTGTCACCATGGTTTTCAGCGCCTGACGGATCAGGTTCTCGGTATCTGCATCCGCTCCCAGTACATCGGCAGCCTGCTCAATGGCACGGGTCGCCTGCTGCGGCTTGTAGCCCAGCGCAACCAGAGCGCTTTCGGCTTCGGCACGATGATCAACGGAGGCTTCTGTCGGAGCAGCCACCTGATTACCGGCGCTCAGTTCCAGTTCGGTCAGTGTTGGCAGTTCCAGCTGTGCCAAACGGTCCTTCATTTCGACAATCAATCGCTCAGCGGTTTTCTTGCCGACACCCGGTATGCGCACCAGCGCCGTAGTATCTTCATGGTGCACCGTGCGAATGAAGTCATCGGCCGAAATGCCCGACAGGATAGACAGTGCCAGTTTGGGCCCCACTCCATTCACCTTGATCAGTGCACGGAACAGCAGCTTTTCACGGCTGTTCTCAAAGCCGTAAAGCAGTTGCGCATCTTCTCGCACCACGAAATGCGTATGCAGCCCCACTTCTGCTCCAACCTCGGGCAAGCCGTAAAAGGTATTCATCGAGGCCTCAACCTCATACCCCACGCCACCGACATCCAGCAACAACCAGGGCGGCTGCTTTTCCAGAATCCGCCCTCTTAAATAGCCGATCACTTCCTGATTTCTCCTGTCATCTATAACCGCCAGCGGCCACTGGAGCGACCACGCGTCCGTACGGGCTGAGACTGTCCTGAAGAGGTATGCGCATGGCACAGTGCTATGGCCAGCGCATCGGCCGCATCAGCCTGCGGCAGACCGGGCAGCTTCAGCAAATGTGCCACCATATGCTGCACCTGCGACTTGTCTGCCCCGCCATTCCCGACAACAGACTGCTTCACCCGCCGTGCCGCGTATTCCGATACCGGCAGCGCCTGATTGGCGCCGGCAACAATGGCCACCCCCCGCGCCTGACCCAGCTTAAGCGCCGAATCTGCATTGCGGGCCATGAACACCTGCTCGATGGCCATTTGATCAGGCCGGTAACGTTCGATCACTTCGCTGACACCCGCGTACACCTGCTGCAGACGGTCGGCAAGCTGTTCCCCGCTGATGCGGATACAGCCACTGGCCACATAGGTGATGCGCACACCCTGAATGTCGATTACACCATAGCCGGTGATACGTGAACCCGGGTCTATTCCCAAAATCCGCATGCGTGTCTCTTGACTGCGCCCATAAAAAACCGGGGTTGCCCCCGGTCTTGTCCGCTACACTGCCCCGTGCTTACTGCATGGACTCTTCCGGAATCTCCGCATTGTGATACACGTTCTGGGTATCATCCAGATCTTCCAGTGCATCGATCAGCTTAAGGGCCTTGATGCCTGCATCAACGTCCAGCTCAACGGTGGTGGACGGGATCATGCCAACTTCAGCATAAACGGGCTCCAGACCGGCATCCACCAGCCCCTGCTTGACGTCCATGAAGTCCTGCGCGGGTGCAAATACATCGATGGAGCCATCTTCATTGGTCACCACATCGTCAGCACCGGCTTCCAGCGCGGCTTCCATGATCGCTTCTTCATCCGCATCTTCACCAAAGGTGATCTGGCCCTTTTTCTCGAACAGGTAAGCCACGGAGCCGTTGGTGCCCAGATTACCGCCCGCCTTGTTGAAGGCCGCGCGTACCTGCGACACAGTACGGTTCACGTTATCGGTCATGCACTCAACCAGAATCGCGACACCGTTCGGGCCGTAGCCTTCATAGGTCAGCTCGTCGTAGTTGTCGCCTTCACCACCACCGGCACCACGCTGGATCGCCTTTTCGATGGTGTCCTTTTTCATGTTGGCACCCAGCGCCTTGTCGACAGCGGCGCGCAGGCGCGGGTTGTCATCCGGGTTTCCACCCCCCTCTTTCGCCGCTACTGTCAGCTCACGAATCAGCTTGGTGAAAATCTTGCCTCGCTTGGCATCCTGTGCTGCCTTGCGGTGCTTGATGTTAGCCCATTTGGAATGACCTGCCATATAACTACATCCTCGATTGATTTCAGGGCCCGCAGGCCCTGTTCATCTATTCGTATGGTTAGCGGCCGCCTGGCCGACCTGACCGGGAACGATCAGGGAGTCTTGCGAAGCTTGATGTTCAGCTCACGCAGCTGTGCTGCACTGACTTCACCCGGGGCATCAGTCAGCAGACAGGCAGCACTCTGAGTTTTCGGGAAGGCAATCACTTCGCGGATAGACGAAGAGCCGGTCATCAGCATAACCAGTCGATCCAGACCGAATGCCAGACCACCGTGAGGCGGCGCACCGAACTTCAGCGCGTTCAGCAGGAAGCCGAACTTTTCTTCTGCCTCTTCGTCAGAGATGCCCAGCACCTTGAACACGGCCTTCTGCATGGCCTGGTCGTGGATACGGACAGAACCGCCACCCAGCTCGGTACCGTTCAGCACCATGTCATAGGCACGCGACAGCTTGCCTTCAGGCTGCTCGATCAGTTCTTCCGGCGAGCAGCTCGGCGCGGTGAACGGGTGATGCAGCGCAGTCAGACCGCCATTGTCGGTTTCCTCGAACATCGGGAAGTCCACGACCCACAGCGGCGCCCATTCACGCTCGATCAGGTTCATGTCTTCGCCAACCTTGATGCGCAGAGCACCCAGCGCTTCGTTGACAATGTGTGCCTTGTCGGCACCGAAGAAGACGATATCACCATTCTTGGCTTCCAGACGCTCCATCACCTTCATGGCAACGTCTTCACCCAGGAATTTGACGATCGGTGACTGGAGGCCTTCTGCGCCTTTTTCCAGTTCATTCACCTTGATCCACGCCAGCCCCTTGGCACCGTAGATACCAACAAACTTGGTGTAGTCATCGATGATCTTGCGTGTCAGCTCGGCACCACCCGGCACTTTCAGCGCCGCTACGCGACCTTTCGGATCCTTGGCAGGACCGGCAAAGACCTTGAACTCGATATCCTGCAGCAGGTCGGCAACGTCAACCAGTTCCAGCGGAATACGCAGGTCCGGCTTGTCGGAACCGAAGCGCTGCATGGCTTCCGCGTATGGCATACGCGGGAACTCACCCAGATCCACGTCCAGAATCTCGTTGAACAGGTCGCGGATCATGCCTTCGGTCAGCCCCATGATGCCTTCCTCGTCCATGAACGAGGTTTCGATGTCGATCTGGGTAAATTCAGGCTGACGATCTGCACGCAGGTCTTCGTCGCGGAAACACTTGGCGATCTGGTAGTAGCGGTCAAAACCGGACACCATCAACAGCTGCTTGAACAGCTGAGGTGACTGCGGCAGCGCGAAGAAGCTGCCTTCATGCGTGCGGCTTGGCACCAGATAGTCGCGGGCACCTTCCGGCGTCGCGCGGGTCAGAATCGGGGTTTCAATATCCAGGAAGCCGTTTTCTTCCAGGTAGTTGCGGATGTTGTGGGTAATTTTGGAGCGGAAACGCAGCTTGCGCTGGATTTCGGGACGACGCAGGTCGATGTAGCGGTGACGCAGACGGACATCCTCACCCACTTGCTGGTGTTCATCGAGCTGGAACGGAGGTGTCTCGGCCTTGTTCAGAATGACCAGTTCCTTACCCAGTACTTCGATTTCACCCGTGCCCATTTCCGGGTTAATGGTGCCTTCAGGACGCGCACGCACAGTGCCGCGCACCTCTACAACGTACTCGTTGCGCACACTATCGGCCAGATTGAAGCTTTCTTCGCGGTCGGGGTCGAAAACAACCTGAGCGATACCTTCGCGGTCACGAAGATCGAGGAAAATCACGCCACCGTGGTCACGACGGCGGTGAACCCAGCCGCTCAGTGTGACATCTTCACCAATGTGTTCTGCTCTGAGATCGCCGCAATAATGGCTGCGCATAGTATCCTGTTCCTGTATCCGAGTGTGCAACGTGGAATTCAAAGGCGGGGATTATAACCGATTTGGCCGGGCCTGACAGGCCCGGCGGCGGGAATGCATCCGATGATCAGTTATGAGGTTCAAATGCCAGTTCACCCTGAAGCAAAACCTCCAGCTTGCCACGCACCTGAGCAAGGGCTTCGTCCGTGTAGGGAACGGCCGGCACTTTGCCCCAGACCGGCCCGGGCCAGGCAGGATCCGATTCACGGCGTGCAATGACATGCATGTGTAACTGCGGCACCATATTGCCCAGCGTCGCCACATTCATCTTGCGTGCCTGAAACAGGTCCGCCAGTGTTTCCGACAGCTCGCTGGCTTCCTGAATCAGTTGCTGCTGCTCACTGGCCGGCAAATGATAGATTTCGGTCACCCCGGCTCTGCGCGGAACCAGAATGAACCAGGGGTATTGGCTATCATTCATCAGTAACAGCCGGCACAGGGGGAAGTCACCAATGGCGATGGTGTCGGTCACAAGACGGGGGTCCAGCTCAAATTCAAGCTCCAACTCGTCCATTCAGGGCTCCTTATCAGAATCCAAACAGTGACATGATTAGTATAGGCCAGCATGTATAAAGTCAATCTGCACCCCTCTATCAGTGACATAGCGGCCGACGAGTGGGACCTGCTGTGCAATACCCGATACCCGTTTATCCAGCATGCATTCCTGTCTGCACTGGAAGAGTCCGGCAGCGTAGGCAGCGACACCGGCTGGCAGCCGCTGCACGCGCGCGTAACCGATGAGCATGACCGGCCCGTCATGGTGATCCCGCTTTACCTGAAATCTCACTCCTGGGGCGAATATGTATTCGACTGGGCCTGGGCAGATGCCTATGAGCGCAACGGGCTGCCTTATTACCCGAAACTCGTGAACGCCATTCCCTTTACGCCGGCAACAGGCCCCCGCTTTGGCAGCAACCTGCCGACCGCTGAGGCCTGGGCGCTGCTTCCGGTCATTTTGGACCAGATCATGCAGGATATCAGCGCCTCATCCTGGCACTGCCTCTTTCCTCAGGCGACAGCACGCGAGCATGTCGAACCCTCGGTACTGAGTCGACTTGGCACCCAGTACCACTGGTTCAACCCTGGCCATGAACATTTCGATGATTTTCTCGACACCTTCACATCACGCAAGCGAAAGTCGGTGCGCCGTGAACGACGCAAGGTTCAGGAGCAGTCAGTTTTACTTAAACGACTGACGGGGGCTGACATCACGCGGGAGCGGCTGGACCAGTTCTACCGCTTTTACCAGATGACCTATCTCAAGCGGGGTCGCCAGGGCTACCTGAGCCCCGATTTTTTCACCTGTTACACGCACGCATGCCGGACAGCCTGCTGCTGGTAACCGCCGAGGCGGAGCCTGAATCACGACCGGTCGCGGCAGCACTGTACTTCATGGATGACCAAACACTATACGGGCGCTACTGGGGCTGTATTGAACAGTATGACAGCCTGCATTTTGAGGCCTGCTACTATCAGGGAATCGAGTTCTGTATCGAACGGCGACTGCAACGGTTCGATCCCGGGGCGCAGGGTGAGCACAAGATACAGCGGGGCTTTGAGCCGGTCAGAACCTGGTCCTTGCATCGGATGGCGCATCCCGACTTCCACCGAGCAGTTGATCGGTTCCTGGATGAAGAGCGCGAAATGATGCAGGAGCAGATCGAGATGCTGAACACCTGGCTGCCGTTCAAGCAGCCAGGCGATTGAACAGGCGGGTCAGAGCACCATGGCCGCAGCCCAGCCGGCGAGCAGCAAAGGCAGGTTGTAGTGCAGGAAGGTCGGGACAACCGTATCCCAGATATGATGATGCTGGCCATCAACATTCAGACCCGAGGTTGGCCCCAGGGTGGAGTCAGACGCAGGAGAGCCTGCGTCGCCCAGCGCACCGGCAGTGCCCACCAGGGCTACAATCGCCAGCGGGCTGAAGCCCAGTGACAGTGCCAGCGGCACGTAGATCGCGGCAATGATCGGAATGGTCGAAAACGACGAGCCAATACCCAGCGTCACCAGCAAGCCTACAACCAACATCAGCAGGGCCGCCAGCGCCTTGTTGCCACCAATCAGATCAGCCGTACCACTGACCAGCGTGGCAATTTCGCCCGTTTCGCGCATCACCTCGGCAAAGCCGGCTGCCGTGATCATGATAAAGCCGATCATGGCCATCATCTTCATGCCGTCAATCAGGACCCCATCCGCCTGTTTCCAGCGGATAATCCCGGTCAGTGTACACACCATATACCCGGCCAGTGCCCCCAGCACCATGGAGCCACTCCAGAGCTGAATACCAAAGGCCGCCAGTATGGCCGCACCAACTGACAACAGACGCATGGGGCTGTAGTTGACCTCGACACGCTCCGCTGCCTGCAGTCGCTCCATGTCGTACTGTCTTGGCTTGCGGTAGCTGAACAGCGCCAGCACAAGGCCGGCCAGCATGCCCAGTGCCGGGATCCACATGGCAGCCATCACATTGATGCCATCGGTCGCCAGGCCGTTATCCGCCACGTTCTGCAGCAGGATGTTATGCAGGTAGATGCCACCAAAGCCCACCGGCAGGAACATGTAAGGCGTCACCAGGCCGAATGTGAGTACACATGCGATGAGACGGCGATCCAGCTGCATTTTGCTCATCACCATGAGCAGCGGCGGTACCAGCAGCGGAATAAACGCGATATGGATGGGAATCAGGTTCTGAGACGAAATGGCCACGGCCACCAGCGCCAGCACCAGCGCGTACTTGACCATACGCCCCTTATGGCCATCACTGTTCCCCAGCTTGCGCTGGACCATGTCCGCCATGGCATGCGGCAGACCCGACTGGGCAATGGCAACAGCAAAGCCGCCCAGCATGGCATAGCTCAGTGCAACTTCGGCACCACCGCCTATGCCACCACTGAACACATCCAGCGTATGCTCAAGCCCCATGCCCGACAGTAAACCGGCGGTCAATGCACCGACAACCAGCGCCACCACCACCGGTGTGCGCAGAAGGCTTAAAACCAGCATCACGACAACCGCCGCGAGTACAGCATTCATCTTTTTTCTCCCCCAAGGCAAGCCTAGCCAGATACAAAAAAGCGCGCACTCTGCAGCAGTCACCCGGAGAAGTCAAACCGCTCAGCGACGGTCGATGCGAAACACCTCATCCAGACTGGCGTACTCGGACCCGCCCAGGCGAGCCAGGGGCTTGATCCTGTCAGCGTCAAACCGAACCCGCCCCTTCCCGTCTTCAAAGCAGACCCGGTCGTCGATCCAGACTTTTTCGACCTCAACCAGGAACAGGTTCTGAGGCTTGTTACCCACCTCCAAGTGCTGATAGAGCCTGCAGGCCAGTGCAATGGGTGCCGCTGCCAACCGCTGCAGGCCGGTGCCTTCGAAGCCCACCAGCTCCAGCCCCAGCCGCTCCACTTCTGACTCGCCAAAAGCCATCTCTTGCGCAGAGTCAGTGACCCATTGGGCCTGACTGTCCGTGGCGATGTGTACCACGCCGCGCTGCCTTTCTGTCAGGTTGCGTACACTGTCCTTGGCCTCTCCACTGGTCTTGTTGCCCATCGAGAGCATCAGAATGGGCGGATCGCTGCAGACAACGTTAAAGAATGAAAAAGGGGCAAGGTTGAACTGGCTGGCCTGGTCATCATTGGGCGTCAGTAACCATGCGACCGGTCTGGGAATTATGATCTGGGTCAAGGCATGGTAAATATCGACCGGTGCCATATTTTCGGGCTGAAGTATCATTGCTGCTCCTGCTCAATGTCACTGGGTGGCACAGAATACCACCTTTACCCTTTCGCTCCGATTTTTGTGCGCAAACGCAGCATGAGACATTCTTCAGCTTTGATTGGAGTGGATGAAAAATACGCAGCGCGCACAGCTCGCAAAATATCCCCTCCCCTCTAAACTGAGAAACTCAGGTTTTGGTTTCAACTCAGATCACCCCCACAAAACGGTGCAGGAGGAATGGCATGTTGACATACGAAGAGTGCCTGGAGATGAGCGAACTGTCGGCTGACGAAATTGCAGCCATTGCGGAACATGAGCATATGGACCCCATGATCGCCGTAGCGCTGGGTCATTACCTGGTGACCCATGATGGCGAGCAGCGCATTCAGCGCTTCATCATTGATGATATTGAAAGAGCCAAGCGGTGTGGCGACCAGAAAAAGCAGGCACTCCTGAACAGCGCCCTGCAGCATTTCATTGCCACTCACCCCTCACATCAGGTTCCACGGGCATCCTGAGATCATTCGAGCAGGCGTCAAGGCAGCAGTCGGGAAGATAGCGGCTCCAGAGCAAAGCCGCCAGAGAACTTGGCCACGGCATGAAGCCGTGGCCTTTTATTTACAGTGAGCTATCCAGCTCCGGTAGTGCCGTAAACAGGTCAGCCACCAGACCGTAATCGGCCACCTGGAAAATCGGGGCTTCCTCATCCTTGTTGATCGCAACAATCACCTTGGAGTCTTTCATCCCGGCCAGATGTTGAATCGCGCCCGAAATACCGACGGCGATGTACAGCTCCGGCGCCACAATTTTACCGGTCTGCCCTACCTGCATGTCATTGGGAGCAAAGCCGGCATCAACCGCCGCACGAGAAGCCCCCACGGCAGCCCCCAGCTTGTCGGCAACCTTCTCGAGCAGGTGGAAGTGTTCGCTGTCAGCCATGCCACGCCCGCCGGAAATAACGACACGCGCCGACGTCAGTTCCGGCCGATCAGACTGCGCCATCTCTTCACTGATATAGCGGCTCAGCCCCGTGTCCTCCACCTGTTCCAGCGATTCCACGGCTGCCGAGCCTCCTTCGGCGGATACAGCATCGAATGCAGTACCGCGCACGGTGATCACTTTGACCGGATCCAGCGACTGAACCGTTGCAATGGCATTACCGGCATAGATCGGCCGGGCAAAGGTATCTGCAGATTCAACCTTGATAATGTCCGATACCTGACCTACATCCAGCAGTGCTGCCACGCGCGGCATGAAGTTTTTGCCGTTGGCAGTTGCGGGCGCCAGAATATGCGTAAAGCCTTCTGCCAGTGACACAATCAGCGCCGCCATATTCTCGGCGATCTCATGATCATAGGCACTGTTGTCTGCCACCAGAACCTTGGCGACACCTTCGGCACTGGCTGCCGCCTGACCGGCCGCTGAGCAGCCGTTGCCTGCTACCAGCAGGGTCACGTCCCCCCCAATTTGTGCCGCCGCAGCCAGGGTGCTCAGAGTCGAGGGCTTGAGCGTTTCATTATCGTGTTCAGCAATTACCAGAATGCTCATCAGATCACCTTCGCCTCGTTTTTCAGTTTATCGACCAGCTCAGCCACATCAGCCACCTTGATACCCGCAGAGCGCTCAGCCGGCGGTTCAACCTTGAGCAGCCGGGTATTGGCTTTTATCTCCACACCCAGATCTGCCGGTGTCAGCGTATCCAGCGGCTTGCGCTTGGCCTTCATGATGTTGGGCAGAGACGCATAGCGGGGCTCATTCAGGCGCAGATCGGTGGTTACCACAGCCGGTGTATTCAGTTCTACCGTCTGCAGACCCCCATCCACTTCACGGGTTACCTGCAGCGTGTTGCCGTCAACCTTGATTTCGGACGCGAAGGTCCCCTGACCCATACCGGTCAATGCGGCCAGCATCTGGCCGGTCTGGTTGTTATCGCTGTCAATCGCCTGCTTGCCCATCAGCACCAGATCAGGCTGTTCCTTCTCCACCACCTTGGCCAAAAGCTTGGCAACCGAGAGAGATTCCAGCGGCTCGTCACTCTGAACCAGAATGGCACGGTCAGCACCCAGCGCCAGCGCCGTGCGAAGCTGCTCCTGCGCGGCCTGCGGCCCCAGCGAAACAACGACGACTTCCGTTGCCGTACCGGCTTCCTTCAATCGAACCGCCTCCTCAACTGCGATTTCACAGAAGGGGTTGATCGCCATCTTCACATTGTTGAGATCCACGTCGGAGTTGTCCGACTTGACCCGGACCTTGACGTTGTAATCGATAACTCGCTTAACCGTTACCAGAACCTTCATTGCGTTACCCTTACCTTGTGTATTTGACCGCGTATTGCAGCCTCACCGCTTGCGGGTGCTGTCCTGCATCATAACCAGCGACACAGAATAAGCAATAACCCTGATTTGAAAGCCTTATCCCTCGCCAAAAGGGGCTGGCGCTTTACAAATAAGGGTTTTTACTTATGATAGCGCAGATAGACATGTCATACGATGTGGCACACAACAATAAGAACACAGCATCCACACCGATGGAGGAAATACCGTGAATCGTGAATCGATGGAATTTGATGTTGTCGTCGTCGGCGCCGGCCCTGCTGGCCTGTCCGCTGCCTGCCGCCTGATGCAGCAGGCGCAAGCCGCCGAGCAGGAACTCACCGTCTGTGTGGTGGAGAAAGGCTCCGAAGTCGGTGCCCATATCCTTTCCGGTGCCGTCATGGAAACACGTGCACTCGACGAACTCTTCCCGGATTGGAAAGAAAAAGGCGCACCTTTGAATACTGCGGTCACTGAAGACCAGGTATTCATGCTGAAGGATGCAAACAGCGCATCCCGACTGCCCAATGCCTTCGTACCCAAAACCATGCACAACGACGGCAACTATATTGTCAGCCTCGGCAACGTCACCCGCTGGTTGGCGGAACAGGCCGAGCAGCTGGGCGTGGAAGTGTTCCCGGGCTTTGCAGCAGCAGAAGTACTGTACAACGAAGATGGCAGCGTCAAGGGTATTGCCACCGGTGATATGGGCGTAACGGCCAATGGCGAGCAGGGCCCCAACTATATGCCCGGCATGGAGCTGCATGCCAAATACACCATTTTCTCCGAAGGCTGCCGTGGCCATTTGGGCAAGCAGCTGATCGAAAAATTTGCCCTCGACAAGGATGCCGACCCGCAGCACTACGGTATTGGTATCAAGGAACTCTGGGATATCGATCCGGCCAAACACAAGCCCGGCCTGGTCGTACATGGCTCCGGCTGGCCCCTGAGTGACGGCGCCAGCGGCGGCTTCTTCCTCTACCATGCCGAAGACAATCAGGTTGTTGTAGGCCTGATCATTGACCTGAACTACTCAAACCCCTGGTTGAGCCCGTTCGATGAATTCCAGCGCATGAAACACCACCCTGAGATCAAGCAGTATCTCGAGGGCGGCAAGCGTGTTGCTTATGGTGCGCGCGCCATCACCAAAGGCGGCTTCAATACCCTGCCGAAGATGACCATGCCGGGTGCCTTGCTGATCGGCTGTGACGCCGGCACCCTTAATTTCTCCAAGATCAAGGGCATTCATACGGCAATGAAGTCCGGTATGCTGGCGGCTGAATCCATCGTTGAAGCCCTTGCCAAGGGTGATGAAGGCGGCAAGGATCTGACCGGGTTTACCGATGCCTACACCTCCTCCTGGCTGTATGACGAACTCTATCGTGCCCGCAATTTCGGTCCTGCGATGCACAAGTTTGGTCCCTACCTGGGGGGCGCCTTCAACTACATCGACCAGAACTGGTTTGGCGGCAAGATCCCCGTCACCCTGCACGACACGCACAAGGATCACGAGCAGCTCAAGCCTGCCAGCGACTGCACGGAGATTCAGTATCCGAAGCCGGACGGTGTACTCTCATTCGACAAGCTCTCGTCTGTTTTCCTCTCCAATACCAACCACGAGGAAGATCAGCCCTGCCATCTGCAACTGAAGGATGCCAGCATCCCGATCAGCCAGAACCTGCCGAAGTTCGCCGAGCCGGCCCAGCGCTACTGCCCGGCAGGCGTATACGAGGTTGTTGAGGGCGACGAGGGACCACAGTTCCAGATCAATGCGCAGAACTGCGTGCACTGTAAGACCTGTGATATCAAGGATCCGGCCCAGAACATTACCTGGGTTGTCCCTGAGGGCGCCGGCGGCCCCAACTACCCCAACATGTAATCTTTCGGGGCCGGCCCCGGTGTCGGCCCCTGCCCTCCCTCCTGACATTTTTTCTTGTCGCTTTTTTGCAACTCGCATGCTCTAAACCTGATCCTGCGCGTAAGCAGTGAACACCCATGAATCGTTCAGCTTACACGCCCCCCAGAGGAGCATGACATGTTCAGTACCACTTCGCGCCTGGCTGAAAAGTCACTGGAGCAAAGCACCATTGCGGTGGTGACTATCGATGACCAGAACAAGATCGTGAACTATAACCCCGCTGCGGAAGCACTATGGGGTTACAGCGCCACTGAAGTACTGGGCAAGAACGTTAAAATACTGGTTCATCCCGCGCATCGGGATCACCATGATGACCATGTCAATCGGCATCGCAAGGACGGTCAGGACCGTATCGTCGGGTCTTCCATCGAGATCGAAATTCAGCGTAAAGACGGCAGTCACACCTGGATCAACATCACCATTTCTCAGATTAAGGTTGGCCGCAAAACCTACTACACGGCCTTTGCGCGAGATTGCAGCAAGGAACGTGAACAACGCAACATGGTCGAGCAGATTCTGGCCCAGACCAATGATGCGGTTGTCACCATCGACAAGGCCAACAAGATCATGTTCTGCAACGATGCGGCCGTTGAACTCTGGGGCTATAGCCGCGACGAGATGCTGGGCGAAAATGTGAAAATGCTGGTGAGCCCCGAGCATCGCGATAACCATGACGGCTACGTCAACCGCAACCGTGATTCGGGCATCAACCGCATAATCGGCAAGCCGGTCGAGCTTCCGGTTCACTGCAAGGATGGCAGCAAAAAGTGGGGGCTGTTTACGCTGGCCCGCGTTGCGGTTGGCGATGACGTACTCTTTACGGCCTTTGTAAAGGATATTACGGAAGATGTTCAGCGCCGTGACGAGATCGCCATGCTGTCACTGGTCGCCAACACCACCAGCAACGCCGTGGTGATCACCGACAGCAAGGGTGCCATCGAGTACGTCAACCCGGGGTTCACCCACATGACCGGCTATGAGCTGGATGAAGTCAGGGGCCGCATTCCGGGCAGTTTCCTGCAAGGGCCGGCGACTGACCCTGCCGTTGTTGAGCGCATCGGTACCTGCCTGAGCCGACAGGAACCCTTCTACGAAGAGATCTTGAACTATACACGCAGCGGCAAACCCTATTGGATCGCCATGTCGATCAACCCTGTGTTCAATGACCAGGGGCGTGTCGAGAAATATATTTCGGTTCAGGCCGACATCACCAATACCCGCCAACAGGCCAAGGACTCCTTTGACCGACTGGACCTGATGGACGAAGCGCTGATGGTGGTTGAGTGGGATCAACAGGGTACCCCTGTCCACTACAACGAGCTGTTTGCTTCCAAAGCAGGTCCACAGGAGGATGCTCAAGCGGCCTGTCGGTCTCTTTGGCAGCAGATCGAAAAGCAGTATCGGGACAACGGCAGCTCGGACCAGATCAAAATGCTGGTCGGCTTTACCGACAACACCGGCAAGGAGCATGCGTTTGACGCTCGGCTGAGTCAACTCAAGGACTTCGAAGGCAATGTCACGCGCTACGTGATGTTTGGCGTTGACGTGACCGACCGTCAAGCTGCTGTGCAGGAGACACACCAGGCAATGGAGGAGCTGCTGCGCGTCGGTCAGGAGATCGGAAATATCATCGGCAGCATCTCAGGGATTGCTGACCAGACCAATCTGCTCGCCCTCAACGCGGCCATTGAAGCTGCCCGAGCCGGTGAAGCCGGGCGCGGGTTCTCCGTCGTGGCTTCTGAGGTCCGCGATCTGGCAGGCCGCTCTTCCGATGCTGCGTCACAAGTTTCACAATTGGTTGATGCCACACGTGAGCGCATCGACCAACTGGCTCATTCACTGGATAAAATCGCCGACTAGGCTTTGCCCACCGGCCTCACTCCACCCATCGCGGACGATCGCTGTCGATCACGGTCTGCCCGATGGGTGAAAGTGTAATCAGTGCCAGCTTAAGGTGCTGAATACCGAACGGAATGCCGATAATGGTGATGAAGCAGGCGACGGCGGACATCAGGTGACCGACTGCCAGCCAGATCCCCACCAGCACAAACCAGATGATGTTCCCGATAAGCCCCAGCGCTCCCGTTCCGATGTCATCATGACCGGAAATGGCTTTACGGCTGACCGCTTCCTTGCCAAACGGAAAGAAACAGAAAGTGCCGATCACAAAACAGGCCCGCGCCCAGGGCAACCCGATGATGGTTATCATGGCCAGCAGCCCTGCCAGGTACCAGGCCAACCCCATCACGACCCCACCCAGCAGAAACCAGATAATATTGCCCAGCAGCCTCAGCATGACCCCTTACTCCCATTATTAAAATTATTAGTCCCTCAGTATCTACATGATTGTTGGGGAAAAGAAAATCCCCGCCAGGGACAAGGGGCTTTCAGCCGGTGCCAAAGCGGCTGAACTGCATCTCCTTCAGCCGGCTGAGGGTACGTCGAAAGGCAAAGCCAAGATGGCCATCAGGATAGAGCGCATCCATGGGGACCTCAGCTTCAATCCACAGCGGCACACGGCGGTCGTAGCACTCATCGACCAGAGCGATAAACCGTCTCACGCCATTATCCTTCGCACTCAAACGCGGCAGCTCACGCTCACCGGCACTGACCAGTTCAGCCCCGTCCTCGGTACCGCGCGCAATCCCTCTCAGGCTCCTCTCCGTTGTCAGAACGGGCACATCACTTAACAACACATGCGAGAAGCGATCACAAAGCTCGATATAATCCGCCGCGGCCAGTGGCGCTTCACAGAGCTGCGCGTAGGTGCACCAAAGCTGGTGATCATCGTGCTGCAAGCTCTGGACGGTACGATTATTCGCCAGTACCGGCCCGGACCGGGCCTGTCCTCGCTGCTGATAGCGAAACAGCTCAGCAAGGTGTGAGTCACGTCCCTGCCTGACCCAGTAGCGCTGTTGCACCTGTCCCGGGTGCAGGCGGTGATCCTGTTCACCATCGAGTGCAACCACCTGCATCTGGGCCTCAATCGCCTTAATGGCCGGCAGGAAACGCTCACGATTAAATCCGTTTTCATACAGCTTGTGCGGGGGCTGGTTCGAGGTCATCACCATTACCACTCCCTGTTCAAACAGTCGCCGCACAAGGCCACCCAGTATCACCGCATCGCCAATATCACTGACGAAGAATTCGTCCAGACAGAGGACCTTCACCTCGCTGGCAAGCTCGGACACCAGCGCGCTCAAGGGATCAGCGGTACCATTCAACCGGAACAGCCGCTGGTGAACATCGCGCATGAAATGGTGGAAATGCTGACGCCGGGCCGGGCACTCAACCTGGCGGTGAAACAGGTCCATGAGCCAGGTTTTGCCGCGCCCGACACGCCCCCAGAGGTAGACCCCGGAGGCGTCCGATTCATTGCGATGAACGGCATCGAAACAGCTCTGCAACCACCGCGCTGCCTCGGCCTGTGCCGGGTCCTCTACAAAGCCGGCCGCACGAGCGTCCCGATAGGCCTTGAGCGGTCCATGCACGCTGCTCATCGGGAATCGCGGTCCTGCTGTCCCAGCTGGCGTTCGATGCGATCGAGTTGCTCACTCATCAGCACCATGCGCTCACGCATCCAGTGCACTTCTGCTGCCTCACCCTCGCCGCTTTCAAGCTGCTCGGCTGCACTCTCCTTCTGCATCACATCCAGCACAATACCGATCATCATGTTCAGGAACACGAAGGCGGTCAGGAAGATAAAGGTCAGGTAGAAGATCCAGCTGTAGGGGTAGACTTCCATGGTGTCGTACATGACATCGGTCCAGTCCTCAAAGGTGGCCACGCGAAACAGCGTCAGCATGGCGATGGTGATATTGCCCCAGAGCACCGGGTCCACACCGCTGAACATGAAACTGCCAATCGCGGCATAGATGTAGAAGATAATGAACATCAACAGGGCTACATAGCCCATGCGCGGGATGGATTTAACCAGTGCCGCCAGCAGGATGCGCAGCTCCGGAATCAATGACACCAGACGGAGGACGCGGAACACCCTGAGCAGGCGCGCAATCAACACCATTTCCGAGTCGTTGATCGGCACCAGGCTGGCCACGACGATGACGAAATCGAAAACGTTCCAGCCTTTCTTGAAGAAATCCAGAAAACGCTTTTCCGCCGCCATTCGCACGACGATCTCGAACAGGAAAAACAGGGTGACGCCCAGATCAAGCCAGTTGATCCAGCGATCAAAGCGGGAAGATTCTTCGTAGGTTTTGGCTCCGATCAGCAGCGCAGATGCGATGATCACGGCAATCACGAAGGTTTCAAACAGCTTGTTGGCGCGCAGGCGTTCCATCCGGTCCTGCAGGCGGTTCCAGTATTGGGTCATTCAGACTGATTCTCCACGACAAAATCTGACGGATTTTGGACCGGCAAAGTATACGTCAGTGCCCGATCAGCCCCAATGTTCCTCTTCATCACTGAGGTCAAAACGGACATCCACCCCGTCAGCCCCGAGCTGCCAGACCTCTTCGGGCTCGCCATCATCCGCAAAGCGCACCAGACCAATACCGGCATTATTCACCAGCCGGCAGCCTTCGGCCGCACCCTCGGGTCTGCGGGGTGATACCCTCATCAACCGGCGCTTGGTAAACCAGTTCAATGGCGACGCGGGGGCATACATCCAGCGGTTTACCCGGTCAAACAGCTTCAGCAACCCTTTCGGAAACTCATTTTTCAGGCCGCTGCTGGTGATCTGCCATATCTTTGGACCACCCTTGCGAAAGCGTATCTCGATGTCATACACGAAGGAGTAATGCACATCGCCCGAGAGAATGACGAAATGTTCAGGCGTGCGCGTGTGGCGAAAGATGTTCAGCATCACGTTGGCCGAGCCCGGGTGTGCCATCCAGTTCTCCGCATCCACCATCAGAGGCTGACCAAAGGTGGTAAACAGTTTCTGAATGGCCTCTATCAGCTTGACGCCAAATACCGGGGCTGGCGAAACGATGATCACGGCCTTGCGACCCAGCAGCAGCTGCTGAAGCTCGGTCAGTGCTTCCCAGTCCATCAGGCCTGACGGGCTGGCCAGGTTGCGTTCAGCCCGCCAGCGGCGCGTGCGAGTGTCCAGCACCAGCACACCCGGCTCTACCGGAATCAGGTAATCCCAGCGCTCAAACGCGATCAGCTCCGTAATCAGCGCCTGATGATCCTCATTGCGCCGGCGCTCAAGCCAGGCATCCAGGTATTCACCCAGGTGACGCCGAATACGCTCAGGGGCGTTGCCGGCCCCCTGACAGACCAGGTAGCCGATCAAAGCGTTACCGATGATCTGACGTGAAAAGGGATGCCCGTAGGCAGACATCTCCCAGGCCGCCGACAGATTCCAGTCATCGGTCACATCATGATCATCGAAGATCATGTAGGTGGGCAGATGCGCCATCACCCGGCGCACGGCGGGCAGTTGTTGCCGAAAACCGTCGATGGCATCCGCTTCAAGGGTGTAGCGCGCCTGGTGCGGCGCCGAAAACGACAAGGGAGACAGATCAAGGCCATCCCAGGCCCGGGGCGACCAGACCAGACAGTAGCATGCGATCACTTCGGTAAAGGTAATCAGATGATTGTGCGCGGAGTCACTGGTGAAGATCGGCTTGCGCACGCCACTGAAGAACTTGTCCTTCACCTTCTGGCTCAACTGGTCGCGCGGCAGCAGACACTCGCGCTCGTAATAGCAGTGCGGGCTCTGCCTCAGCTCGGCATTGGAGCTGACACCCCCGCCTTCAAGCTGTTCATCCCAGAGCCCCAGCCGGTCACTGAGCTGATGCGCCGCCTGCAACAGGGGCCCGGCCACATCATCGGCATAAAGCTGATCGCCGCTCATCATCAGAACGGCTGGCCAGTCTTCAGGTGTATCCAGCCGCTCACTCAGCCATTGATCGGCACGCGCCAGTCCATCCCTGGAATCATGATGCGGCTTGCGACAGGAACCGTGCAGCATGGAGTTCAGTCGTGGCTGGATCACAAAGCCCGGCAGTTGCTCACCCGGATACAGCAGGTCAGCGCCCCACTCGGCGATGGAAACCCAGCGACCACCCCGGGCCGAGAACTTCAGATCATAATCGATGCGAATCCCTTCCAGCAGGGGCGTGTCCGGCTTGAGGTGAATCAGGTAGGCGTGCGCATGAGTGCCCAGCGGCATATGCCAGCGCTCGGACTCAGACAATACACGGTCGAACAAGGTGTCCTTCGCACACTGCAGCGTCAGTGCGAACTCCAGCGGCTCGGTGGCAAGGCACCAGAGCGTCAGTTCGTCAGGTGTGATTCGGCGCAGGATGGGACCTGCCAACAGAGGGGACGAGGTTAACGGGGGACTTGTTGCTGGCATGTTCGAGATGAAGCGGCCCGATCAATCAGGCCGCGGCTATTCCTTGAATCAGTGAATCGGGTCTTCGTATTTTTTCCGAATCGCCATTAAAGCAGGCTGAATATCGAGAGGTGCATAGTTCATCGCCTGCTCGAAGAGTTCCTTGTTTTCCTCTGACAACCGTTCCTCCTCGCTCATTGCTGAAAGCTGGCGCATCGCCTCAACAAACTTGGGATGGGGTGTGCTTTGGCTCATGGGTATACCCTCCTCACTCACGCAGAGACAGGGACGCTCTGCTTGGGCCTATTGTGCCTGTGCTTGCGATGAAGGGCCAGCAGGAAGTGTGCAGCGATTGGGTTCGGGGTGAGGTAACCAAAAAAGAGGGAATTGCTTCCCTCAAGGTCCGAGAGACCGTCCGTGGCAAGAGTTGCAACAACGGGATGTCACAAGAAGGCCGGGGCCGGTGGCCCCGACCCGATTCAGGCGAGTCCTACCGCCCGAATTTTCTCCTCGATTTCCGGGAGGATGGATTCGTCATCGATGGTTGACGGCATCTTGTAGTCTTCACGTGCAGCGATCTTGCGCAGGATTGCGCGCAAAATCTTGCCCGAACGTGTTTTCGGCAGGCGCTGCACCACTACGGCGCGGCGGAAGCAGGCCAGAGCACCAACCTGTTCACGCACCATGGCCACCAGCTCTTTCTCAAGCTGTTCCTCGTCCATCTCGGCACCTGCCTTGAGCACGATCAGGCCAACCGGCACCTGTCCCTTGAGTTCATCGACAACACCGATGACCGCACACTCGGCAACCGCTGCATGAGCCGATACCACCTCTTCCATCTCACCGGTTGAGAGACGATGACCGGACACGTTGATGACATCATCCGTACGGCCGGTAATGTAGACGTAGTTGTCTTCGTCCTTATAGCCACCGTCACCGGTGTGGTAATAGCCGGGGAAGGCGGTCAGATAGGAGCTGACGAAGCGGTCATTGTTGTTCCAGATGCTCCAGGCTACCCCCGGCGGCAGCGGCAGCTTGATGCAGATATTGCCTGCTTCGCCTGCTGCAACCGGCTCGCCATCCCCATCCAGTACCTGGATGTCGTAGCCCGGGATGGGTTTGTTGGTTGAACCCAGTCGCGGTTCGGACGGGTTATCCCATCCCATCATCGGTGCAGTGACCGGCCAGCCGGTTTCGGTCTGCCACCAGTGGTCGATCACCGGCACCTTCAGCAGATCGTCGAGCCAGTAATAGGTAGAGGAATCCAGCTTCTCGCCCGCCACAAAAATCCAGCGCAGGCTGCTCAGGTCATATTTTTGCGCCAGAGCGCCCTCGGCATCTTCCTTGCGCACGGCACGGAAGGCCGTCGGCGCACAGAACATGGAGTTCACCTTGTACTCTTCAATGATGCGCCAGAACGCACCCGCATCAGGCGTCTTGATCGGCTTGCCTTCATAGAAAATGGCACTGCAACCACCCATCAAGGGCCCATAAACGATAAAGGAGTGGCCTACAACCCAGCCGATGTCGGAGGCGCCCCACCAGACATCACCCGCTTCCATGCCGTAGACATTGTTCAGCGCGTATCGCAGCGCGACGGCATAACCACCGTTATCCCGCACAATCCCCTTCGGCTGACCGGTGGTGCCGGAGGTGTAGAGGATATACAGCGGATCTGAGCCCTTGACCGGCACGCATTCAGCCGGTTCTACCCCTTCCTGCGCCTCATACCAGTCCAGGTCACGCGCAGGGTCCATGTCCGCCTTCAGCATGGGGCGCTGGCAAACCAGCGTGTGCGGCGGCGTATGAGTAGCCAGTTCGATCGCCTTGTCGACCAGGGGCTTGTAGGCAATTTTCTTGTCAAACTCGATCCCGCAGGACGCGGTCAGAATGGCCTTGGGCTTGGCATCATCAATACGGATAGCCAGCTCGTTGGGTGCAAAACCGCCGAACACGACCGAATGCACGGCCCCCAGACGGGCACAGGCCAGCATGGCCACGGCTGCCTCGGGTATCATCGGCATATAGATAACGACGGTGTCGCCCTTTTCGACACCCAGCTTTCGGAGGGTGCCGGCGAAACGGCTTACCTTGTCCTTCAGCGCATTGAAGGTGATGGCTTCCTTGGTATTGGTCACCGGAGAGTCGTAATAGAGTGCAACCTGCTCCCCGCGCCCCTGCTCGATCTGGTGATCAACGGCCAGATAGCAGGTATTCAGTTCACCGTCGGCATACCAGCTGTGCGTACCCCAATCGGTGGTTGTCAGTGTTGTTTCAGGGTGTTTGAACCAGGCGATGTTCTTGGCTTGCTCAGCCCAGTAGGCCTCCGGGTTTTCGATTGATGCCCGGTACTGTTCGTTGTAATCCATGCTCCACCTCGTTTTATTCTTGTTATATGCCGATGGTGCCAGGCGACACCATCGACAAGGTCAGGCCTAGGTGCCCCGACTCAGTCCGCGTCCTGATAGAGTTTGATCAGGCTGGAGAAATCCAGCCCGCCGTTGCCAGCGGACTTGTGAAGGTTGAACAGTGCACGTGCCGCAGAGCCCATCGGGGTCGCCGCTGCACTCTTCTGGCTGACATCCATGGCCAGACCCAGATCCTTGAACATCAGATCTACCTGGAAGCCACCTTGGTAATCGCGGGAAGCAGGCACGCCATCCATGACACCCGGGAAGGGGTTGTACACCTGCAGGGCCCAGTTGTTGCCGGAACTCTGCTTCATGATGTCGGACAGAACCTTGGGATCCAGGCCGTTTTTGACGCCCATGTTCAGTGCTTCACAGGTACCTGACATCAGAATGCCCAGCAGCATGTTGTTACAGACCTTGGCAATCTGTCCAGCACCATGATCACCGGCGTGGAAGATGTTCTTGCCCATGCACTCCAGGATCGGCTTGGCCTGCTGGAACTGGGCATCCGTACCCCCAACGATAAAGGTCAGCGTACCGGCCTGAGCGCCCCCGACACCGCCGGAGACCGGCGCATCGATAAAGCCAACACCTTTCTCGGCACCGGCTGCTGCCACACTGCGTGCAGTATCGGCGTCAATTGTGGAGCAGTCGATCACCAGCGTGCTGCTGTCGAGCTGATCAAACAGGGGCTGATCACCGGAGACATACAGACCTTCAACGTGCTTGCCGGCCGGCAGCATGGAAATGACAAAGTCCACACCGGATGCAGCCTGCTGCGCACTGTCGGCGATCTGACAGCCCTGAGACGCGGCCTGTTCCAGCGCCTGCGGCGAAAGATCGAACGCCTTAACACTGTGACCTGCCTTGGCCAGATTGGCAGCCATAGGGCCACCCATGTTTCCCAGACCGATAAATGCGATAGTTGCCATGATGTAATTCCTTGTTTTTATTCTGTGGTAAACCTTTGGCGCACTCAGGGTGAGCGCGCCTGAATCAATTAGAGATCTGCCAGCGGGTGCGTGTCCCAAAGCGGCTTGAACAGGCCTTCAAGGAACGCAGGATCCACTTTCTCGACCGAGTCGAAGGTCCACTTCGGCTGGCCATCCTTGTCGATCAGGAGTGCTCGCACCCCTTCCTGCAGCTCGCCATGTCGGCAGCACTGCACGGAGAGGATCAGCTCATGCTGGAACACTTCCTTCAACGACATGTGACGGCAACGGTGCAACTGCTCGTGGATCATCTTGATCGACAGCGGGCTGCCATGACTGATCGCCTTTTGCGCCCGCTTGACCCACTTGTCATCCGACTCGATCGCCAACAGGGCTTCGACCATCTCTTCTACAGAGTCATGGTCCGTCACCTCGCGGATCAGTGCTTCGTGTGCACGGATGGGCCCCGCCATCTCGTCAAAGGCGCTTCGGCTTTCGTCTTCAAGCTCACGCAGTACGCGACTGACCACGCCTCCGGCATCTTCGCCCCAGTGTTCGTTCTGCAGACGCTGCAACATGCCTTCACGCATGTCGGTGGTCAGCGCCCGGTCAGCCAGTCCCAGATAGAGCGCATCGACCGCATTGATCGGGTTACCGGTCAGGCCCAGAAACAGCCCTGTCCCACCGGGCATGCGGTTGAGGAACCAGCTGCCACCCACGTCCGGATAAAGACCGATGGTCACTTCCGGCATGGCAAGGTGAGAAGTTTCGGTCACGACGCGGTGGCTGCAGCCGTTCATCAGACCCATGCCGCCGCCCATCACGATACCGCTGCCCCAGCAGATAATCGGCTTGGGATAGGTATGCAGGGTATAGTCCAGACGGTATTCCCGGGTGAAGAACTGCTCCGGAAAGTCGGTATCGTTCGCAGCCATGGACTTGTACAGGTTGACGATATCGCCACCGGCACAGAACGCCTTGTCACCCTCACTGTCCAGCAGCACGGCAACCACGTTGGGGTCATCACGCCAGACATCCAGTTTGGGTTGCATCAGGTCGATCATGTCCAGCGTCAGTGCGTTGAGCGACTTCTCCGCGTTGAGGCGGATCTCGCCAATGATCTGACCATCCTTTGTCGCGTGTTCGCTAAAGAGTACACAGCTCATGCTTGGGCTCCCGGATTAGCGGTTCTTCCATTCGGCCTTGCGCTTCTCCAGGAAGGCGTTGACCCCTTCACGCTGATCTTCGGTGTGGAACAGATCCACAAAGAGTTCGCGCTCGATGATGTACCCTTGATCCAGCGGGCGGCTACGACCGGACTGAATCAGCGTCTTGCACGCGGCAACTGCTGACGGGCTCTGCTCACCAACCTGCTCGGCCAGCTGCAGCGCACGTTCCAGCGCCTGCCCCTGCTCGACCACTTCTTCAACCAGGCCAATTTCCAGTGCCTTGTCCGCTTTTACACGCTCGCCGCACAGGATCATGCGCTTGGCCCAGCCTTCACCGACCAGCCAGGTCAGGTTCTGAGTACCACCGGCACAAGGAAGCAGGCCAACCTTCGCTTCCGGCAGGGCCATCTGCGCCTGAGCTTCAGCCACACGCAGATCGCACGCCAGTGCCACTTCCAGACCGCCGCCCATGGCGAAGCCATTGATGGCAGCGATGGAAACACCGCGGAAACGGCTCAGCGTTTCAAACGCCTGGCCAAAGAGGCGCGCCATTTCGCCGGCAACCGCACGATCACCGTCGGCAAACAGTTTGAGATCGGCACCGGCAGAGAAAAACTTCTCGCCTTCGCCGGTCAATACCAGGCTCCAGATGTCACGGTCTTCATTCAGCTCGCCCACAATGCGAGTCAGTGCCTGCAGGCTATCCGCGGTCCAGGTGTTGGCCGGCGGGTTGTTCATGGTCAGCAGTGCAACATGACCACGCTTTTCTACTTGAATCAGTTCAGACATTCCCCTGCTCTCCTTATAGCTCGGCCGCACCTTCCGCCAGCACACGGCGAGAGATGATCAGTCGCATGACTTCGTTGGTACCTTCCAGAATGCGATGCACGCGGGTATCACGCAGGTAGCGCTCCATCGGATATTCCTTGATGTAACCGTTACCGCCGTACAGCTGCAGTGCTTCATCACAGATGTTGTAACACACATCGGTGGCAAAGCGTTTGGCCATGGCGCAGTAGGTCGTTGCGTCCGGGTGACCTTTATCCAGTTTGCTTGCTGCCAGACGCACCATCTGACGCGCGGCTACCAGCTCGGTCTGCATGTCCGCCAGGCGGAACTGCAGTGCCTGAAAATCAGCCAGACGCTTGCCGAACTGCTTGCGCTCCAGCATGTATTCACGCGCCTTGTTCAGTGCCTGCTGGGCAGTACCCACCGAACAGGTCGCAATGTTGATGCGACCACCATCAAGCCCTTTCATGGCGATCTTGAAGCCTTCGCCTTCGTTCGCCATCAGGCACTCTTTGGGGACTTTGACATCTTCAAAGGTCACCATGCGCGTGGGCTGGGAGTTCCAGCCCATCTTTTCTTCCTTGCGCCCGTAGCTGATTCCGTCGCTTTTGGCATCTACAGCGAAGGCAGAGATGCCGGAAGCGCCTTCACCTCCGGTACGCGCCATCACAACCAGCACATCGGTGCTGCCCGCGCCCGAAATGAAGATTTTGCTGCCGTTGAGGACATAGTGGTCCCCCTCCAGACGCGCACTGGTCTTCAGGGAGGCTGCATCTGAACCGGCATTGGGCTCGGTCAGACAGTAGGAACCCAGCAGCTGGCCAGCGGCCAGACCTTCGCCCCACTGCTCGACCACCGCCGGGCTGCCAAACTGGGCCACCATCCAGCTCACCATGTTGTGAATGGTGATGTAGGCGGTGGTGGAGGTGCAGCCCATGGAAAGCTGTTCAAAAATAATACTGGCATCCAGGCGACTCAGGCCCAGACCACCAACTTCTTCAGGGGTATAAAGGCCGCAGAAGCCAAGCTCACCCGCTTTCTGCAGGACCTCAACCGGGAATACAGCATCCAGATCCCACTCGCCCGCATTGGGTTCAAGTTCGTTCTGGGCAAATGCCCGTGCCATGTCGGCAAAGGCAACCTGATCTTCGTTCAGTTCAAAATCCATTCCATACCTCGGACATGCTTTTTATTGTTATGGCCACGGCCGCTCAACGGCCGTGGCAGCTTTATGAAAGCAGTGGTTTATTTCAGCTGGATGGTCATGTTCGGGCCGGAGGCGATGTCATCCTCGAACCAGCGTGCAGTCACGGTTTTGGTCTCGGTATAGAACTTGACCGCCTGCTTGCCGTAGGCGTGCTGATCGCCGTAGAACGACTTGCGCCAGCCGGTGAAGGAGAACATCGGCAGGGGTACCGGTACAGGTACGTTGATACCGACCTGACCCACCTTGATTTCGTGCTGGTACTTGCGTGCGGCCGCACCGGACGAGGTAAAGATGGACGTACCGTTGCCGTACGGGTTCTCATTGATCAGCGCGATCGCCTCTTCCAGTGTGTCCACTTCCAGCGCAATCAGGACCGGACCAAAGATCTCTTCCTGATAGATGGACATGTCACGGGTGACATTGCGGAACATGGTCGGACCCACCCAGTTGCCATCGGGGTAGCCTTCCACGACACACTCGCTGCCGTCCAGAATACAGTCGGCACCTGCATCCTTGCCCTGCTGGATCAGATTCAGCACACGCTCTTTTGCCTGCGGGTTGATCAGCGGACCATAACCGGCATCCGGATCATTCCAGGCGCCTGGACGTACCTTGGCCAGCGCATCACGCACCTCGGGGATCCATTCGCGCGATTCGCCCACGAATACCGCAACAGAGATCGCCATGCAGCGCTGGCCGGCAGCGCCTACTGAAGCACCGGCGATGTTATTGATAACCTGATTCTTGGAAGCATCCGGCATGACAACCATGTGGTTCTTGGCACCGGCAAATGCCTGCACGCGCTTCATGTGGTCAGTACCGGTACGGTAGATATGCTCACCGACATTCACGGAGCCCACGAAGGAGATCGCGGGTGTATCCTTGTGTGTCAGCAGCTGGTTCACCACATCCTTGGTGCCGTGTACGACCTGCAGCAGACCATCCGGCGCACCGGCTTCCTTGAACAGCTCGGCCAGACGCATCGGTGTCAGCGGATCCTGCTCAGAAGGCTTCAGAACAAAGGTGTTACCGCAGGCGATCGCCATCGGGAACATCCACAGAGGAATCATCGCCGGGAAGTTGAACGGGGTAATACCCACGCAGACACCCAGCGGCTGGGTCACGCTGTAACAGTCAATTTTGCGTGCAACGTTTTCGACTGTCTCACCCATGCTCAGTGAGGCGATGTTGCAGGCATGCTCAACCACTTCGATACCACGCCATACATCACCCTTGGCATCTTCAAAGGTTTTGCCGGTTTCCTGCGCCAGCAGCTCGGCCAGCTCATCGTGATGTTCTTTCAGCAGGTGCTGGTAGCGCAGCATCAGGCGAGCACGGTCACCAATGGCGGTTTCTTTCCAGGTCTCGAACGCGGCCTTGGCGGCATCAACCGCACGCTCAACCTCATCAGCCGTAGCACAAGGCACCTGCGCAAGTACTTCCTGAGTCGCGGGGTTGGTTACAGGCAGCCACTGGCTGGTTTCACTCTGGACGAGCTCGCCGCCGATCAGAAGTGGGACATGCTGAGTCATTCGCTTCACCTTTGGAGTCTAATTTATTGTTGTTATCCGTTTCACAAGCGGCCGGTTGCCGCTCCTGTTTACGTTAACGTTAATGCGTTGAGCATTTTGTAACACAGCCCTGCATGGCTCAGGATTGATAATGTTGCTCAGTTGATGGATTATATTGCTGCATAATAAGGGTTTTCACTAGTACCTTAGACAAAAGATGTATAGTCCATGAGCACACCTTCAAGCTGGCCACTTCCGCCTGACAGCATCCGCTTCGTTCTGCCGCGGCAGATGGTTTCGCGACTGCAGCAACACCCGCTCAGCGAACAGTTGTATCCGCTGGGTGTGGGCTATTATCAGCTGGCACGCGGGCATGAAATGGCGCGTGAGCAGCATGATGACTACCTCTTGATCTATTGTCTTGAGGGCAGCGGGCGGCTGGAATATGGTGCGCAGAAGAAGCGCCGCATCATCAGGCCCGGCGACCTGATTGTGCTACCGCAGCATACGCCACACCACTACTGGACCGATCAGAAAAACCCCTGGAGTATTTACTGGGTGCACTTTGACGGCAGCCTGGCGGACGATTTTTTAAGCCAACTGGAAACCGACCTGGAAAGTCCGGTTCTGTCGTTGGGCATTCACTCGCGACTGGTTGCTGATTTTGAAGCCTTGCTGGATGCACGTCAGGCACGCCATCACCTGGCCTCCTATCTGCACAGCGCAAACCAGTTGCGGCAACTGCTGACACATATTGCGCTGCTCAAGCCGATTGCCCGCCAGCAGCAGGAAGAAAGTCTGGATCTGGAAAAAGTGCATAGCCTGATGCAAACCCGCCTGCACGAACAACTGGATGTGGAGACCCTGGCAAGCGCTGTCAGCCTGTCCAAATACCACTTCATCAAGAAGTACAAAACGCTGACGGGCACCACACCCATCAACCACTTTATTCAGTTAAAGATCGAACGTGCCTGCCACTTGCTGGACGTCACCAACAATGGCATCAAGGAAGTGGCCTGGGCGGTCGGCTATGAAGATGCGTATTACTTCTCGCGCATTTTCAGGAAGATGATGGGGATATCTCCCAGCCGCTATCGTGCCATGCGGCTGGGTCGATCATCCTACACGGGAGACTGAGCAGGCTGGGCCTTCGACCTCATGCTCATGCAGCACCACCCTGTTCTTGCCCTGCTGCTTGGCGGTGTAAAGTGCCGAATCGGCCCGAGCGATCAGGTTCAGCAGGTCGGCAGAGTGGTCAGGATAGACCGACACCCCGGCACTAATGGTGACGGTATGCTCGCGCAGGTCGCCGTCCAGACGCATGCACTCGATTGCGCGGCAGAGCTTGCTGAGCAGCTCGCGCATACCTTCCTTGTCGGTATCCGGACAGATCAGCACAAACTCCTCACCTCCCCAGCGAAACAGGAGATCGGAACGACGCACGAAATCGCGGATAAAACCGGCCACACGTTTAAGCGCCTGATCACCGGCAAGGTGTCCGTAAATATCGTTGATCTGCTTGAAGTCGTCGATATCGATCAGGCACACACCCAACTGACAGCCCTGGCGGTGCATTAACGCCAGTTTCTGCTCGGCAAGCAACTCACCCCGGCGCCGATTCAACAAGCCGGTCAGCACGTCGTAGTCGGCCTGCTGCTGCAGGTCCTGCTCGATCAGTTTCAGGTCGGTAATATTGTTGACCAGGCCAACGGCACGCAGCGGAGTGCCGCGCTCGTCTCGCTCGCGTACCTGCCCCCGGTCCCGAATCCACATATAATGACCGTTGCGGTTTCGCAGCCGATATTCGGCCTCGTACAGATGGCGCAGACCTTTCAAATGCTCGTCAAGAATACTGAGCACAAGCGGCGCATCTTCAGGGTGTATGTTGTCTTTCCAGGTTTCGAGCCTTGGCTGCATTTCATCAGGCCCATACCCCAGCATCCGCTTCAGGGCCGGGCTGAAATAGAGTGTATTGGCCTTCAGATTCCACTCCCAGACACCATCCGCAATGTCGTGCAGCCCCTGCCACTCTTCGCATTCACAGTCTGCGAAGCGATTCATGACCTCCACGCGGGTGCTGATATCTCGGGCCACGGAGCAGAGCAGCTCCCTGCCTTCGCGCTCTATAAAGGCCGTATGCACTTCAACAGGGTAACGAGTCCCGTCGAGACGACGGTGATGACCTATGAACAGATAACTGCGCTCCCGGCGCATCACTTCCACCAGAGAGTGCCAGTGAGCAGGGTCATGCACATCATCCTGAAGCTGCATGACCGTTTTACCCAGCAGGTCTTCCCGGCAGGCATGCATATCGCGACAGGCCTGCACGTTCACATCAATGATTCTGGCAGTCGCCGGTTCGATAATGAACACGGCATCCGGCAGGTTATTGAGTTCGTTTGCGAGTTCCATTTACGGGGGCTCCTGATGCGACATCCCATTGCCGCTAATCGGTGTATTTTACACCTCGGAAAATCCTTTTTTATGGCTCAGGCATGCCTATTGCGTCGCGCCTTGAGCCTGAGCAAGTTTTGCGCGTTTCGCACCATCGATTTCCGCACCGGCCGACCAGCCTCCCAAGTTTTCCAGCACAAGCGCCTCCAGTGCATTGATATGCGCTGCATCAGCATTCAAGGCCGGGATGTACTCGTAGCGCTCGCCCCCCGCCTCCATGAAGTACTCACGGTTTTCCTGACCAATCTCTTCGATGGTTTCCAGACAGTCTGCCGAGAAACCGGGACAGACGACCTGTACAAACTTGACCCCTTCACCAGGCAGTGACTTGAGCGTTTCATCGGTGTAGGGCTTGAGCCACTCCTCACGACCAAAGCGCGACTGGAAGGTGGTCATCCACTCCCCTTCCTGCAGACCCAGGCGTTCAGCCAGCAGACGGCTGGTTTTGTGGCACTCACAGAAATACGGATCACCCTGCAACAGGTAGCGTTTGGGAACGCCGTGGTAGGACATCAACAGCCTGTCCGGCCGCCCATGGACTTCCCAGTGTGCTTCGATTGACGTGGCCAGTGCCTCGATATAAGGGGCATAGTCATGATAATGATTGATCATGCGAAGCTCGGGCAGCCAACGACGCTGGCGAAAGTCATCGGCGACCGCATCAAAGGTAGAGGCCGTGGTAGCACCGGAGTACTGCGGATAGAGAGGCAGCACCAACAGGCGCCTCACGCCGGCCTGCTGCATGCGATCGATAACGCTGCTGATGGAGGGATTGCCGTAGCGCATGGCGCATTCGACCATCAGGTTTTCACCAAACCGGGCCTGTAGCCGCTCGCGTAATGCATCTCGCTGAGCCAGCGTATGCAACATCAAGGGTGATCCCTGATCGGTCCACACTTCACGATAGGCGGCAGCCGAACGTCTGGGACGAATGTTCAGGATGATACCGTTGAGGATGCACCACCAGATCGGGCGCGGCACCTCGACCACGCGAGGGTCCCACAGAAATTCTTTAAGATAACGACGCAAGGCAGGTGTGGTTGGCGCATCGGGTGTGCCCAGGTTGGTGATCAGCACCCCGGTCAAATCCTGCTGATCATGCTTAAAGCCTTCGACCCCGCGATACCCCATACTGACTCCTTGTGACCTGCTGAATGGCGTGTGTAGATGACGAATCTTAGGCCATACGTGGACAGGGGCCAAGCAGTTCAGTATTCAAACGAAAAAACGCCTGCCGGGGGCATCTCCGACAGGCGAATGGCTCGACGATAAAGGCTTAGCCGAAGTTGCGCTTCCAGACTTTCTGGAATTCACCGACGATACCGCTACGGAACGCCAGTACACAGACCACAAAGATGAAGCCCATGATAATGTGGATGTAGTTACCCAGCTCACCACCCGACAGGTAGTTCTGCATGGTAACGATGACACCTGCACCCACGACAGGTCCGAAAATGGTGCCTACGCCCCCTACCAGGGTCATCAGCACGACCTCACCGGACATGTGCCAGTGCACATCGGTCAGGGATGCCAGCTGGAACACCAGCGTCTTGGTAGAACCCGCCAGACCGGCCAGAGCAGCCGAGATAGTGAAGGCGACCCATTTGTAGTCGTTCACGTTGTAGCCCAGAGACACGGCACGCGGCTCATTCTCACGAATCGCTTTCAGCACCTGACCGAAGGGCGAGTGAATGGTGCGGTGAATCAGCCAGAAACCGAACAGGAAGATCGCCAGTACGAAGTAGTACATGTTCAGATTGTCTGACAGATCGATCAGGCCAAACAGATTGCCGCGCGGTACACCCTGCATGCCGTCCTCACCGCCGGTGAAAGGCGCCTGCAGGTAGATGAAGAACACCAGCTGGGACAGTGCCAGCGTCACCATCGCAAAGTAGATGCCTTCACGCTTGACCGACAGCTTGCCGTAGATGGCCCCCAGCACACCGGCGGCGGCAGTGCCCAGCAAAATGGCGATTTCGGGGGTCAGGCCGGAGTTCATCATCAGCCAGCCGGTGATATAGCCACCGGTCCCCAGGAAGGCAGCGTGACCGAAGGACAGCAGGCCCACGTAGCCCAGCATCAGGTTGAATGCACAGGCAAAGAGCGCAAAGCAAAGGAGCTTGGCCAGGAACACCGGGTAGAGCACAAAGGGCGCCACCAGGGCCAGCAACAACATTACGACATAGAACTTGTTAATTTTCATTTTACTATCCCCTTACGCTTCCTTGCCGAACAGGCCCGCAGGCTTGAGCAGCAGGACAATCACCATCACCAGGAAGATCACCGTATTGGAGGCTTCCGGGTAGAAGTACTTCGTCAAACCTTCGATCACGCCCATGCCAAGACCGGTCAGGATAGCGCCACCGATGGAGCCCATGCCGCCGATGACCACAATGGCGAACACGACGATCAGGAGATTTGAACCCATATCAGGGGTTACCGAGTAGATGGGTGCTGCCATGACACCGGCCAGACCTGCCAGCGCAACACCGAAGCCGAACGTCAGGGTTACGATCAGCGGTACGTTGATACCGAACGCCTGCATCAGCTGTGGGTTTTCAGTACCCGCACGCAGATAGGCACCCAGCTTGGTTTTCTCAATCATCCACCAGGTCAGGCCACAGACTACAACAGAGGCACAGATGATCCAGGCACGGTAATCCGGCAGATACATGAACGGCAGCTTGGTACCACCACTAAGCGCTTCCGGAATAGAGTAAGACAGGCCAGAAGAGCCATACATGTGTGTAAACAGACCCTGCAGCATCAGCGCAAAACCGAATGTCAGCAGCAGACTGTAAAGGTGATCTTCATTTGCGATAGGACGGATCAGGAACCGTTCCATCAGAACGCCGACAAGACCCACTACCAGCGGCACTACCACAAGGGCCGCCCAATAGTTGATGCCCAGGTAGTTCAAAGCCAGCCAGGCCGCAAACGCGCCCAGCATGTACATGGCACCCTGAGCAAAGTTAATGATTTTCAAAAGACCGAAGATGATCGCCAGCCCGAGGCTGAGCAATGCATAGAAGGATCCATTGATCAGACCGACCAACAACTGGCCGAACAAACCAAACAGGTTGATTCCAAGAAAAGTCGCCATAGCCTTGTCCCGTTCACGCCGCTTTTAGTTATTTTTGGCAGCAGAGGTCCGTACCACTGCCCTGAGGGCAGTGGCCGGCCTTGCTTAAGCGGTTTAAAGCTTATTTTTTATTTGAAGTCGCACTCCGGCAACATCGGCGCGTACGCCTGGTCGCCCGGAATAGTGCTTACAACCTTGAAGATGTCGTTGTCATCGCGACGCTCGTCAGGCTTCTTGATTTCGACATAGTACATGTCGTGCACCATACGACCGTCGTTACGGAGGGTTGCATTGCGGGAGAAGAAGTCGTCCGGCTTCATTTCTTTCATCTTGCGGATGACTGCATCAGAGTCATCGGTACCGGCCGCTTCGATGGCTTTCAGGTAGTGCATGGTCATGGAGTATGCACCTGCGTGACCCATCGCCGGGATGGAGCCGTGACGTTCCATGAAGCGCTTGCTCCATTCACGGGTCTTCTCATCCAGATCCCAGTAGAAACCGGTTGTGGTACGCATGCCACCGGCCACGTTCGGGTCCATTGCCTGAGCGTTCGGGGTGAATACCAGCAGACCCGCTACATCCATCATCTGGGTCAGACCGAATTCGGACGCCGCTTTCAGAGAGTTAACGGTATCGTTACCGGCGTTTGCCAGTGCCACTACGTCAGCACCTGAAGACTGTGCCTGGAGAATATAAGAAGAGAAGTCTGTTGTGCCCAGCGGAGCGCGCGCAGCACCTACAACTTCACCGCCGTTCTCTTCGATGACCTTGGTCGCTACGCCTTCCAGGGCGTGACCAAAGGCATAGTCGGCAGTGATGAAGAACCATTTCTTCTTGCCGGCTTCAACCATGGGCTTCACAGTACCCTTGGCCAGCGCAACTACGTTGTAGGTCCAATGAACGTTGTACGGCGAGCACTGCTTGGTGGTGAACGCGTTAGAGGCAGAAGTCGAGATCAGCGCGATCTTCTTGGCATCGGTGGTGACCTTGGTCGCCGCACCGGTTACAGCCGAAGATACCATGCCGCCCACGGCATCAACCTGCTCGTTCTCAACCCACTTGCGCACGATGGCAGAGCCTACGTCCGGCTTCAGCTGGTCGTCTGCACTGACAATCTCGATCGGCGCACCCAGAACGGTACCACCGAAATCTTCAACCGCCATCTGAGTTGCTGTTACGCAACCCTGACCACAGATATCGGCATACACACCGCCCATGTCTGCCAGAACACCGATTTTAACCTTGCCGTCAGAGATCTCGGCCATGGCACCGGTAGAGGCAAAAGCAGCAACGGATGCAGCCAGCAGGGTTTTCTTCATCATTTTCATCGATACTCTCCTGTCGAGCATTTTTATTTTTATGTCTCACACGGGCTTTAAACGCCCAGATAGGTATTCAGGAGCTCTGTCTTGGCTTCAAGCTCATCGGCCTGAACTTCCTCGACAATGTGACCGTGTTCCATAACGTAGTGACGGTCGGCAATCGGGGCAGCAAAACGGAAGTTCTGCTCCACCAACAGAATGGTCAAACCACGCTCCTTCAGCTTGACCAGTACCTCGCCCAGCTTCTGAACGATTACCGGGGCCAGGCCTTCGGTGATTTCGTCCAGCAGCAGAATATTGGCACCGGAGCGCAGGATACGGGCCAGTGCAAGCATTTGCTGCTCACCACCTGACAGGCGGGTGCCCTGGCTGTATCGACGCTCATAGAGGTTGGGGAACATCTCGTAGAGCTCTTCCACACTCATGCCGTCGGAGCGGACAGGAGGTGGCAACAGCAGATTTTCTTCCACGTTCAAGCTGGAAAAAATGCCGCGCTCTTCCGGACAGTAACCCAATCCCAAATGTGCGATCTTGTGGGCCGGAAGCCCGATCGTTTCGGTACCGTTGATGTTAATGGAGCCCGTCCTGCGCCCCACCATATTCATAATGGCCCGCAGCGTGGTCGAACGACCGGAGCCGTTACGTCCCAGCAGCGTCACCAGCTCGCCCTGCATCACGTGCATGTCGATGCCATGCAGGATATGGGACTCACCATAAAAGGCATGCAGATCTGCAATGCGCAGTTTTTCACGGTGCGTACTCATGCCTGTACTTCCTCCTTGTGCCCCTCGGCGGCAGCCGCTTCTGCATTCATGCGATCCTGCTCTTCACTGGCGGCTGTCCCCATGTATGCTTCACGCACACGCGGGTCGGCAGACACAGTGGCATAATCACCTTCGGTCAGAATGGCACCCCGCTGCAATACCGTAATACGGTCAGCAAGCTTGGAGACCACATGCAGGTTGTGCTCCACCATCAGAATGGTGCGATCAGCAGAAACCTTTTTAATCAGATCCGCTACCAGCCCCACATCTTCGTGCCCCATCCCCTGTGTCGGCTCGTCAAGCAGCATCAGTTCAGGTTCAAGTGCCAGGGTGGTCGCAATTTCAAGCGCACGCTTGCGGCCATAGGAAAGGTCGACAGTTTGCGCATCGGCAAATTCGGCCAGGCCAACAGAGTCGAGCAGCTCAATTGCACGATCGTTGAGCTTGTTCAGTACAGCCTGCGGGCGCCAGAAGTGGAAGCTGTTACCTTCCTTGCGCTGCAGGGCGATGCGTACATTCTCCAGCACGGTCAGGTGCGGGAATACAGCAGAAATCTGGAAAGATCGTATGACACCGGCACGCGCAATAGCAGCCGGCTTCATGGCGGTAATATCCTTGCCGTTGAACAGAATCTGACCGGATGTAGGCGTCAGGAACTTGGTCAACAGGTTGAATACTGTCGTCTTGCCGGCACCGTTAGGACCGATCAAGGCATGTATCTGGCCGCGCGTCACCTGGAGGTTAACGTCGTCGACCGCGGTGAAACCCTTAAACGCTTTGATCAGGTTACGGGTCTCGAGAACATAGTCTGCACTCATGTGTAAACCAAGCCTCTTGTTGTTTTTATGCTGGCTTTCGCACTTGGCGTCGAATTTTTTACCTTCACGTAAGGTACGAATGCAAACTAGCAATTTACCTTAGGGGAATACAATTACTACTTTAGTCTAATACTAGTACTTTCATCACACTCAATAGCCATCAATACCCTTATATTTCAATGCTTTAATGATTTTCACAAAAACATTTGCCACCCAAAAAAAGCACAAGTGACACTTTACGTTAACGTAAACTTCATTTAGCCTCGGTAAAAACGATCACAACAGGATTGCACCCTTGATTAGCAAGACCTACTCAATCAGTGAACTCGCTGCCGAGTTTGATGTAACCACCCGCAGTATCCGCTTCTATGAGGATCAGGGACTGTTACATCCGTCTCGCCGCGGCCAGACACGGATCTACAGCAGCAAGGATCGAGTACGACTCAAACTGATCCTGCGCGGCAAGCGTCTGGGCTTTTCACTGGCCGAGACCCGAGAACTCTTCGACCTCTGGGATGACTCCCTGAGCGGTAGTGAGAAGCAGCTCAACCTGCTGCTGAAGACCATTGACGGCAAACGCGCCGAGCTGGAGCAGCAGTTGAAGGACATCGCCATGGTGCAACTGGAACTGGATAACGCCGAAGCGCGCTGTCGCGAAGCACTCAAAGAACTTGAACAGAAAAAGATGACTGCCGAGTAAGCCCCGGGCATCGGCACTATAACAATAAGGTGGACACAATGATCTCTGCATACTCTGAACTGAATTTTGGTCTGGGCGATACCATCGACATGCTGCGTGAGCAGATCAACAGCTTTGCAGCCCAGGAGATTGCACCGCGCGCCGAGTCAATCGACCAGGAAAATGCCTTCCCGAATGATCTGTGGCAAAAGTTTGGTGACATGGGCCTGCTGGGCATCACCGTTAAAGAGGAATGGGGTGGCGTGGAAATGGGCTACCTGGCTCACGTCATCGCGATGGAAGAGATCAGCCGCGCCTCCGCGTCCGTTGGCCTGTCCTACGGTGCTCACTCCAACCTGTGTGTGAACCAGATTCACCGCAACGGTAACGATGAGCAGCGCGCCAAATACCTGCCCAAGCTGATCAGCGGCGAGCACATCGGTGCACTGGCCATGTCCGAACCCAATGCAGGGTCTGACGTTGTATCCATGAAACTGACCGCGCGCGATGCCGGCGACCACTATGTGCTGAACGGCAACAAGATGTGGATCACCAACGGTCCGGACGCCAACGTCTACGTTATTTACGCCAAAACTGATCCTTCAGCCGGCCCCAAGGGCATCACAGCCTTCATCGTTGAGCGTGACACCGAAGGTTTCACCCAGGCCCAGAAGCTGGACAAGCTGGGGATGCGCGGTTCCAACACCTGTGAGCTGGTGTTCCAGGACGCCAAGGTACCCAAGGAAAACATTCTGGGCGAACTCAACGGCGGCGTTAAAGTTCTGATGAGTGGTCTGGACTACGAGCGTCTGGTTCTGTCAGGTGGCCCGCTGGGCATCATGCAGGCAGCCATGGATATCGTTGTGCCCTACGTGCGTGATCGCAAGCAGTTTGGTCAGGCAATTGGTGAGTTTGAGCTGGTACAGGGCAAGATCGCCGACATGTATACCCAGATGAATGCCGCCAAGTCCTATGTCTACATGGTCGCTCAGGCAGCTGACCGCGGCGAAACCACCCGCAAGGATGCCGCCGGCGCCATTCTGTACTCCGCCGAGATGGCCACCAAGGTAGCACTGGATGCCATCCAGCTGCTGGGCGGTAACGGCTATATCAACGAATTCCCGACCGGACGCCTCCTGCGTGACGCCAAGCTTTATGAGATCGGTGCCGGTACGTCCGAAATCCGCCGCATGCTGATCGGCCGCGAGCTGTTCCTCAACAAATAAGAATAACCGACCGCCGTCGGGCAGCCCCCTGCCCGACGCAGCGAGGAGCCTTTCGATGACTCAACTGCAGAGCAAAGTAAATCCGCGCGCGGATGAATTTCGCGCCAACCACGATTCCATGGCAGCCGCCGTGGGCGACCTGCGTGACAAGGTTGCGCAGATTGAACAGGGCGGCGGCCCCAAATACCAGGAGCGCCACCTCTCTCGTGGCAAACTCCTGCCCCGTGACCGTATCAACACCCTGATTGACGAGGGCTCTCCCTTTCTGGAGCTGTCCCAGATGGCGGGCTATAACGTCTACGACGAAGATGTGCCCGCAGCCGGTATTATCACCGGCATTGGCCGTGTCAGCGGTGTCGAGTGCATGATCATTGCCAATGATGCCACCGTAAAGGGAGGCACCTACTACCCGGTCACGGTCAAGAAGCACCTGCGCGCCCAGGAGATCGCCGAGCAGAACCACCTGCCCTGCATCTATCTGGTCGATTCCGGTGGCGCCAACCTGCCGCGTCAGGACGATGTATTCCCGGACCGTGACCATTTTGGCCGCATCTTTTACAACCAGGCACGCATGTCCTCAAAGGGCATCCCGCAGATCGCCGTCGTGATGGGCCTGTGTACCGCGGGTGGTGCCTATGTCCCGGCCATGGCAGACGAATCCATCATCGTACGCAACCAGGGCACCATCTTCCTGGCAGGCCCACCGCTGGTAAAAGCCGCCACCGGTGAAGTTGTCAGCGCGGAAGATCTGGGTGGTGCGGATGTGCACTGTAAAACCTCCGGTGTGGCTGACCACTACGCAGAAAACGACCAGCACGCACTGCAGATCGCCCGCGACTGCGTCAAGAACCTGAACCACCGCAAGCAGCTTAACGACCTTAACCTGCGCAAGCCGGAAGCGCCGCTGTATTCAGCCGAAGAACTGTACGGCATCGTTGGCACCGACCTGCGCAAGCCCTTTGACGTGCGTGAAGTGATCGCCCGCATCGTTGACGGTTCTGAATTCGACGAATTCAAGAAGTATTACGGCACCACGCTGGTAACAGGTTTTGCCCACGTACACGGCTACCCGGTGGGCATCGTCGCCAACAACGGTATTCTGTTCGGTGACTCGGCTCAGAAAGGGGCTCACTTCATCGAGCTCTGCTGCCAGCGCAAGATCCCCCTGCTCTTCCTGCAGAACATCACCGGCTTCATGGTCGGCCAGAAGGCTGAATCCGAAGGGATCGCCAAGCACGGTGCGAAGATGGTTACCGCTGTGGCCTGCGCCAATGTTCCCAAGCTGACGGTCCTGATCGGCGGCAGTTTCGGTGCCGGCAACTACGGCATGTGTGGCCGTGCCTACAGCCCCAACTTCCTGTGGATGTGGCCCAATGCACGTATCTCCGTCATGGGTGGAGAACAGGCTGCCGGCGTGCTCGCAACGGTCAAGCGCGACGGCATGGAGCGTAAAGGCGAAGAGTGGTCCGCTGAGGATGAGGCCGAGTTCAAGAAGCCGATCATCGATACCTATGAGCACCAGGGCCATCCTTATTATGCCAGCGCCCGTCTCTGGGATGACGGCGTCATCGATCCGGCTCAAACCCGCGATGTTATCGGCATGGGCCTCTCGGCTGCACTGAACAAGCCGATTGACGAAACACGCTTTGGTGTCTTCCGCATGTAATGCGGGCCCGAGATGAAGGAATGCGCTATGGACAATAACAATAACGCCGTACTGCTGGACATCTCATCTCAGGGTGTTGCCACCCTGACGCTGAACCGTCCCGAAGTACACAACGCTTTTGATGACAGCATCATCGCAGCCCTGATCGAGGCCCTTGAAGCCACCGACCGCGACCCCGAGGTGCGCGTACTGGTGCTGCGCTCCAACGGCCGCAACTTCTCCGCCGGTGCCGACCTTGGCTGGATGAAGCGGATGGCCGCCAACAGTCATCAGGAGAACCTCGAAGATGCCGGTCAGCTGGCACGGCTGATGGAAGCTCTGAACAACCACAGCAAACCCACTATCGGTCTGGTACAGGGCGCTGCCTACGGTGGCGCTGTCGGGCTCGCGGCCTGCTGCGACATCGTCATTGCCACCGAACAGAGCCAGTTCTGCCTCAGTGAGGTGAAGATCGGCCTGATTCCGGCGGTGATCAGCCCCTACGTGGTGCGGGCCATTGGCGAGCGCTTGTCCCGTCGCTACTTCCTTACGGCTGAACCCTTCAGTGCGCGAGTCGCAGCCGATGCAGGTCTGGTGCACGAAGTGGTGCCGCACCCGGACCTGCTGGAAGAAGCCAGCAAGCGATTCATTGCTCAACTGCGCCGCAACAGTCCTCAGGCCATGAATGCCGCCAAGGACCTCATTTTTGCAGTGAGCCAGAAACCGATAGACCAGTCGGTCATTGATGATACGGCCCGCCGTATTGCGGATATCCGTGTCAGCGACGAAGGCCAGGAAGGACTGGGTGCCTTCCTCGAAAAGCGCAAACCGAACTGGATCGAGGAATAAGTCATGTTTAACAAGATTCTGATTGCCAACCGTGGTGACCAGTTGCATCAGCAACTGGCGGCAAAGCCAAATCGCATGCCGAAGCGCGCAGCGCATGCAGGCGATCTCGACACGGAGGCTTCCCATGTTTAATAAAATCCTTATTGCCAACCGTGGCGAGATCGCCTGCCGCGTGATCCAGACCGCACACCGTTTGGGTATCCGCTGCGTTGCCGTTTACTCCGAGGCAGATCGTCACGCCCGCCACGTCGCCATGGCCGATGAAGCCTTCCTGCTGGGCCCTGCACCCAGCAGCGAGAGTTACCTGCGTGCGGACAAAATCATCGAAGTGGCCAAGGCCAGCGGAGCGCAAGCCATCCACCCGGGCTACGGTTTCCTGTCCGAGAACACCGACTTTGCCAAGGCCTGCGAAGCCAACGACATCGTTTTCATCGGCCCGCCCGCTTCCGCTATTGCTGCCATGGGCTCCAAGTCTGCAGCCAAGGCGATCATGCAGGACGCCGGTGTGCCGCTGGTACCGGGTTACCACGGTGACGACCAGAGCGCCGACCTGCTGCGTGCCGAAGCCGAGAAGTGTGGTTTCCCGCTGCTGCTGAAAGCGGTTGCCGGCGGCGGCGGCAAGGGCATGCGTGTGGTTGAGTCGATGAGCGAATTTGACGATGCTCTGGCCGCTGCACAGCGTGAAGCCAAAAATGCCTTCGGCAACCCGGACATGCTGATCGAGAAATACCTGACCCAGCCGCGCCATGTGGAGATCCAGGTCTTCTGCGACAGCCAGGGCAATGGTGTGTACCTTGCCGAACGTGACTGCTCCGTTCAGCGCCGCCACCAGAAAGTACTGGAAGAAGCGCCCGCGCCCGGCCTCAGCGAGGAGACTCGCAAGGCGATGGGTGAAGCCGCGGTCCGTGCAGCGCAGGCCATTGACTACGTTGGCGCCGGCACAGTGGAATTCCTCTACGACGTGGACGGCTCCTTCTACTTCATGGAGATGAACACCCGTCTGCAGGTAGAGCACCCGGTCACCGAAATGATCACCGGACAGGATCTGGTGGAGTGGCAGCTGCGCGTGGCCAACGGTGAAGCCCTGCCGCTGCAGCAAGATCAAATCCGTCTGCGCGGTCATGCTCTGGAAGCCCGTATTTACGCCGAAGATCCTGACCACGACTTCCTGCCCGCCACCGGCACCCTGCGCTACCTGCGCACGCCGGATGAGAATGCACATGTGCGTGTGGATACCGGTGTTGTGGAAGGTGATGAAGTCAGCATCCATTATGACCCGATGATCGCCAAGCTGGTCGTGTGGGACGATAACCGTGAGCGTGCCATCAACCGCATGGTACAGGCGTTGGAGGAGTACCGTATCAGCGGTGTCAAAACCAACATCCGCTTCCTGCACGCACTGGCCGATTCCGCGCCCTTCCGCAACGAAGATCTGGATACCGGCTTTATCGGCAAGCACGAAGACCTGCTGTTCCCGCCGGCACAGCTGGATGAGAACCTGGGGCTGGTACTCAGTGCCTGTTTCTTCCTGCTGCGCAGCAAGGCGCAACAGACATTGCCGGCTGACCCCTGGTCGCCCTTTGCACGTCAGAACAGCTGGCGTCTGAACTCGCAGTTTGCGCGCCCCATGAAGCTGCTCAGTGATGATGTGGAGCACGCACTCAGCATCCTGGAGCAGGATGATCGCTTTGAAATCCGCATCGGTGACAGCAGCTACGAAGTACGGGCATCACTGCAGGATGACCGCCTGCAGGCAACCGTGAACGGCCACCGCTTCTCCATCTGTGGTGACCTCCACCAGGACCAGCTGGTGCTGTTCCATGAAGGCGAGACCTTCCACTGTGCTCTGCACCGCGAGCTGTACGGCCTTGAAGATCAGGCCAGTGAAGGCGGCCTGCAGGCACCGATGAACGGCTCTGTCGTCGCGGTAATGGTGAAGCCGGGTGATGTGGTCGAAGCGGGTCAGACACTGGTCATCATGGAAGCCATGAAGATGGAGCACGCCATCAAGGCGCCTGCCAAGGGTACGGTCAGCGATGTCTTCTTCGCCGAGGGCGACCTGGTATCCGAAGGGGCCGAGCTGATCTCCGTCGATCTGGACGATGAGGAGGCGGCCTGATGAGCTTTCCGAAACAGGTGCGCATCGTCGAGGTGGGGCCGCGTGACGGCCTGCAGAACGAACCGGGCCCGATCATCCCGACTGAAACCAAGGTCGAGCTGATCAACCGACTCGCTGCTGCCGGTGTCCGTCACATTGAAGCGGCGAGCTTCGTGTCCCCCAAGTGGGTGCCTCAGATGGGAGATGCCGCTGCTGTCATGGCCGGCATCAACCGCCAGCCGGGTGTCACCTACTCGGCCCTGACACCGAACCTGAAAGGGATCGAGGGCGCCATTGCAGCCAAGGCATCCGAGGTCGCCGTGTTCAGCGCCGCCTCGGAAGCGTTTACCCAGAAAAACATCAACTGCACCATCGCCGAAAGCCTGGAGCGATTCGTCCCTGTCATTGAACAGGCGCAACAGGCCGGCATTCGCGTGCGCGGTTATGTATCCACCGTGTTGGGCTGCCCCTACACCGGTGACATAGCCCCCGAGCAGGTTGCAGCCGTCAGCCGTGAGCTGCTGGATATGGGCTGCTACGAAATATCGCTGGGCGATACCATCGGCAAGGGCACGCCTCTGAAAGCCAAGAAGATGCTGGAAGCCGTGGCGCGCCAGATTCCGATGGAAAAGCTGGCCGCACACTTCCATGACACCTACGGGCAGGCACTGGCCAACCTGTACGCTGTGCTGGAAGAAGGTGTCGCAGTGATCGACAGCTCAACTGCAGGCCTGGGCGGATGCCCTTACGCACGCGGTGCATCGGGCAACGTGGCCACCGAGGACGTGCTTTACCTGCTGGAGGGCCTGGAAATCGAGACCGGCATCAATCTTCAATCCGTGGTTGATACCGGTCACTGGATTACGCGTGAGCTTGGGCGTCATAATGGCTCCAAGGTTGCGCAGGCGCTGGGCGAGTGCAGCCAGTGAAGCGCCATTCAGTCTTTAAACCCGCATAACAATAATCAGGGGTAGGAAGGATGTCACAGCCTGACCATATAACCGCTCTGGAACTGCCGGTACCTGAACGTCACCAATTGCCGGATGACGTACAGAAGTACTTCGGCAAATGTGACGAAAAGCTGGGCATGGTGCCCAATGTCCTCACGGCCTACAGCCATAATCTGGCGCAGTTCGAGGTATTCACCCGCTTTTACAACGAACTCATGTTCGGGGAGAGCGAGCTCAGCCCTCTGGAACGCGAGATGATCGCCGTGGTCGTCTCGTCCGAGAACCACTGCTATTACTGCATGACCGCCCACGGTGCTGCTGTTCGCGAATACTCCGGCGACCCGGCTCTGGGCGAGCTGATGGTGATGAATTACCGAGTTGCCGAGCTGGATCAGCGCCAGCGCGCCATGCTCGACTTCGCCTGGAAGCTGACCACCACACCCGCGGAGATAACTGAAGATGATCGCCAGGCCCTGCGAGATGCCGGGTTCAGCGAGCGCGGCATCTGGGATATCGCCAACATTGCCGGTTTCTACAACATGACAAACCGCGTGGCCAGCGCAGTCGACATGCAGCCGAACCCTGAATATCACGCACGTTTCCGTTGAGAATTGAGATTTTTCATCAGACCGGATAAGAAAAAAAACGGGAGTCATAACGATGAGCAACATTCTGCCAAGCTACACCAGCAGCACCGCCGACAAGCCACTGATCGGCATGACCATTGGCGACAAGTTTGACGAAATCGCCAACCAGTACCCTGACAACGACGCCCTGATTGTCCTGCATCAGGATATTCACTGGACCTACCGTGAGCTGCAGGAGCAGGTGAACCGCTGTGCCCGCGCCCTGCTGGCACTGGGTGTCAAGAAAGGCGACCGTGTGGGCGTCTGGTCCCCGAACTGCTCCGAGTGGACCATTTCCCAGTTCGCAACAGCCAAAATCGGCGCCATTCTGGTCAACATCAACCCGGCCTACCGTACCCATGAGCTGGAATATGCGCTGAACCAGTCCGGCGCCCGCTTCCTGATTACGGCAGACAGCTTCAAGACCTCTGATTACCGCAGCATGCTGTTTGAACTGGCCCCGGAACTCAAGGCCTGTGCCGACGGCAAGCTGAAATCCCAGAAGCTGCCTGAACTGGAATGCATCATTAATCTGGACAGTGAAAAGCACGCCGGCATGTGGCGCTGGGCTGACATGCTGGAACTGGCCGATCAGGTCAGTGAAAAGGACCTGGCCGATCTTCAGGCTACCCTGCAGTTCGATGAGCCGATCAACATCCAGTACACCTCGGGTACTACCGGCTTCCCCAAAGGCGCCACCCTGTCCCATCACAACATCCTGAACAACGGCTTCTTCGTGGCCGAGAGCATGGGCTTCACCAGCGAAGACCGTCTGGTCATTCCGGTGCCGCTCTACCACTGCTTCGGCATGGTGATGGGTAACCTGGGCTGTGTCACCCACGGTGCTGCCATGATCTACCCGGATGAAGGCTTTGAGCCGACCTCCGTCCTCAAGGCTGTGCACTCCCAGAAAGCCACCGCTCTCTACGGCGTACCCACCATGTTCATTGCCGAGCTGGACCACCCGGAGTTTGAAACCTTCGATCTGTCCACCCTGCGCACCGGTATCATGGCCGGCTCCATCTGCCCGACCGAGGTGATGAAGCAGGTGATCAACAAAATGAACATGAAAGAGGTTCAGATCGCTTACGGCATGACCGAAACCAGCCCGGTTTCAACCCAGACCGGCGCCGATGACAGCATCGAAAAGCGCGTTTCAACCGTCGGCCGCACCCAGCCGCACCTGGAAACCAAGATTGTGGATCCGGGTACCGGCCAGATCGTACCCCGTGGTGAGATCGGCGAACTCTGCACCCGTGGTTACAGTGTCATGCTGAAGTACTGGAACAACGAAAAAGCCACTGCCGAAGCGATTGACGAAGCGGGCTGGATGCATACGGGTGACCTGGCCACCATGGATGAAGAAGGCTACGTTCAGATCGTGGGCCGTATCAAGGACATGGTGATCCGCGGTGGCGAAAACGTCTATCCGAAGGAAATCGAAGAGTTCCTGTACACCCACCCGGCCGTGTCTGAAGTGCAGGTTACCGGTGTTCCGGACAAGAAATACGGTGAAGAGCTGATCGCTTGGGTCAAACTGCATGCCGATGCAGAAGACGTGACAGGCGAAGATCTGCGCGAGTTCTGCAAGGGCAAGATCACCCACTTCAAGATTCCGCGCTACTTCAAGTTCGTGCAGGAATTCCCGATGACCGTGACCGGCAAGATTCAGAAGTTCAAGATGCGCGAGATCTCCATCGAGGAGCTGGGTCTGGACGACTGATCAATCTTTGACGTAACAGGAGATAAACGCCGGCTCCCTCTGAGCCGGCGTTTTTGATCATGAGCATTGAACAGCACTACGAACAGCAACTTGATACCACTGCCCTGCTAGAACAGGTCCGAACCCACTATCCCGAGGGTGCCGATCTGTACCAGCTGGCACCGCTGGATCAGTTGCACATTGGCGGCATCAAGGCTTCCGAACGCCTGCTCAGGCACCTGGACCCGTCACAGCCGTTGAGCGTGCTGGATATTGGCTCCGGCGCAGGCGGGTTAATGCGACAAGCCGCCCTGCGCGGTATCGAGATGATCGGGCTGGATATTACTCATCAGCTCAACCGGCTGAACCAGGGGCTCAACCACTGTCTTAATACACCGGTCAATACCGAGATACTCACCGCTGACGCTCACCACCTGCCCTTCGCTGACAACAGTATGGACCGCGTGCTGTTTCAGCACAGCCTGCTCAACATGCCGGATGATACGGCGGTACTGACCGAGTGCAGGCGCATCCTCAAACCCGGCGGTCAACTGATCATGCATGAGGTGCTGGAAGGCCCTCACCCGGAAAAGATGCAGTACCCGGTGCCTTGGGCAGAAACCCCTCAGCAGTCGCATCTGTTGTCTCAAACTGCGTTTGAGCAACGCCTGCACGACTGCGGCTTCAATCAGGTCCAGCTTGAGGACTGGAGTGAAGACGCGCTGGAATGGCGCCGCCGGCAGCTCAATAAGGAAACACAAGGCAAGGCCGTCCGCGCCCCTCTGTCACCTGTATTGATACTGGGACCGCGCTTCAAGGCAATGGGGCAAAATCTGGTCAAGAACCTTGAAGCAGGTGCGATTCGGGTGATGGAAGTCACCGCAAGTACCTGCTTCTAAGCACAAAAAAGCCCCACGGGTCGAGTAACCCGCAGGGCTTCTTTATCACAGCTCGCCTGGCGTTAGATGTCCTGAACGTCGAACTGCACTTCCGGGTTCACATCGGCTTCATAGTCAACGCCGTCGATGCCGAAACCGAACAGCTTCAGGAACTCATCCTTGTACAGCTGGTAGTCGGTCACGTCGAACAGGTTCTCGCTGGTCACCTGCGGCCAGAGGTCACGACAGGCCTGTTGTACGTCCTCGCGCAGCTCCCAGTCATCCAGGCGGAAACGGTTGCCGTCATCCATCTGGGCAGTTGTACCGTACAGGCCGGTCTTGAACAGACGGTGTACCTGCTCCATGCAGCCTTCATGCAGACCCTGCTCGCGCATCACCTTGAACACCATGGACAGGTATAGCGGCATCACAGGAATGGCGGAGCTGGCCTGTGTCACAACAGATTTCAGAACAGCCACGTTTGCCTGACCGTTATGAGCGCCGGAGAGCTTGTCATTCAGCTCCCCTGCCGCACGATCCAGGTCCTGCTTGGCCTTGCCCAGCGCACCATGCCAATAGATCGGCCAGGTAATATCAGTACCGATATAGCTGTAGGCAACGGTTTTGCAGTCTTCAGCCAGTACACCGGCGTCTTCCAGCGCATTGACCCAGAGTTCCCAGTCTTCGCCGCCCATCACGGTAACCGTGTTGGCCACTTCTTCTTCCGTCGCCGGCTCGATCTCGGCTTCGGTGATCACGTCCTTGTTGGTGTCGATGGCGGTAGAGCGGTACGGCTCACCAATCGGCTTAAGTACTGAGCGCACCACTTCACCGGTGTCGGGCATTTTGCGTACCGGAGAGGCCAGCGAGTAGACCACGAGATCCACCTGACCCAGGTCTTCCTTGATCAAGTCGATGGTTTTCTGCTTGGCTTCGTGGGAGAACGCATCGCCGTTCAGGCTCTTGGCGTAGAGGCCCGCTTCCTTGGCGTACTTGTCGAACGCAGCGGCGTTGTACCAGCCCGCGGTGCCCGGCTTGCGCTCGGTACCCGGCTTCTCAAAAAACACGCCGATGGTTGCAGCATCACTGCCAAAGGCTGCCGCGATGCGGGAGGAAAGGCCGTAACCGCTGGATGCACCAATCACCAGCACACGCTTGGGACCGTTTTCGATCTTGCCCTGTGCCTTTGTGAATTCAATCTGCTCACGCACGTTGGCATCACAGCCAACCGGGTGGGTAGTGGTACAGATAAAGCCACGGATTTTCGGTTTGATAATCATATTCGATTCGGTGCCGTTGTTTTGGAAACAGAAAATAGTAACCGGTACTTTCGGGTACAAAATTGCCGCCTAAGATACCGTATTTGCTGCGACGACAACAGCTTTGCACCCGGATCAGCCGCCCTGACGCGGGGCTGCACCATAAAGAAAGAGCTCCACCGCCTGATCTACCGCGTCATCGCGCTCATGATCGCCAATAGGCATGCCCAACATGGCACGCAGCTGAAAGTTGCCCTTCACCATCTCAAGAAACTGGAACGCAGCCAGATCGGTATCACGGATCTTCAGCACGCCCTGATCAACCTGTGACTGCAGGTAGGCACTGAGCTTATCGTTAATCCGCTTGGGTCCCTGTTCGTAAAACAGCGCCTGGATCCGCTCCCGCTCACTGCTGCAATCGGTCATGACCAGTCGATACAGTCCAACCGCTTCCGGCGAGAGGACACGCTCCAGCATCAGATGCCCGTAACGCTTTAATGCCTGCTCGGGGGTTTCCTGGCGCTTGATGGCACATTCCACCGCCTCAAAGGCACTGAAAACACGATTGGAGGTTTGCGTCATCATTGCTTCAAACAGCCCCAGCTTGTTGCCAAACAAGCGGTAGAGCGTGCTCAGGGATCCGCCGGCACGGCACATGATGTCGTTGATACTGGCGTTGTCGTAGCCCTGCTCAATAAACACTTCACGTGCAGCATCCAGAATGCGTTTTTGACGCTCCAGTCCTTTGGGGGTCAGCCCACAAGGGTGGGTCGCTGGCCCTGTTTGATCGTTACTCATGAGTCTGTCTTTGTTGAAATGCTGTCGCATTATAACAGCACAGCCCGCCAAAGAACCTGCATGGATCAATGGACAGGCAGGATTAATGTAATGTATATTACACTACATTCATGTTACTCCCTTCTTTTCGGGCCTGCCAGTCCAGACTGACAGCCCTGTTTTTTTTACAGGTTCACCATGACAACACCTCAAGCTCATATTCCGGGCCTGATTTTCATGCTTGCCGGTCTTACAGCATTGGGCCCTCTATCGACAGATGCCTACCTGCCGGCCATTCCATCCATTGCTGAAGGCCTTGGGGTGTCCATTCACGACGTTGAGCTTTCGGTCAGCCTGTTTTTAGGCGGCTTTTCCTGCGGACAACTGACAGGCGGCCCTCTGTCTGATCGCTACGGGCGTCGCGTAGCGGTGTTCAGCGGGCTGTGTCTGTTTTTTATTGGTGCCCTGCTCGCCTCTCTGGCCGACAGCATTTCTGCACTCTGGACCGCACGAATCCTGCAGGGGTTTGGCGGTGGCCTGAGTGTCGTGAACTCCATGGCCATTATTCGTGACCGTCACTCGGGCCGTGAAAGTGCACAGGCGATGGGCAAGATGGCCAGTATTCTGATGCTGGCACCACTGCTGGCCCCGGTCCTGGGAACACTGCTGCTGGAGCTTGGCAGCTGGCGGCTGGTGTTCTATTTCCTGTCAGCCTATGCCTTCATCATTCTGGTTCTGCTGATGCTGCGCCTGCCGGAAACACGCCGCAAAAGCAGCACGCCTCAACCCAACCCGTTCCGTGCCTATCTGAACGTACTGACGCATCGCTCGGCACTGGGCTATTTATGCTCGGTGGCCTGTGCCTACGCCGGAATGTTTGCTTTCATCACCGGCTCACCCGGTAGCTATATCGACTATTACGGCGCCAGCCCGGCGCTCTATACGGTGCTGTTTGGGTTGAACATCATTACCCTGCTGGGCTGCAACCAGCTCAATATTCGTCTGTTGCACCGTTTCAGCACCCAGCAACTGCTTCAGCTGGGGCAGCGCATTCAGCTTGCCTGCGCACTCTTGCTGACACTTTCGTTTGTCGTACTCGATGCCCCGCTGCCGGTGATCGTTGCTCTGATCATGGTCTTTATTGGTGTGCAGGGCTTTGTTATCGCCAACGGCATGGCCGGCACCAGCGAGTTTTTCCCTCACTCGGCGGCAACAGCGACGGCGCTAATCGGGGCCTGTGGCTTCGGCTGCGGGGCTTTGGCCGGTTCACTGGTGGGCTTACTGGGTGATGGCACCCCTCTGCCCATGATTCTGGTGATGTTGAGCATGACGGTGGTGGGTAACGTACTGGGCAGCTGGCTATTACCCCGTAAGCAGACTGCTCAGACCTGCCAGCAGTGATCACGCCACCGGACATGGTGGCACGATCAAGGTATTAAGGATTCAGCGGGTTCAGGCACTGGCTCGATTGGTGTTATCCAGCTCGGCGGCGGTTTGATCAGTGAACTTCAGCAGCAGAATCAACGCCGCCCCCAGGGTTAAAAACCCGCCTGCCAGCCATAGACCCAGGGCATAATCGCCGAAGTGTTCCGCCATCACACCGGTCAACGCGGGCGCGAAAATTTGAGCCAGGCCATAGGAGAGGGTCATGCGCCCCATCAGGCGGGCTGGTTTTGACGGGTAGAGGCGCCCGGCCATGGTCAATACCAGACTCACACAGCCGATAAAGGTACCGCCAAAGAGTACGGCACTGATCAGGACGACAGTCAGGCTTTGATCAATTGCCGGCAGGACAATCCCTCCCACCTGAACCAGGTAGGCAAGCAGCAGGGCTCCGAGATAGCCCATCCGCCGCGCAATCAGGTCCCAGACCATCACGGCAGGCGCAGCCGCCAGCCCGACCACCAGGAAGGCCAACTGCCCCATGCCGGCCAGATCCGGTTCACGCTCGACAATGGTGACGATAAAGGTCGCACTGACCACATAGCCGTAACCGGCACAGAAATAGGCCGCCATCATCAGCCAGATAAAACGCCTGCTCGGCGGGTTGTCCTGCATCGCATGGCCACCCGAACCCGGCACACTGACAGCAGGCGGCGGCAGCCAGCGCCAGGCCGGTACGGCCAGCACGAGGCCCAGTACGGCAAACCAGAACCATTGATCCGCCCAATCCAGCGACAGCGCCAGAAAGGCTTCAACCACCACGGCCGCAAACACGATCCCAAGCCCTGCACCTGCGAAATGGATGCCCAGTTCACTGCGGTGTTGATGGCGGATCAGCCAGTTCAGAATCAGGCCGGACGCAATCAACATGGAACCGGCACTGCTCAAGCCGGACAGGAAGCGTAACAGCGACCAGAGCAGCATGTTGTCCGTCATGGCCATGCCGGCCGTGGTCAGCACAGCCAGCACCAGCCCAAGCCGGTACAACCTGTCTTTCAATTGAAGATCTGATACAGACGCGGCCACCATTGCACCGCACATGTAGCCACTGTAGTTGATGGCTGCCAGCCAGCCGCCTTCGGCATCACCGATCCAGGTCTGATCCTGCATGACCGGCAGCAGCGGAGTATAGGAAAATCGGGCAATACCGACACAGAGAATCTGGCTGAAGATACCGGCAAACAATACCTTCAGGCGTTGGGCCTGATCCGACATAGTGGGTTCCTTATCATTATTGTTGGCTATCCCAGAGCTCTATTGTGCACCAGCGTAATGGTTTCATCCAGACACAAAAAAGCCCGACAAAAAGCCGGGCTTGAATCAGAATATTGGATCGATGTTTATTGCCAGGCGCTGGCGAACTGCTCTTCCGGCAATGCCATGATCGACTGACTGCCATCATTAAGCATATCGGCAAAGCCTTTCCAGCGTGGCAGCAGGTGCGCCATGTAAAATCGAGCACTCTCCTGCTTCGCCTGCAGATAAGGGTCATCATCGCCCTGAGCGGCCAGTTCAACGGCAGCACTCGCCTGACGCAGCAGCTCCCAGCCGCCGCAGACATAACCCGCCAGCATCATGAAGTTATAGGCGATCGCCCCCGGCAGAACGGCATCCGTCTCGGCACCGCTCAGCAACAGCTCGCGTGCCTTTTCCAGACCGTTCACGGCCTCTTCAAGCTGCTTGGCCTGCGCCGTCAGGCTCGGATCAGCTGAGGCCACCGCACCGCGCATCTCTTCAATCAGTACCGCCAGAGCAGCCCCCTTGTCCATCAGCGTCTTGCGGCCGACCAGGTCCAGTGCCTGTATACCGTTGGTGCCCTCGTAGATCGGCAGGATACGCGCATCACGGTAATGCTGGGCCGCACCGGTTTCCTCGACGTACCCCATGCCACCATGAACCTGCACGCCCAGCGAGGTGACTTCCTGTGCCACTTCGGTACACCAGCCTTTCACGATCGGCGTCAACAGCGCTGCACGTGTCTGCTCCCGGGCTTTCGCTTCATCGCTATCAGCCTTGGTCGCAAAATCAAGGCTGCCACAGGCGTCATAGGCAATGGCACGACCTGCCTCGGTCAGTGTTTTCATGGTCAATAGCATACGACGCACATCGGCATGCCGAATGATGGGGCCAGCCTCTTTGGTACCGACGGCAGGGCCCTGAATACGTTCAAACGCATATTCCAGTGCCTGCTGGTACGCCCGTTCGGAGATGGAAACCCCCTGCAGCCCTACACTCAGGCGCGCGTTATTCATCATGGTAAACATGCAGGCCAGGCCGCGGTTGGGCTCACCCACTAGATAGCCGATGGCATTGTCGAAACCCATTACACAGGTGGCAGAGGCATGAATCCCCAGCTTGTGCTCCAGCGACAGAGGCTTGGCAGTGTTGCGCTCGCCCAGACTGCCGTCTTCATTCACCAGATATTTGGGCACCAGGAACAGCGAGATACCACGCACCCCCGGCGGTGCGTCCGGCAGCCGCGCCAGCACCAGATGAATGATGTTCTCGGACATCTCATGATCGCCCCAGGTGATGAAAATCTTCTCGCCGCTGATCCGGTAGTGGTCACCTTCGGGTTCAGCCTTGGTACGGACCACCGAGAGATCCGAGCCTGCATTGGATTCGGTCAGGTTCATGGTGCCGCACCACTCGCCGCTCACCAGTTTGGGCAGGTATTTGGCCTTGAGTTCATCGCTGCCGTTCAGGTCCAGACATTCGACGGCACCCTGACTCAGCATTGGGCACAGGCCCCAGGCCATGTTGGCCGAGTGCCACATCTCCATCACAGGAATTGAGAGCAGGAAGGGCAAGCCCTGGCCACCGTACTCGGGATCAAACTGAAGCGAACCCCAGCCGCCTTCTGCATACTGCTGGTACACCTCCTTGAAGGACTCCGGGCAGACCACGCCGCCGTCCTTGAGCTGAACACCCTGCTGGTCTCCTTCCCAGTTGGTCGGTGAAACAACGTCACGCGCCACGCGTGAGGCTTCTTCCAGAATGGCATCCACCATGTCAGCCGACGCATCCTCGAAGCCCGGCTTCTGTGCCAGCTCCGGCATGCGGGCAACATGATTGAGAGTCAGCTTCATATCCTTGAGGGGCGCATTGTAATCAGCCATACGATACCTTCTTGACGGTCGTTATGCGGAGCCGGCAACCAGATTCAAACGGACTGGCACCGGCAAAAATAAGGGAATACACTTATTCTAGCACTAACTTCGGATTTGATAAGTAGGGAATCGTTCATTCGGTCGATTTATACTCCCCTACTTTGGTTACACTCACTCAAAACGACAACGAGAGACATAGACATGCAGGAACTGCACGGATATTACCTGGAAGATCTGGAAGTAGGCATGAGCGCTTCCTACGCCAAAACCATTACAGATGCAGATGTGGTGCTGTTTGCAGGCCTGTCCGGTGACAACAACCCGATTCACATCAACGATGAATACGCCAAGACCACACCGTTCAAGCAGCGCATCGTGCACGGCATGTTCAGCGCAGCGCTGATCTCTACTGTCGCCGGCACCCGTCTGCCGGGACCGGGCGCCATCTATGTGGACCAGCAATTGAAGTTCAAGGCTCCGGTCCATATCGGTGATACTGCCACCGCAACCCTGACCGTGACCGAGATCGACGAACGTCGTCGCCGCGTGAAATGCCGCACCGACGTACACGTGGGTGATACGCTGGTGGCAACCGGCGAAGGCACCTTCATGGTTGACCGCCGGGAAGGCTGAGACCCGACCGGAACGACAAAAGCCGGCTATCTGCCCACTGCTGTCCCATAAATGGCAGCAAATGAGAAAGCCTGAATCCAAGTGAGTAAAATGAGAGTGCGACCAAACACT
>NZ_JACVEW010000023.1 GCF_017776525.1 Marinobacterium alkalitolerans
TGTTTGGTCGCACTCTCATTTTACTCACTTGGATTCAGGCTTTCTCATTTGCTGCCATTTATGGGACAGCAGTGGCCATTTGGCAGCCTTTTTTACGTCATGCCGCAGCGGGTGCAGCAGGTTCCGCCAGGCAGTATCGGTCACGGCCACTGTCCTTGGCCAGATAAAGTGCTTCATCCGCGCGCTGAAGCAGACCGGAGCGATCCTCATCCGGTTGCTGCATCGCAATGCCAATACTGGTCGTGAAACTCACCTCGTCCCCGGTCGGCACTTTCAGGCGCGTGGCATGGCAGGCCGCACGAATCGACTCTGCCAGCTCGACTGCCTGTTCAACGTTCATCCCCGGCAATACCAGCAGAAACTCCTCACCGCCGAAGCGCCCGGCCAGATCTTCCTTGCGCTTGGCATTGTCACGCAGGATACGGGCAAACTGCTTCAGCACGATATCCCCTGCCGCATGACCATAGTGGTCGTTGAAGCTCTTGAACTTGTCCAGATCGAACATCATCACGGCCAGCGGCTTGCGCGAAACGCTGGACTGGCGCATGTCCTCTTCCAGTTGCTCCATCACCTGACGCCGGTTGGCCAGCCCGGTCAGCGGGTCGCGTGTTGCCTGCCGATACAGCACCAGCAGCATGTTGAGCTGATTGACCGATGCCCAGCCCGCAATGGCTCCCAGCACCGCCAGCAGCCAGAGATCATTCAGTGCGCCGACCTCCCCGAAGGACCCCAGCCAGAGCTGAGTAATCAACTCCACCAGCAACACGAAGGCCGCAAAACCGGCCACCTCAAACAGGGTCAGCGGGAAGATCGCCAGCATGGTCATGATCATGAACGGGAAAAACGCATATCCCGCCACGGTGCTCTGATACCCGTGATGCTCCAGAATGATCGTACTGGCGGTCTGAAACAGCGTCAGCACCAACACCAGCAGCAACAGTCGAATGAGGGAAACTTCCAGTCGATAGGGGTGCGAGAACCAAAGCCCCAGCAACAGACAGCAGCCACTGGCGGTCAGTCGCGCATAGGCAATGGTGGTACTGACCTCACCGGGCAAGAGCAGCCAGTCGATCAGAATCCAGCCACTTTGCAATACCATCAGCAGCCAGGCGATCAGACGAACCCGGGTAAACAGGTGATAACTGCGTGTATGGTTGAAATAACGCGAATGCCGCCTGGCGGCTAACAGATCATTCATTACTTCCCACATGTCTACTCCGGTGAATGCACTCCCAAGCCGACCAACTTAGACCAGCTGACCTTTGGGTGTATTGACCTGGCTCAGGCTGTTTCCACTATGCCTGGAGTGTAATACTATCTAGTCCATAGAGCACAGTCAGGAGTGTCAGCGTGAACAACGATAATGAACGCCGCCGCTTTACCCGCATTCCCTTTGATGCCGAGTGTGAGCTGCACAGTCCTTCAGGCAGCGCCGTGGTAAAGCTGATCGATATATCCCTGCGCGGCACGCTGGTCGAGTCAGAAACCGACCTGCCGATCGGTGTGGGCGACATGGCCCATCTGCATCTGTACCTGGCCAACGATATCCTGATCGATATCCCGGCCATCCTGACACACAGCGAGCCGCCCTACTATGGTTTCACGGCGGAAGAGATGGATATCGACAGCATCACGCACCTGCGCCGCCTGGTGGAGCTGAATCTGGGTGATGAAAGTCTGCTTGAGCGTGAGCTGGAACAGCTGATCGACGCCGACCTCTGATTCAGATGGCGTCCAGCGCTTCCGACAACGTCTTGACGCCCACCACTTCCATTCCCGGCACCGGCTCTCGGGGCACATTCGCAACCGGAACAATAGCACGTTTGAAGCCGTGCTTGGACGCCTCGCGGATCCGCTCCTGACCGTTGGGTACCGGGCGAATCTCACCGGACAGCCCTACTTCTCCAAACACCATCAGCGCCTGTGATAACGCCATGTTGCGGAAGCTGGATACCACCGCCAGCAACAGCGCCAGGTCGGCACTGGTTTCCAGTACCTTGACGCCCCCGACCACGTTGACGAACACATCCTGATCACCGGTCATCAGGCCGCCATGTCGGTTCAGAACCGCCAACAGCATGGCCAGCCGGTTCTGCTCCAGCCCCACCGTCACACGTCGCGGGTTGGACAGATGCGATTCATCTACTAGCGCCTGCAGCTCCACCAGCAACGGCCGTGTCCCTTCCCAGACCACCATGACGACGCTGCCGGGACTGGGTTCGCTGCCGCGACTGAGGAAGATGGAGCTGGGGTTCTTCACCTCCTTGAGCCCATTTTCCAACATGGCGAACACCCCCAGCTCGTTGACCGCGCCGAAACGGTTCTTGTGGCTGCGCAGGGTGCGGAAGCGGCTGTCCGAAGACCCTTCCAGCTGCAGCGAACAGTCGATCATGTGCTCCAGCACCTTGGGGCCGGCCAGCGACCCATCCTTGGTGACATGCCCCACCAGAAACAGCACCGTGCCCGTCTGCTTGGCAAAACGGGTCAGAAACGCGGCGCTTTCGCGCACCTGGGACACCGACCCCGGCGCCGACTGCACATCGGCCACGTGCATCACCTGAATGGAGTCGATCACCATGACCCTGGGCTTAAGCTCATTGGCCAGATCACAGATCGTTTCCACCGAGGTTTCCGACAGCATCTGCAGCTGATCTGCCTTCAACCCCAGTCGTGCTGCCCGCATCGCCACCTGCTGCAGCGATTCCTCACCCGTGATGTAGAGCGCCGGCATCTGGGCCGCCAGATGACACATGGTTTGTAGCAGCAGGGTACTCTTGCCGGCCCCCGGATGACCGCCGATCAGCACGGCCGACCCCGGCACCAGACCGCCCCCCAGCACGCGATCCAGTTCAGCGCTGCCGCTGGTAAACCGCGGCATCTCTTCCAGCGCCACTTCACTGAGTGTCACGACTTTCTTCTGAGTACCGGCGCCACCGGCATACCCCTCGAAGCGGGCGCTGCGTACGCCCCCGGCATCCGAGCCCAGCCGTACCTCGGTGATCGTATTCCAGGCCCCGCAGGCACTGCACTGCCCTTGCCACTTGCGGTAGTCGGCCCCGCAATCATTGCAGACAAAAGCAGTTTTGGATTTGGCCATCGGGGTGTCTCCTGAAGCGTTAGGGTTTACACTGAGCATCTGTTCGCAGGAATCGATTGTAGCAAGCGGTGACGGCCCGGGTCAGCCTCAGCCCCGGCGCTGCGCCTTATCAAAACAACAAGGAATCAACCCCGATGAAACTGGAAACACTTGCGCTGCATGCCGGCTATGAAGTCGACCCGACCACCAACTCCGCGGCAGTCCCCATCTACCAGACCACGTCCTATACCTTTGATGATGCTCAGCACGGTGCTGACCTGTTTGACCTCAAGGTACAGGGCAACATCTACAGCCGCATCATGAACCCGACCAATGACGTGCTGGAAAAGCGCGTGGCGGCAATGGAAGGCGGTGTTGCAGCCCTGGCCGTGGCCTCGGGCATGGCGGCGATCACCTATACCATCCAGACGCTGGCCGAAGCGGGTGACAACATCATCTCCACCAGCGAACTCTATGGCGGCACCTACAACCTGTTCGCCCATACGCTGCCGCGCCAGGGACTGGAAGTCCGTTTCGCCCAGAAGGACGACTTTGCCGGTATCGAAAGCAAGATCGATGCTAATACCAAGGCGATCTACTGCGAATCCGTCGGCAACCCGTCCGGCGGCATTGCCGATATTGAAAAGCTGGCTGAAATCGCCCACCGTCACGGTGTTCCGCTGGTGGTAGATAACACCGTTCCCAGCCCTGCCCTCTGGCGTCCGATTGAGCAGGGCGCCGATATCGTGGTCACTGCGGCGACCAAGTATATCGGCGGTCACGGCACGACCATTGGCGGTGTCATCGTGGATTCAGGCAACTTCCCCTGGGCCGAAAACAAGGAACGCTTCCCGCTGCTGAACGAGCCGGATGTGTCCTATCACGGTGTCATCTATACCGAAGCCTTTGGCCCGGCCGCTTTCATTGGCCGTGCACGCGTCGTGCCACTGCGCAACATGGGCGCCGCCCTGTCGCCGATGAACGCCTTCATGCTGATGCAGGGGCTGGAAACCCTGTCGCTGCGCATGGAGCGTATTTGCGAGAACACGCAAAAAGTGGCCGAGTACCTGGAAAACCATCCCGAAGTTACCTGGGTCAACTACGCGGGCCTCAGCAGCCACAAGGATCACGCACTGGCGCAGAAGTACATGGACGGCAAGGCCTCCGGCATCCTGAGCTTCGGCCTCAAGTCCGGCCGCGAGGGCACTCGTCGCTTCTACGATGCACTGGAGGTCTTCCTGCGTCTGGTCAACATCGGTGACTGCAAGTCGCTGGCCTCTATCCCGGCCGAAACAACTCACCGCCAGCTGAACGATGAGGAGCTCAAGTCAGCGGGCGTTTCGCCGGAAATGGTCCGTCTGTCGATCGGTATTGAGCACGTGGACGATCTGATGGCCGACCTGGATCAGGCCCTGTCCAAAGCCTCTGCCTGATCGGGCGGACAGAGCGCAAGAAAACGTGCCACCGCAGCGGTATCCGGCCGCTGCCGGTGGCGCAGCAGATACAGTTGGCGCCGGATGGCATGATCCGGCGCCAGCACCTGCAGCTCCCCCGTTTGCAACGATTGCTCCACCACATGCCGCGACAGACAGCTCACCCCGATACCGGCGCGGACGGCATTATGAATCGCTTCTGAGCTGCCAAGCTCCAGCACCGGCTGAATATTACCCAACGTATCGAGCAACTCCCGCTCCACTACGCTGCGCGTACCCGAACCGACTTCTCGCATGATCCAGGGCAGCTGAGCCAGTGTACGGCCCGAAAAGCCCGGTACTGCCACGATCACCATCTCGTCCTGCCGCCAGGGTGTCATGACGAGATCCGGGTGCAGAGTACGCCCCTCAATCAGCCCCAGGTCCAGTTCAAACCTGAGCATGCGCTCGGCAATATCATCGGTGTTGGCGATCTCGATACGCTCACAGGGAAGCTCGGCTGCCGACTTGCCCAGAAGGCGCGGCAGCAGATAGTTGCCGATGGTGGTACTGGCCCCGACCTTCAACCGCCCGCCGCCCTGCTGAAACAGGGTCTCAGCCTCTCGAGCCTGTGCCAGCAGTATCCGTGCACGCGATTGCAGGGCTCGGCCGCTGGCGTTCAGCAGCAGCCGCTTGCCTACCCGGTCAAAAAGCTTCTCCCCCAGCCGGTTTTCCAGTTCAGTCAGGGCATTGCTGGCAGCCGACTGAGACAGAGCAACCGCGTGTGCCGCCGCAGTCGTCGAACCGGTTTCGATGACGGCAAGAAACACTTCCAACTGGCGCAGAGATAGCATGCAGGCCTCAATATTCTGCCTAATTAACCTGTAAAACAGGTAAATATTACCAAATTAATCCGTTTTTATATTATAAGCCAATTCATTAGAGTGCACCCCTGTTCTCACGGAGGTGCCAACATGACAGGGCCAATCTCAGCCCGCCCCCTGATCGCGGGCATTCTACTCACACTGGGCTTGAGCCTCGCGGCCATACTGCTGGCACAGCTCCCTTTAACCGGCCTGGCCGTCATGGGCCCACTCACGCTCGCCATGGTACTGGGCATGCTGAGCGGACATCTGTTCGGTGCTCACACAGCGCGTTTGCTTGAACCCGGACTGCAGTTCAGTCGCCACTACCTGCTGCGGACCGGTATCATTCTCTACGGCTTGCGTATCAGCCTCGACGACCTGCAGGCGGCGGGACTGTCGGCCCTACTGATCGATCTGGTCATGGTGATCGGTATTCTCGCAGCCGCCGCCTGGGCCGGCACCCGCTGGCTCGGGCTGGATCGCCGGACGGCCGTGCTGATCGGTGCCGGAAGTGCCATCTGCGGGGCTGCCGCCGTACTGGCCAGCGCCCCTACAATCCGGGCCCGCCAACAGGCCGTGCCGGTGGCCATTGCCACTGTTGTACTCTTTGGCAGCGCCGCCATGCTGCTCTACCCCTGGCTGTTTACGCAGGACTGGGTCCACAACCTGCTGAACAGCAACGCGCATGCCTTCGGGCGTCTGGTGGGCGCAACCACGCACGAGGTCGCACAGGTGACGGCCGTTGCCGCAACCCTGCCGGCCGAGGCGGCCCATACCGCAGTAGTAACCAAGCTGATGCGGGTGATGCTGCTGGTGCCGGTCCTGCTGGTGCTGAGCCAGTTGCTGGGGAAGGAACCGAAAGCAGGTGAGGGCTTCCAGCAGCGAACTCTGCCTATACCCTGGTTTGCGCTGGTGTTCCTGCTGCTGCCAGTGGTCAACAGTCTCAACCTGATACCGCCCGCGCTGCTGGAATGGCTGCACCGGCTGGATCAATTATGCCTGGCCATGGCCATGGCCGCGCTGGGCTTTGCCACCAGGCCCAGCGCCATCCGGGCAGCGGGCTGGCAGCCACTGGCGCTGGGGGCCCTGCTGTTCGGGCTGCTGCTGGCCGGGGGCAGTGCCATGACGCTGTTGCTGGGATTCTGACAACAAAAAAGCCCCTGCAGGAGGGGCTTTCGGGCCATGAAAAGGATCAGCTTGCGGCGCGACTGGATTCCACGCGTGCGATCGCCTGTTGCAGCTCCGTTTCGGCCGATTCTGCATTGTCGGCACAGAACTCCAGGTCGGTCAGACGGCCATTCTTGAGGCTGTAGACCCAGCCGTGGATGCTCAGCTCCTGCCCCCGGGCCCAGGCATCCTGCACCACCGTGGTATTGCACACGTTATAGGCCTGCTCTACCGCGTTCAGCTCACACATCAGGTCCACCTGTGCCGGGGTATCCTGCCAGGGCCCGATCAGATGACGGTGCTTGGCATACACGTCGCGGATGTTACGCAACCAGTTGTCGATCAGGCCGTGTGACTTCTGATCCAGTGCTGCGCGCACACCGCCACACCCGTAGTGGCCGACCACCATCACATGCTTGACCTTCAACACTTCGACGGCGTACTGCAACACCGACAGGCAGTTCATGTCCGTATGCACCACGATATTGGACACATTACGGTGTACAAACAGCTCTCCGGGCAGCAGGTCAACGATCTCATTAGCCGGCACACGGCTGTCGGAACAGCCGATCCACAGGTAGTCCGGATCCTGCTGTGAGGCCAGCGTCGAGAAGAACGACGGATCCTGATTGTAAATCCGGTCAGACCAGCTCTGGTTGTTGGAGAACAGGTTGGACAGTTTTTTCATATATCAATCCATACAACAGCACAGGCAGAGAATCCTCTGCCTGTCAGGCTCAGGGATGTCATGAGCCGGCAAACGCATTAACGGTGGTACTGGGCGCTCAGTTCATGCACCGCATCCACAAACACCTTGGCACTTTCCGGGTCCACAAACTGATGAATGCCGTGGCCCAGGTTGAACACATGGCCATTGCCACTGCCGAATCGCGCCAGGATATCCGCCACTTCAGCACGAATGCGTTCGGCCGGTGCATAAAGTACACTCGGATCCATATTGCCCTGCAGGGCCACGCGATCGCCCACCCGGCGACGGGCATCATCGATGTTGGTGGTCCAGTCCAGCCCCAGTGCATCAGCTCCGGCCTCGGCCATCACTTCCAGCCACTGGCCACCATTCTTGGTGAACAGAATCACCGGTACGCGGCGACCTTCGTGCTCACGAATCAGACCGGATACAATCTGCTGCATGTACTTGAGCGAGAACTCCTGATACATGGGGCCGCTCAGCACACCGCCCCAGGTGTCGAAGATCTGCACCGCCTGGGCTCCACTGCGAATCTGCTCGTTCAGATAGCCGGTGACGGACTGTGCCAGCTTGTCCAGCAGCGCATGCATGACCTCGGGGGTGGCATACATCATCTGTTTGATATGGCGGAAATCCTTGCTGGAACCGCCCTCGACCATGTAGGTCGCCAGTGTCCAGGGGCTGCCGGAAAAACCGATCAGCGGCACGCGACCGGACAAAGCACCACGAATCTCGCTGACCGCCGCCATGACGTAGTCAAGATCAGTCGCTGCATCCGGCACCGGCAGAGCATCCACATCCTTCTCTGTACGGACGACCTTCTCGAACTTGGGCCCTTCGCCCTGTTCAAAGTACAGACCAAGGCCCATGGCGTCCGGAATGGTCAGGATGTCGGAAAACAGGATGGCCGCATCCAGATCGTAACGTTCCAGCGGCTGCAGCGTCACCTCGCAGGCCAGTTCCCGGTTTTTGCACAGACTCAGGAAATCACCGGCCTGGGCACGGGTTTCACGGTACTCCGGCAGGTAGCGTCCTGCCTGGCGCATCATCCATACGGGGGTGACATCCACCGGTTCGCGCATGAGGGCGCGCAGGAAGCGATCGTTTTTCAGTTCAGCCATCTCGCCATCTATCCTGTTGGTAAGTTTGAGTTGGCGATATTGTACCCGCTAACGCGCCTGATTGCGCTGCGGATGATCACATCAACGCGCTTGCACTGTATAATTCGTGGTCTAAGGTTAACTCACAATAAGAAACCGGTGACCCTACGTCATGACGCGCAGCACCAAAGTTGTCAGTTTGCCCACATCCGCCGACCAGCATGACCATCAGTTTCATCAACTGGTGTTTGGTCTTGAGGGCGATACCGCCTTTGAACTGGTCGGCCGCAGCCGTGAAGTCCGCATCGGGCATGGCTGCCTCGTTCCCTGCTCAACCGACCATATTTTCAGTGGACTGGGGGACAACCGCATTCTGGTACTGGACTTGCCAACCGAAAGCCATGACCGCCTGCAACAGGAACGTATCGACCGGTTGTTTGACCGCGCCTCCTATTTCCACTGCCCGGCCGAGCTTCAGCTCCTGCTGCGTTCGCTCAGCCGCGAGATCGATCACAACCCGCATGACCCCATTCTGCAGGAAGCCTGCAGTAACACGCTGCTCTGTGCGCTCCAGCGCCAGCTGGGACCACAACAGCCAGCCCGCCCTCAGGGACAGTTGAACCTGGAAATTCTGAACGACTATATCGATCTGCACATGGATCGACGCATCCCCGTCAGCGAGCTGGCAGGCCTGTTCTGCCTCGGCGACAGCCAGTTCTATGCCCGCTTCCGGGACCAGACCGGCATGACGCCGCTCCAATATGTGAACGAACGCCGCCTGCAGGCGCTGCGTCAGGCGCTGACCCATGCGCCCGACTCCATTGCGCAGCTGGCCGGCCGCTTCGGTTTCTGTAACCAAAGCGCGCTCACCCGCGCCTTCCGCCAGCGGTTCGACATGTCGCCGGCCCAGTTCCGCCGTCAGCGGGGAACCCTTGCACCGGAGGATCCTGCAAAAGATTCGTAGTAACTGACAAGACCACTCCGCAACGGCTGTTATTAAATGTTGATTCAGTGGGCAATTCGGCTCTCTGAACCAGCACTAACCCCAGGTGCCACCCTGCCCTTCAGCGGCAGCATGACCCCTGCGGACGAGTTGAGGATAAGTCTATGTTTAAAGCGATCGATGCACTGCATCCGGGACTGATCGAGCAGCCATTGACGGCGCTATGGGAACAGATCTCACCGCTTTACGCCATTGACGAGAGCCGCTGGCTCAGGGAACTGATGGCGCTGGCCGAGTCCACCGAGGAACAGGTGGAGGCCGCCGAGTCCTGCGCAACCCGCCTGATCGAGCAGGTACGTGCCGATGACGGCGCCATCCACATGATCGATGCGCTGTTGCTGGAGTACAGCCTCGATACCCGCGAAGGCATTCTGCTGATGTGCCTGGCCGAAGCCCTGATGCGCGTGCCCGATGCCGAGACCGCCGATGCCCTGATCCGCGACAAGCTCAGCGTCGCCGACTGGAAAAGCCACCTGAAACATTCCGACTCCCTGCTGGTCAACGCCTCCACCTGGGGCCTGCTGCTGACCGGCAAGGTGGTCACCATGGACGAGCGCGAGGACGGCACCCCGTCCAGCGTCATCAACCGCCTCGTCAATCGCCTGGGCGAGCCGATGATCCGCCGCGTCATGCAGCAGGCGATGAAAATCATGGGCCACCAGTTCGTACTCGGACGCGACATCAACGAAGCGATGAAGCGCGGCACCGAGTCACGCCAGAAAGGCTATACCTATTCATTCGACATGCTCGGTGAAGCGGCTCTGACACGCACCGATGCGGCCAAGTATCTGGACGACTACAGCCGCGCCATCGACTTTGTCGGCAACTACCAGGACAAGAAAGGCACCGGCCCCAAGCCCAGCGTTTCCATCAAGCTGTCTGCCCTGCACCCCCGTTACGAGCCGGGTCAGGAAAAACAGGTGATGGATGAGCTGTTCCAGACCGTACTCAAGCTGATCCGACAGGCCCGTGCGCTGGATGTGGCCATCACCATCGACGCCGAAGAAGCCGACCGCCTTGAGCTGTCCCTGCAACTGTTTGAGCAGCTGTATCAACACCCGGATTGTCAGGGCTGGGGCGGCTTCGGTCTGGTTGTACAGGCCTACTCCAAGCGCGCGCTACCCGTCCTGATCTGGCTGGCAGCACTGGCGAAGCAGCAGGGCGACCTGATCCCGGTGCGCCTGGTCAAAGGGGCCTACTGGGACTCCGAAATCAAGCTCTGCCAACAGAAGGGGCTGGACGGTTACCCGGTATTTACCCGCAAGGAAGCAACCGACGTATCCTATCTGGCCTGCGCCCGTTTCCTGCTGAGCAGCCACATCAAGGGACTGATATGGCCACAGTTTGCCAGCCATAACGCCCACACCGTGGCCACCATCATGACGGAAGCCGAACATCAGCAGTTCGAGTTCCAGCGTCTGCACGGGATGGGTGATGCGCTCTATGACCGCGTGCTGGAGCAGGCTGGCGTTCCAGTGCGCATCTACGCACCGGTCGGCAACCACAAGGACCTGCTGCCGTATCTGGTACGCCGTCTGCTGGAAAACGGCGCCAACAGCTCGTTCGTGCACCGCCTGGTGGACGCCCGCTGTCCCATCAGCGATCTGACGGAACACCCCTGGCTGACACTGAGCAAGCGCACACCGCTGCATAACCCGCACATCCCGCTGCCACGCGATATTTACGGTGCCGAACGGCTCAACTCCCGCGGCCCCAATATCGACATCGACAGCGAATGGACACCCTTCAGCCAGAAGGTGAACCACTGGCTGACACATCAGTGGCAGGGCGCACCGATCATCAATGGCGAAGCCATCGAAACCGGCAAGCGGGTTGAGGTACGTGCCCCTTACGATCAGCGCCACCTGACCGGTGAGGTACAGTTTGCCGATGCCGAACTGGCGCAACGCGCAATCGAAGCCGCCAGCGCCGGGTTTGACAGCTGGCATACCACCCCCGTTGGCATTCGCACCCAGTCTTTGATGCGACTGGGCGATCTGCTGGAAGAGAACCTCGACGAACTGGTCGCGCTCTGCCATCAGGAAGCCGGCAAAACCATTCAGGACGGCATTGATGAGGTGCGTGAAGCAGTCGACTTCTGCCGTTACTACGCCCTGAGAGCCAACGAGCTGTTCACCACCACACACACACGCCTGCTGGCCGATGGCGAGCAGCATACGCTGATGCGCGATGGCCGCGGCGTGTTCGTTTGCATCAGCCCCTGGAACTTCCCGCTGGCCATCTTTTTGGGCCAGGTGACGGCGGCGCTGGCAGCGGGCAACACGGTTGTCGCCAAGCCGGCCGAGCAGACCAGCCTGATCGCCACCCGCGCGATCGAACTCATGCTGGAGGCCGGTGTTCCGGCCAGTGCCATTCAGCTGCTCCCCGGCCGGGGTGGCGAAGTCGGCGGACCGCTCACCTCAGACCCACGCATCGCTGGCGTGGCCTTTACCGGTTCTACGGAGACCGCCCGTGTCATCAGTCGGGCTCTGGCCGCGCGTGACTGCGCCCCTGTCCCTCTGATTGCGGAAACCGGCGGCCAGAACGCCATGATCATCGACTCGACATCGCTGCCCGAGCAGGTGATCAAGGATGCCGTTCAGTCCGCCTTTGCATCGGCCGGCCAGCGCTGCTCTGCGCTGAGGGTGCTCTGTGTACAGTCCGATATCGCGGATCGCATCATTGACCTGCTGCAGGGCGCGATGGCCGAGCTGAAAACCGGCAATCCCTGCCTGCACAGCACCGATGTAGGGCCGGTGATCGATACCGATGCCCAGCAGGGGCTGTTGCAGTATATCGAGCAGATGCAGTCACATGCCCAATTGCTGGCCCAGACCCCGCTGCATGCGGACGCCGAGCAGGGGACCTTTGTACCGCCGACCGCGTTTGAGATTGATTCCATCGAACGCCTTGGGCGCGAACAGTTTGGTCCCATCATGCATCTGGTGCGCTACGAGGCGCGTGATCTGGATGCTCTGGTCGACCAGATCAATCGCTGCGGCTACGGACTGACACTGGGCATTCACAGCCGTAACGAAGGCACGGCAGCCCACATTGAAGCCCGTGCCCGCGTGGGCAACACCTATATCAACCGCAACCAGGTTGGGGCCACCGTGGGTGTTCAGCCCTTTGGTGGCCAGGGTCTGTCCGGCACCGGTCCCAAGGCGGGTGGCCCGCACTACCTGCTGCGCTTCACCCGCCTGCAGCCGGCCAAACCCCGTCAAGACAAGGTGGAGGGTTAATCATGCAGCACTCCAATATGCAGGACATTCAGGCCAACGCCATCTGGGAAGCCTGGAACCGTCGCGGATTTGCCGATCGCTGTGACCGGCTTCTGGACGCACTGGAACACCTGCCGGCCCATGCCGAAGCCGCACTGACCCGGCAGCTGGCACAACAGATACTGGATGATGCTCGCCCTCTGGGCGAGACACTGGAGATGCCGGGCCCTACCGGCGAATCCAACGAGCTTTACCTGACCGGTCGAGGCGTAGCACTTGTACTAGGCACTGCCGACAGCACGGAAACGCTGCTGGCATGTCAGACAATTGCTGCGCTGGCCTGCGGCAACGCCGTAGTCCTGCACCGGGAAGGCAAGGATCAGTGGCTTACGGCGCTGGTTGAAGCGCTGTACCAGGCAGGCGTTCCCCGCGCCATGCTCGCCCTGGATACGGACACCCCCGAGTCCGAGCTACTGAAACTGAACGATCTGCGACTGGTGATCACCAGCTGTACACCGGCTCGTGAGATCGAACTCAACCGCGCTCTGGCCGATCAGGACGGCGTTCTGATCCAGCTGGTAGCCGAAACGGACCTGCAGCACTACCCGCTGCTGACCAGCGCAGACTTTCTGCTGCGACTGGTGACGGAAAAGACGCGCACCATTAACACGACTGCTGTCGGCGGTAACGCAACCCTGCTTGAGCTGGGCAGCCGGACCGTCTAACTTGAAGTGATCGAGATGCCCCCATAAGGTGCACTCTTTCATTGTCGACCTGTTTCGGCGTCTCTGAATCCATGCACGGAGCAGGCGCACAATAACACTTCCCCAAGAGGGGTTTGCAGAGAGGCTTATTGCATGATTGAAAACAACTACGCGGTATACGGGACCTTCATCGTATACCTGATTATGATGTTGGCCATCGGTGTGATTGCATACCAGCGCACGGCCAGTTCTTCCGACTACTTCCTGGGTGGCCGCTCACTCGGGCCCTGGCCCGCCGCGCTTTCGGCCGGCGCCTCTGACATGAGTGGCTGGCTGCTGCTGGGCCTTCCGGGCTATGCATTCGGTTCCGGCATGGAAGCGATCTGGCTGGCCGGTGGTCTGCTGCTGGGTACCTGGGCCAACTGGATGTTTACCGCCAAGCGCCTGCGCACCTACAGCATTGAAGCCGGTGATGCACTGACACTGCCAGAGTATTTTGCCAACCGCTTCCGCGACAACTCTCGCATGCTGCAGGTCATCTCTGCCTTCTTTATCCTGCTGTTCTTCCTGTTCTACACCAGCTCCGGTCTGGTTGCCGGCGGCAAGCTGTTCGAGACCGTCTTCGGCCTTGAATACACCACCGCATTGATTGTCGGCACCATCTGTATCGTCTCCTACACCCTGTTCGGCGGCTTCCTCGCGGTATCCTGGACCGACCTGGTACAGGGCCTGCTGATGGCTGCTGCACTGCTGATCGTACCGATCGCAGCTATTCAGGCAGACGGTGGTTTCAGCGCCATGTGGGGTGCTGTTGAAGCCAAGAACCCGGAACTGCTGACCATCTTCAACAACACCGACGGCGACCCGCTGGGCTTCATTGCCATCGTATCGCTGGCGGCCTGGGGTCTGGGCTATTTCGGCCAGCCGCATATCCTGGCGCGTTTCGCAGCCTGTCGCAGCAACGATGACATCCCCACTGCCCGCCGCATTGCAGTTGGCTGGAGCGGCCTGTCCATGGCAGGCGCCATGCTGGTCGGCCTGGCAGGCATGATGTTTGTCGAAACCCAGATGGGCGGCAAACTGGAAGACGGTGAAACCATCTTCATGCTGCTGGTAAACGCCATCTTCCACCCGGTCATCGCCGGTATCCTGCTGGCCGCCATTCTGGCTGCCATCATGAGTACGGCTGACTCCCAGCTGCTGGTATCCTCTTCTGCGCTGGCGGAAGACTTCTACAAGCAACTGTTCCGCAAGGACGCTTCCCAGAAAGAGATCGTCATGGTGGGTCGCGTTGCCGTTATCGGTCTGTCACTGGTTGCCATGTTCCTCGCCTTTGATCCGGACAGCACCGTACTGGGCCTGGTGTCCTACGCCTGGGCAGGCTTCGGTGCCGCCTTTGGTCCGGCCCTGCTCATCAGCCTGTACTGGAAAAACATGACGCGCAACGGCGCGCTGGCCGGTATCGTGGTGGGTGCGGTGACCGTTGTGATCTGGAAGCAGCTCTCAGGCGGCCTGTTCGACATGTATGAAATCGTTCCGGGCATCATCTTTGCCACCATCGCCATTCTGGTGGTATCCAAGATGGGTGCCGAACCGGATGCAGAGATTCAGGCCCAGCATGAGCGCATGCTGAACAAACTGTAAAAAGAGGTTCGCCCTGCCCTCCGGGGAACTGGAAGGCAGGGCGAAAAAGTACCCGGTCCTGAGTACTGAGAAGCCAGCTATCTGCTGACGGCTGGATCTCCAGTATACACTTGCCACAGAATCAGATCTAATACGATTCGCGCAGAGCGATAATAAGCTGAAATTTACCTCAAAACAGGCGATACGCCTCAGCCTCAAACGTACACCTATTCAAGACCCTGAAGCTTACACTAGAGGCATGTGGATAACCTCCTTGGCACTTAAAAGCCAAGAGTACCCACCACAGCGTACATGAAACCGTCTGAGGAAACGGGGAGAGCCCTTTGTCTGGTTGTGTTGTGACAATGCTGACCGACAGCAAAAAGTATAGCCTTCTGTAATCAACAGAAGGCACGACTATAAAGGCCCAAATAGCGCTCTGACATTTGTTCCGCAGTGAACATCGCTTTGTATCGAGCGTAGGCTGCTGCCCCCATGCTTTTACATACATCCGAGTTAGATGCCAAAAAAACCATAGCCTCCCCGATAGCAGTTGCATCCTCTGGTGGCACTACCAGCCCTGTTACTTTATGCCGGTTTACATAGCTGGTTCCGGTGCCTATTTCGCAAGTAATCAGTGGCAGATTCATCATTTGGGCCTCTAAAAGGCTTATACCAAAAGCCTCCGAGCGCAAATGAGATGGAAAAACGAAGGCTTTTGCCAAGCTGAGCAAAGCTATTTTGTCAACTTCATCAACTTCACCCAAAAGGTAGAGGTTTGAAACCCCTCTCGCACGCTCAGCCAAGTTGTTGGACATCTGGCCACCACCTGCAATTACAACTGGCAGCCCTGTCAGGCGAGCAGCATCAACCAGCCAGTCAAGTCCTTTGTAATACCGCAACGCACCTAGAAAAAGAAAAAAACCTTTTCCAATCCGTCTCTCATAGTACCGTTGTCGCTCTTCAGAAACACTAGGATAATGCGCCTCACTAATGCCTAGCGGAATAATTTCTACGGCATCAATGTGTTGTAGCATATGGCTAGTGCTTAAATATTGAGGTGACGTTGCCACCACATATTCAACCGTTTTCAAGAAACACTTTGCCATAGGAAAATAAAAATGCCGGAACCAGCGCTGACGAATAATATCGCTATGGTAGGTAACGACTGCCGGTGGCATTTTTCGTATTAAACGTGCACCAAGATAAATCAGATCCTGCAAAGGAAAAGGGTAATGAAAGTGCAGTACATCAGCCCAGTCCAACAGCTGCCAAAACTTCTTAAGATAGGCAGGTCCCACAGGCATTGATGCCACCTGAAACCACATGGGACAGAAAAACACTTCTGTACCGCAAGGCCAACATTCAACACGAAGCTGCTTCTCTCGAGTAAAGACAAGAACTCTATGAAAGTTTGCCTTACTGGAGGTACATCGTGCCAACGCTGAAATAAATGTCGCCACCCCCCCCATATCCTCTGGGGGGGCAGACTTGTAGAGGTGGAGTATTTTCACGTCATTGACCAGTCACACCAACAGCTGTGTACTGAGGTTCATTAATTACCAGTAGTTCATTTATTTGCGCCAAGTCCGACTCTTGCAAATCACCGGTCCAGCGCTTAAGCACAACATAGCTCAAGAAAAAACTGTAGCGTGCTTCAAGCAGGTCTCGATGCGCACTGTATTGCTCGCGAGTACGATCCAACACATCCACAACATTATTCATACCGTACGAAAAGCTTTTCTCAGCTGCCTCACGTGCCTTGATCGCTGACTGAAGAGCACGCTCTGACGCACGCATTCTCGCCAAAGACGACTCAGTATTCAAATATGCCGTTTTAATTTCGCGCAAGACCCCCCTCTTGGTCTGCTCCAGCTCCTGACGGGCAATAACTAAACTTTCATAAGCAGCGTTCACACGAGCCTGAGTTGAACCACCAGAAAAAATGGGGATTTGCACGTTCAGAGAAGCCACATTGGACTCTGTCTCACCCGAAAGCGAATTTTCATAGCCGATGTTACTTCTCTGGCTGCTCAGTTGCAGAGTCACCTTGGGTAAATGATTACCAAGTTCACCTTTTTTCTCTCGTCGCTTAGCCTCGACAGCGGCAGCACGGGCCTGAATAAGCGGACTCCCAGTCAGTGCCTGCTCCCGCCAGTAGGCATAATCACGTAACTCAAATCCAGAGATGTCTGGCGTTTCAGTCAGCCGCTCCAGCCGCTCATACACGGCCCGTCCCACCACTTCACTCAGTGCTTCTCTTGCGACCCGGATTCGATTTTCAGCTTCGATTTCGTCAGAAACCAATCGATCCAGCCGCGCCTCAACTTCCAGCTTTTCCGGCAAGGAAGCCAACTGACGCGCCAGCAATGACTTAATACGCTCAAGGCTACGCACCACTACGCGCTTCTCTGCCTGAATCAACGTCAGCGAATCCTGAGCCGCCAGAACATCGAAGTAACGCTGTGCCAGATCAGCAGCAACCCCTTGGATATCACTCAGGCTTTTTGCCTGATACTGCTCTCTCAGCGACCGCGAGCGTTGATAACTCTGCCAGACCGAGGCGTCAAAGAGCACTTGGCTAATGGACACAGAATATCGTTCACCGTTGTAATAAGTTTCCTGTCGCGTATTGGTGTAATGGGTACGTGTCAGCCGCACATCGGCACTGACCTGTGGCAACAATTGCCCCAATGCCTCGCGATTCTGGTAGCCGGCACGACGCGCCGCAGACTCTGCAATCAGCACGCGTGGATCACGGGATTGAGCCTGCTGATAAAGTGCAAGTAGATCCGACGCGGCGACCGACTCAGGCTCGGCTGTTTTACTGCCTACTGTTTCCGCAACCGCCACCTGACCTGCCAGCACGACCAACGAGAATGTAATGCCTTTCACCAGGGCGACAAAGGTTTGCATGCAAGTCAGTCCTCTATGAATGAGCGTGCGAAAGCGTTCGTAGCCGGCTGCACCAAGTACTCCAGCAGCGTGCGCTCGCCGGTATTGATCAATACCTCAGCCGGCATACCGGGCACAAGCACCAGCTCACCCAGATCGCGTCGCCCTTTTTCGGTCAACGCCACGCGCGCCAAGTAGTAGGGCATGCCGTTTTCTTCATTGGTAAGGCGGTCTGCCGAAATATGCTCTACCTGCCCTTCAATAATGGGGGTTGTAGCCGACTTGAAGGCACTGAAACGAATATCCGCCAGCTTACCGGCACTCACCCGGTCAATATCGATCGGTGACACCTGCGCTTCCACTACCAGATCTGAAGCCGCCGGCACAATATCCAGAATCGGAGCGCCCGATTGCACCACGCCACCCACGGTATGCACCTTCATACCTAGTACCATACCAGTCTCGGGTGCACGAATAAGTGTACGCTCAACACGATCTACCAGTGCACGCTCACGCTCTTTCAGATCAAACAACTTTGACTGCACCTCGGCCAGCTGGTTCACTACCTCGGTATGAAAGTCCTTTTTAAGCTGCAGAATACTCAAGCGGGTTTCACCTTTTTTCATTTTTGCCTGCGCAATGGAGGAACGGTGATCAGCAATTTCGCCCTCCAGCTCGGACACACGCCGCTCCAAGTCGCGCAGACGCTGCTTATCTACAAAACCTTCACTCAACAGCTCTTCCAGCTCGGCGGCCTCATCCTTGAACGATGCCTTCAATGCCTTCTTGCTTTGAATCACTGACTCCAGCCCGCGAACCTGCTCCGAGATTTGAGTCATTCTCTGTTCCAGCACGTCGATTTCACCCAGATGCGAATTCATCCGCGCCTGAAACACCTGCTCTTCACTCTGCACCGACTCGGCCACGCGCGGATCGTTCAGGTCAAACGCCGCAGGGAAGGCCACGTTCCCCTTTTGGTCACGCTCAGCCTGCAGCCGCGCCTCCAGTGCACGAGCCGCAATGAGTTGGCCACGGACAATTTCCAGCTCAGCACGCGCCTGGGTGTCATCCAGCACCAGCAGCACATCGCCCTCTGCCACTTGATCCCCATCTCGCACGTGAATGGCCTCCACAATACCACCTTCCAAATGCTGTATTGTCTTGCGGTAGGTTTTCACTGTCACTACCCCTGGTGCCAGCGCAGCACTGTCAAGTGGTGCCACCGCTGCCCAGGTACCGAACATGCCAAAGGTCACAAACAAAATCAGCAAGCCGATCAGCTTGGGTCTTTTATCCGAAACATCCAGTTCAAACTGACCGTCGCGAATTGCTTTCAAGGTTTCTGCACTCATACTCAAGAATCCTTATGCGGGCTTTACCGCAGAAACATTGCGCGCTGCCTTGTTCAAATCCGCCAACACTTGGTCACGCGGACCAAACATGGCCAGTGTGCCTTCACGCATCACCATCAGCTTTTCAACCTGAGACAGCACACTGGCCCTGTGGGTAATAATGAACACCGTTGTGCCTGCCATCTTCAGATTACTCATTGCAGCAGCCAGAGCCGCTTCGCCTTGGTCGTCCAAATTGGAATTGGGCTCATCCAGCACCACTAATTTCGGTTTACCGTAAAGGGCCCGCGCCAGACCAATACGTTGTCGCTGACCGCCTGAGAGTGCGCCGCCTGAAGCCCCGATAACCGTGTCATATCCTTCAGGCAAACGCAGGATCATCTCGTGCACCCCGGCCATCTGTGCAGCACGGACCACAGCCTCTGCATCAACCTCACCAAAGCGGGCAATATTCTCACTAATGGAGCCTTCAAACAGCTCGATATCCTGCGGCAGGTAGCCAATGTGCGGCCCCAGCTCATCCCGTTTCCAGCTGAAAATATCAGCACCATCCAAGCGTATTTTACCGCCCAGCGTCGGCCAGATACCCAACAGGGCCCGCGCCAGTGTCGACTTACCAGCCGCACTTGGCCCCACAATACCGACCATTTCCCCAGCTTCAACCTTGAACGACACTGCCTTCACGACGGGCGTCTTGCTACCGGGCGGGGACACCATAACATTCTCCGCCAACAGCTCACCTCTGGGATCAGGCAACGACATTCGTTCAGGATCTTCCGCAATTCGGCCCAGTACATCATTTAGGCGCTCATACTGGGACCGAGCCGTTACAAACTGCTTCCAGACACCAATCATCTGGTCGATGGGAGCCAGTGCCCGCCCCAGCAAAATGGAGCCGGCAATCATAAGCCCAGGCGAAATTTCCTGCTGGATAGCCAGGTAGGCCCCCAATCCCAGCACCAACGACTGTACTATCAGACGGGTTGTTTTAGAGATAGATGTCAGAATACCGGCGCGATCACTGGCAATCCCCTGCAGCGCCAGTACCTTGCGGTTCTTGTCCTGCCAGCGGTCGCGGATGCGCTCGAGCATCCCCATGGACTCCACCACCTCCGCATTGCGCAGATTCTTGTTGGTGAACTGGGTGGCACCCATGCTTTCCTTGTTGGCCTCGGCCAATATCTTGCCAGTCACTTTCTCGTTGATAACGGCCAGTGTGGTCAGAATAAGTACACTGATAATGGCAACCACCCCGAACCAGGGATGAAACATGAACATAATCGCGATATAGATTGGCACCCAAGGCGCATCGAAAAACGCGAACAGACCGTTGCCGGTCAGAAATTGGCGTAACCCGGTCAGGTCACTCAGCGGCTGGGCATTGGCCTGCATGCCCCCAGTGTAAAGTGCCTGTTTGAAGCTGGCATTGTAAAGACGGCTACCCAGTAGGCTGTCAATACGGGTGCTGACTCTGACCATAATGCGCGAGCGCACCCATTCCAGCCCGCCCATTGTCACCATAAGCAGAAACATCACCAGCGTCAGCATCACCAAGGTAGGCACACTGCCGCTGGTCACCACGCGATCATAAACCTGCAGCATATAAAATGCCGGCACGAGCATAAGCAGGTTTATAAACATGCTGAACAGCCCGACACTGAAAAAGCTGGAGCGGCAGGCATGCAGAACCGCCTCCAGGTCAGTGCGTTTTTTCTCCATGAGGGTGACTCCAAAGCGTCTGATACAGGTTATGCTGGCCGAGTGCTCAACCCCGAGACCCGAGTGTCATTAGCGAATACAAATCCAGGCGCGAATACTAGCATACTGACGCTCAGACCAATAGAGCGCCCATTTGACCACCAGTGGACTAGCAGCCCGCCTTCATTGATAATGCATCCCCTGCGATTCCAGAAACTCAGGACAGTTAATTAATGTTTACACCGGTAATCATGGCGGGCGGCAGTGGGAGCCGTCTATGGCCCCTGTCGCGTCAGAACCTTCCCAAGCAGTTTCTCGATCTGGACGGCACCGGCACCAGCCTGTTACAACAAACGCTGGGCCGCCTGAGCGGCCTGGAACACGCAGAACCTGTAGTCGTCACGAACGAAAAATACCGCTTTTTAGTGGCGGAGCAGCTGCGCCTGAGCGAAACTTCCTCGCTAGCTACCGTGCTTGAGCCCTGCTCGCGCAACACGGCTCCAGCCATTGCCCTGGCCGCCTTCACTCTGCTACAACATGGCGACGATACTGTGATGCTGGTATTGGCCTCGGACCACCATTTTACCCGTCCCAAGGAACTGCACGAAGCCATTTCCGAAGCCCTGCCACTGGCCGAACAGGGGCGCTTGGTCACGTTCGGCATCACGCCTACACGGGCCGAAACTGGTTACGGCTACATAAAAACTGGAACACCCCTGGGGGGCAACGGGTTTCAGATTGACGCCTTCGCTGAAAAACCCAATGCAGCGACCGCCGCAGCCTATGTCGCCGGCGGCGAGCACCTCTGGAACAGCGGCATGTTCATGTTCCGCGCCTCTACCTATCTACATGAACTGGAGCAGCACGCTCCCGAGATCTTTGCTCACTGCAAGGCAGCAATGAATGCCGGCAGCCATGACATGGACTTTATCCGCCCCGACAAAACGCTGTTCAGCCAGTGCAGTGACAACTCCATTGACTATGCGATTATGGAGCAAACCCTTAACGCTTGCGTAATGGCAATGGATGCGGGCTGGAGCGACATTGGCAGCTGGCAGTCTCTCTGGGAATCCAGCGCACAGGACAGCGACGGCAACGCAACCTACGGTGACACCTGCCTGCACAACACGCACAATTCACTGGTCCATGCCCACCACCGGCACGTGGCAACCATCGGACTAGATGATCATGTTGTGGTCGAAACCAAGGACGCTGTTCTGGTGGCACACAAATCCGAGACGCAAAAGGTCAAGGAGATAGTGGAGTATTTGAAAGCCAATAACCGACCAGAATACTCCGGTCACAGCCACACTGTCCGCCCTTGGGGCGACTTCGATACCATTGATGCTGGCCATCGTTACCAGGTCAAGCGCATCACCGTCCAGCCAGGACAGAAACTCTCACTACAGATGCACTACCACCGCGCCGAGCACTGGATTGTAGTATCCGGTACCGCCCACGTGGTTTGCGGTGATCGCGAGATGATTCTGACCGAGAACCAGTCCACCTACATTCCGGTGGGCGAGAAGCACCGCCTGAGCAACCCGGGAAAGGTGCCACTGGAGGTGATTGAAGTACAGTCCGGCAATTATCTGGGCGAGGATGATATTGTGCGGTTTACAGACGTATACGGTCGCTGCGGGGCCGACGATTAATCACAGCAACTCACGATAGACCGCCAGTGTTTGCTGCGCGGTCTGTCCCCAACTGTAACTTTGCAGAACCTGATAACCGGCCCGCACCAACTCCAGACGCGTACGGTCGTCGCGCACGCTCTGCAGCGCAGAGTAGATACTGTCGACACAAAGCGGGTCAAACAACAGAGCACCACTCCCGGCCACTTCAGGCAGCGAAGTCGTATTTGAACACAGCACCGGCACACCTGCTGCAAAACCCTCCAGCACCGGCAGACCAAAACCTTCATGCAGGGAGGGCACCACCAGCGCCAATGCTCCCATATACACCGCATCCAGGCTTGACTGCGATAGAAAGCCCAGCCGCATGACACCGGGATCTGCCTCCAGTTCATGCCGAGAGCGAACATCAAGCCAACCATCTCCACCCACAATCACCAGCGGGCGCGCCTGCCGATCCCGGCTCGGCAGTTGCCGATGCGCCGACAACAAACGCAGCAGATTCTTGCGCGGCTGCAGCGTACCCACGAACAGATAGTACTGCTCAGGCAAGCCAAGCGCCTGTCGTATTTCTGCCGCGGACGCCGGCGCCATATCAAATCGTGCTGCATCGACCGCCAGCGGTACCACTCGGATATCATCGGCCGGAACATGCCAATAGTAACTAACCTCTTCAGCCGCAAAGGCCGACCCGCAGATTACACGATCAGGCCAGCGCCCACTACGGCGCATGAGACAGTTTTTGACCCGCCGGAGGCGACTGCGTGCCCACTCAGGGTGATGGAAGGGTACCGCATCAAAAATGGTCGCAACCAACGGCAATTGCCTGACGCGAGGAATGCGGTGATCCGTACAATGCAACAGCGACATACCATTCAGTAGGTCGGCAGCAAAGGAATTCAACCCCAGTTGCGAGCGCACAACATGCACACTAAAGCTCGGGCCTGATACATAATCACGCCCCTCCAAGTGCTCCCCCCGAAACAGATAGGGTCTGACCTCGGCCAGTTGTTCCAACGCATCCAGCAGGTTGGAAGTATAGGCAGCAATCCCGTCACCACGCCGGCCAGACGCCAAAGTACTGCAGCTCAACCCCACAGACAACATCTTAGCCGTTACTCGTGTCGGCCTGACACATACTGACGCCAGCTATCCAAGACACTCACTGCCAGCGCTTCTACCGACACTGTCGGTGCCCAGCCGGTCAGCTTCTGCAGCGCAGCATGACTGCCCTCTGCTACCGGAATATCGCTTTTTCGCATCCGCGCCGGGTCCTGTACTACCTCAATATCAACGCGTGCCGCAGCCAACAGCGCCTCAAGCACAGACTGCACACTGTGGCTGACACCCGAGCAGACATTCAGAATTGTACCCGACTGCACCGCCTCCGCCGCCTGTGCTACGGCACTGTAGGCCGCGACAACATCCTGCACATGCAAGAAATCGCGCCGTGCACTCAAATCACCCACTTGCAGCCTTGGCGACTGCAGTCCCGCTTCAATTCGCGCGATTTGCGCCGCAAAAGCCGGTATCACAAAGCCTTCACCCTGCCCAGGGCCGGCATGATTGAAAGGCCTCAACCGCACGACCTGCACCGAACTGCTGCTGGCCAGCGCGCAGGCTGCCAAGTCTGCAGCCGCCTTACTGGCCGCATAGGGGTTCAACGGTGCCAACGGCGCAGTTTCTTCTACTCGCCCCTGCAGAAAAGTGCGCCCGTACATATCGGCGGAACCCACATTCAGCAGCACCACGGGGTGTGTAAGCGCCTCCAGTGCAGCAAACAGGTTCAGGCTACCCTGTAGGTTCACCTGCCAGGTCAGCGCCGGCGCTTTGAAACTGTCGGCAACATTGGCCTGGGCCGCCAAATGAAACACCTTGTCAGGCTGTACCTGAGCAACTACCTGCTGAACCGCCGCAGCATCGGTAATATCCAATGGAAGCACCTGCACATCAGCACTTGCGGATATCACCGACCGACCAGTGACAAACAGCTTCGCCGCAGGCAGGGTGCGTTGTAGCTCTGCGATCAGATAACGGCCGACAAAGCCTGTGCCACCGGTTACCAGAATGTGTTCTGCTCGCTTCCCCATACGCATTAAGGCTGCAAGCGCTTCAAATCGGCCTGCAGCATCTCTTCAATCATCGCTTCAAGTGTCACCTCCGGCTCCCAGCCCAGCTTTTCCTTGGCCTTGGCCGGATTACCCAAGAGCACATCCACTTCTGCCGGACGGAAAAAGGCGGGGTCAATAACCAGATGCGAATCCATATCCAAGCCGGCAGCATTGAAGGCAATACGGCACATGTCACGCACAGTCGTCGTACGACCGGTCGCAATGACAAAATCATCGGCCTGCTCTTGCTGCAGCATCAGCCACATCGCTTTTACATAGTCCCTGGCATGTCCCCAGTCACGCTTGGCATCTATATTGCCAAGACGCAGCTCCTGCTCCAGACCCAGTTTGATACGAGCTACACCATCTGTCACCTTGCGCGTGACAAACTCCAGCCCGCGCAGCGGCGATTCATGGTTGAACAGAATCCCGCTACAGGCATACAAGTCAAAACTTTCCCGATAGTTAATAGTCATCCAGTGGGCATACAGCTTAGCTGCCGCATAGGGTGAGCGGGGATAAAACGGCGTGGCCTCACTCTGCTTTGGCTCTTGGATCAGGCCATACATTTCTGACGTAGACGCCTGATAGAAGCGCGCATCGGGCTTTATAAGCCGAATTGCCTCCAACATGTTAGCCGCCCCCATACCAGTCACCTGCCCAGTCAGCAGCGGCTGGTCCCAAGAGGTTTTGACAAATGACTGAGCGCCCAAGTTATACACCTCGTCCGGTTGGCGGGTCTGCATGATGCGAATCAGGCTGGATAGATCCTGCAAGTCGCCATCGATCAGCTCGATATCACCGGCGACTCCCAACCACTCCAGGCGCGCCAGGTTCACATCACTGGTGCTCCTGCGTGGCAGCAGGCCCGTAACACGATACCCCTTATCCAGAAGCAACTGTGCCAAATACGCCCCATCCTGCCCGGTAATTCCCGTTACTAACGCAGTCTTGCTCACTATTACTATTCCGATACAGTTTAAAAAAGTTATATTTCAAGCCACAGGCTCAACCACATTTTTTTCGGAGCAAAGTGTATCATGAATAGCCTTCTTCACTATCCAGAGGCAATATTGAGCCGATGAACCATGTCTGACGTCACCGGAAAACGCACCAGAGAGCACACTAAAGCGTTCGGCATGGTCTGGCTGATCACCGGCTTTCTCATGCTCGCAATACTGATTCAAATATCACCACCGCAACTCCTGCAACGTACAGACAACATGCTTTATGACTTATGGTTACCACACAATCAAACCCGGCAGGTTGACCCGCGCATCCTGATAATAGACCTCGATGATTACAGCTTGCACAAGCATGGCCGCTGGCCTTGGCCGAGAGCGAAGCTTGCCCAACTGGTCAATAAAATTCTCGCACAACCTGTGACGGCACTGGGTCTCGATATTCTATTGCCCGAGCCCTCAGCCCCCGCTGCCGACGCACACCTGAGACAAGCCCTTAACGACCCTCGAGTAGTTGTTGCCACAGCTTTCGCTCTAACGGAAGAAACCGCCCCCTCTGAACACGACTGGCCCCTCGCAAGCCAAAACATTGGTCTATCAAACAGCCTGACCAGTCAGAACAACGGCGTAACATACCCCGCACTGGGCCATATAACACCTCACATCGACAGCGACGGCTCGATCCGACAACTAAGCCCCATCATTTGCATGCGCCAAACAGATAGCTGCATACCCACATTGGCAGCCGAAATGCTTATAAAAATGACAGGCCAATCCATACAAGTTACCGGCGAGCAAGACAAAAAAATTTGTATTGCACGGCTGTGCCAAACAGTCCATGCCGGCTCTTTGCTGATACCTTTCCGAAACAACTTAACAATCAGGCATGTATCTGCAGCCGATATACTTGAGGGGAATTTCAACCCGGCCATGCTTGCCGGCGCAGCTGTATTCATTGGCACTTCAGCAGCAGGCCTGGGCGATTTGGTAGCAACCCCTCTGCACCCACAAACGCCTGGGGTACAAGTACATGCTCATCTGTTATCTGCATGGCTGGACGATTATCAGTTGCGCCAGGCCTACCAGTCACAAAAGTTTGAGCTGGGCCTACTCTGCCTGGCTACCTCACTCCTCTTTTGCTGGCTTCATGCAATCCCTTACAGTCGAATACTGTTCTTCAGCACCCTCGGCACCGTGTTTATCTTCATTGGCTATCACTGGCACTCACAGTCATGGTTCAGCCCTGTCACAAGTACTTTGATCATGCTCTGGGCAGGTAGCGGAGCAGGCATCAACAGCCTCGGGACATTGCTCAAGGAGCGACGATTACTCAAGCAGAGCTTCACACATTACGTGCCACCAGTGGTGCTGGAGGAACTGTATAGACAGTCGAGTCCCAGCAAAGCGCTTGATGCAAGTCGCAAAGAAGTCAGCGTGCTGTTTGCAGATATTCGGGGCTTCACACAACTATCCGAGCAATTGCCACCAGAACAACTGGCAGAGCTCACCAATAAGCTTTTTACCCAACTGACCAATGAGGTATTTGCCCACCAGGGAACCCTGGACAAATTCCTCGGTGACGCCCTGATGGCATTCTGGGGAGCTCCAATAGACCAGCCGGATCACGCCACTAAGGCAGTAACATGTGCACTAAAAATGCAACACCGTGTCACTGAAATAAATCCTTGGCTGCAAGCACGCGGCCTACCGGCTCTGAGTGTAAGCATTGGAATCGAAACTGGCCTCGTCGTTGTTGGTAATTTGGGTTCAGCGCAACGTCTTGCTTACACGGTACTGGGCAAGGCAGCCAACACGGCAGCCCGTATTCAAACCACCGCCAGCAATTTAAAGCAACCCATTTTGATCGGTCCGCAAACCCATGCAGCCACCCAGCGGCTATTCAAAAACCATCATATATGCCAAGTGCAACTCAAAGGGCTTTCTCAACCTGTTGACCTTTTTGCACCTGACCAACCTACACACTCTCTTCAAGAAACGCCTTCATCTCAGGCAGAATAGTAATTCGCTTGCCATCAACAGCTATAAGCCCATCTTCGTGCAGCTTTTTCAGTGCCTTGCCAGCCACTTCTCTGGAGCACCCAATCATCCGCGCAAGCTCTTGCCGGGTGCAAGTAAATTCAGCCATGTTAGATGCCTGTGATTGCTGTAGCATCCTGACCAGAGCGCGCGCCAGTCTTATGGTGGCATCATTGAAAGCAAAATCTGCGCTGATATCCGTTGAGCTTATCAACCGATGTACAAGCTGACGCCCAACGGCGTACATCAACTCAATGCGCTCGGGCACCAACTGATGAAAACGCGCATACGGCATCACTGCAAGTTCACATTTCTCTCGCGCTTTCACCCACGCTGTACGCGTTATGTCATCAAAAAACAGACCGGCTTCACCAAAAAACTGACCTGCAGTCAGGTAAGCGACTATCAGGTCACGTCCTTCTCTGTTTTCCACTGTGACTACCACTGAGCCACTCACAATATAATAGAGCGACTCTGCGGCGTCCCCTGAGCGCACGATTACATTCCCCTTATCAAAGCTTCGCCGCAGGGAATGCGACAAAAAAAGGCGCTCAGATTCCTCGTCCAGTTGTAACCGCTGAGCCTGCGACATTTGCGTCAACTGACTCCGGCTTTTTTGATCCGGATATGCCTTGGAGCGATATTCCATCCGCTTTCCCTTACATCAACGCATGCTTTTACTGCATCAAAGCACAATCAGAGACCTGACCATCTAGATCAATGACAGGACTCAGCTGCAAAAGCAGCTCTCCAATCGTTGGCCAATTCTCGGCGCTCAACACAATACTCTCATGCTCATGCAGCGCAGGAAAAGGCCTTATCTGTACAGCATCCTGTTCATAGCGCGCTGTCAACATATGAACCCCTGTACTTTCAAGCGGGACCAGTGCCTCAGGCTCAGCCTCACCAGACACATTGAGCAACAGGCAGTCACCGTCCCAACCATCAACAGGCTCATCTCTAAGGCACGCCCCCATTACTCCCAAGATACTGGCCGCCAGACGACGTGCATAGCGAAACTCTTGCAGCTTCGTATCGTAGTAAACCAGCTCCACCCTCCACCCGGGAGGCGGTTTATCTGAAAGCCACTGCTGCAAGCATGGAGCAAAACCGGTCTCGGATTGTGCTCTTTGCTGAAGCACCAGCCCAGAAACATCCAGCATAATCTGACGCAAGCGCACCGGGGGCGGAAAATTCAACGCCAAAGCCCGAGCCTGCCTCTTGGCGTCATCAGCAGACATACAATCCGCAGCCAGCTTCTTCACAAGCGAGCTCACCACATTAGACGGAGAGCGGTAACTTGCCTCAAGAGCCTGCTGGTACAAGGACGCACACCGTTCGGGGGTATGATGTTCACGTATTGCACGCAATGCAGCACCGCGCAAACAGGAGCGTAAGTCAGGATCCTGCCACAGGGTCTCCATTGCCCTTACCAGATCATCATGAGTAAATGCATCATCGAGCATCATCACACTGGCACTCTCAAGGTTTTTGAAACTCCCGTGAGCATTTACGATAGTTGGCAGACCCGCCCGCAGACAGTGCAGTACAGCACCAGAGGTTTCTCCCAGCGACCGAGCGCGCAACTGAACAGCCATATCCGCGGCTGAGAGCCAGTCATGGAATGTTTCATCACTGACCCAGCCGGTTATTTGAATCCTGTCACGCGCCGGAGAAGCGTTAATATGCGAGGCGAGCTGCTGGGCGTATGTTTCTCCCGCACAGCTACCTACGAACACAAGGAACACCTTTTCAGAGCGGGCCAGTGCTGAGTCTAACCAAGCATCCAGCAGGCGATCATTAAGCTTGGTTTCAGCGAGGATGCCAAAACAGCACACGACAAATGCGCCCTCGGGCAGACCTAACCGGTTCCGGGCCTCAACCCTCCCGGTCATTTCAGTCGCTCCACGCAAATGGGGGATCCTGTACCAATTGGTGGTTGCAGTCTCACCGTACCATTCTCGGGCAAGCTCAAAGGGATATTCATCATGCACAATAGTCCCCAGCGCTCCTTGCAACACACCAAAGTTACATGGATAACGCCGAACAACAGACACAAGATCACGTACATTCCACCAATCAAGCAAGGCAGGATAGCCATGAGAATGAAACAGTGCCTTCAAGAAGCTGCCGGAATGCAAAGGTTGCTCATGACTTTCAAGATATGACAGCACGCCAGACAGATAGAAGTCATGCAAAACGACAACACCCGGTATTTCTGACAACAAGTCGAACATATAGCCATGGAAGGCAGAGTTGCCAAACTGGTAAAGAACACGATCATACTGATCTCTGTGTTGCCTGAACCACTCCACCGAGCGCAGCCGCCCCACTTGCCGTACCCAAGGATCATCAACATCATCGGTAATGCTGACCACATCAATCTGGTAATGCTCAGCAAGTGCCGGCAAGAGCTCGGAGCTGTAATCACTGATGCCAGTGCGAGCAGGCGATAGTGGCGAAACGTACGCAAGCCGGTACTGATTCGTATTATTTCCAAGTGCTTTTACGCTTTTCTGATGTTTTTGCTGCAACCCAATCAGGGCATCCAATGCACTGGCAGCAGTATTGGCCCAGGTAAATTTCTTTGCATGCTGCATGGCATGCTGTTCCAGCGAAAGCCTGAAACCAGAATCTTCAAGCGCCCGCCTCATAAGCCCTGAAAAGCCATCAATATCAGCCGGGTCAAAAAGCGCGTCATCCCTGCCCGTCACCTCCACCAGACTAGAACGATTAGAAGCAATTACTGCCTTGCCACACATCATCGCTTCCAGCACTGGCAGGCCGAACCCCTCATGCAGGCTCGGAAAAACGAATAAGGTGCAGGCGTTATAAAGTCGTAACAGATCACCGTCTAGAACATAGCCTGTTAATATGAGGTCCTGCTCACTCAGACCACACTGATTGCCAACAGAACGCAACGCCTGCTTCTCACCATCACGCAATGAGCACACAACGACCAGCTGGAACTGCTCACGCACTGCAATTGGAAGCCTTGCATAGGCAGCAATCAAGCCTTCGATATTTTTCCTGAAATCGATCCCACCGGTATAGAGAACAAAATCTCGCTCGATCGAATAGGTACTACGCAAAGTTTCATAATCAGACGAGGCAAGCTCAATAGGCTTGAAAAAGTCATCCCCACCGGAGGAGATATTGACTACGGTATCAGAAGCACAGCCTAGCAACTGTAGAGCCTCTTGTCGGCTCGATTCCGATATGGCAAGCAGAAGGTCTGCAGACTTGAGATAATCAAGCTGCTCAAGGTACCATGAGCGCACAGAAGGATCAGCCAGGTAGCGCTCCTCGTATATAAGCGGAATCAGGTCATACAACAGAACAGCTGTTGGTATATTCCGAAAATGCCCAACACTAACGACAACTTCATCCTGGTGCCCCTCAAACAGACTGGTTACCAGCACCAGGTCAGGCGCCAGCTGGCTAATAAATGCCTCACGGATAGATTTTGCCTGTTCACGCAGCTCACGCCCACGCGGCTGATACCGCCCCAGGGGCTCGGCTGCGAACCAAACCTTGATGGCGCTTGCAGGCAGCCGCTGGGCAAATGCATCACGAATATCTTTCAGCGTATCGGGATACTGGCCATTAAGCACAAGTAAAACTTCATGATCCCGCGCTGCCTCAACCAAGGCCGCTACAAAAGATAGAGTATACCGGCCGATACCTCGATGACGACTGCCACTGCTTTGTGCCCCCTGCATGTCAATTACAATGCGCATCAGTGCTTCTCCTTATCCTGCTCAGCACCAGAATGCAGCAAGCGCTTATGGAGGGTACCGGCATAAGCAGAAAGCTCGGCAGGTGCAGTAGAGAGGCGCCTCGATGCTGAACTTCCGGACCCAAGAACCCTGTGGCGCAAGAAAGCCTTCAGCCGTGGAAAAGGCGTCAACATACGTAATAGTATCCGTTTCAGCAGTGGCAATCGGTTAAGGCCATAGGTGAGGCGGGATAGGCGCGCTCTCAACCACCTCCCCACGAACCCCGCCCCTTCGCTGCGATACGTATCGCGAACCGCCCGAGCTCGCTCAGAGGCAAAGCGAATGGGAGCTGTCAAACGCCAGGACCTGCTTTGCAATAACTGCATAATCTGATGCTCGGCCTGAACAGCCCTGAGCTCAGCCTCTTTCAGAGAAGCTTCAATATCGCCGAGACGGCGCGTTAACCGCTCATGATACCGCTCAGCCAACGACTGCAAACCAACGCCATACTCGGCCCTGAAAGGCGCATCAATCAGTTCCATAACTGGCTCATCTGCATTTTTCTGAGCCACAACCGCATAATCCGGACTGCAATGGCTCAATACATCAAACAACGTCGGCGCCGATGTATGTCGCACATGCGAAGGTTCCTGCAGTCGCAGCAGCTTGCTTCTGGCAAAACCAGCATAGTCTGTCAGGAACATCAGCAACCCGGATGGAATCGGCCGTACATGTGTCGGATCCAAATAAAAGTTGCTGGTGCCAACCGAAATATTTTCCGGATTGGGCGTTTCCATAATCAGCACGCCGCCCGGCTTGAGCACCCGCAGCGCCTCAGCCACAACCTCACGCAGCTGTTCAAAGCTGATATGCTCCACCACATGAAATGCCGACACAACCGCGCAGCTCTCATCATCCAGTGACGACAAATAGGCCACGGCATCACCACGCTCAACATTAAGTCCCAGTTCCAGGCAGTCCGCCAACATCCCGGCATCAAGGTCAACCCCCTGAGCATCCAGGCCAACAGAGTTGGCTATTTCCAGCCACTCACCCCGCCCACAACCGATATCAAATGCCTTGGCCCCGGGATACAGCTCGGCAATGGGCTTAACAAACGGCAGATACTGTTTACGCAGCTGGCTGATAACCTTTCTGGGCGCGTAATTGCGTTCTTCAAACGCACGATAAAACATATCGCTCATTCTTCTACATCCACTTCCGTCGGCAGCCAGGCCACACCGCTGAACTCAGGCACGCCGGTACTGATAACATTGAACATCAACGCCATATCAAGCCAGTCAAAGTTGTTTTCAAGATGGTTGTCTGCCGTGTGCAGCGCCACAGAAACAGCATAATGCCCCGCCCCCAGGCAGGCACAAAAATTGAATTGAAACGCCAAAGTACGCCCAGCAGGCAGCTCTGTCAGCGACTTACCCAAGTGATGTGTATTGGTACCAAAAACAGGCTGTCCCAACCTGTCTTTGATCAAGAACCCAACCACCAGCTCGGGTAATGGCCTGTCGACACGCACTTGTACACGCATAGACACTTCCTGACCGACTTTAACATTCTCGACAGGTTCGCCCTTAGCGCCCAACAACTGAACCTTCAAAATCGAAGCCGCACCATTGCCAGAACGCGTCTGTACACGCTCCCCGGCAACCGGTTGACGGTCAATATTCTGATCTTCCCGCCTGGCCAGAAGCGCGTTGTAATAATCCATGACTGATTCAGGGTCCCCTTCCATGGCAATCCGGCCACCATCCAGGAGTAAGGCCCGGTCACATATTGATTGAATTGCGCCTTTGTCGTGCGACACCATTAAAAGCGTAGTACCAGCGTCGCGATACTCTCGAATACGCTGGAAACTCTTGTGCTGGAAGTAAGCATCACCAACCGAAAGCGCTTCATCAACAATCAGCAGATCGGGTCGCTGTACCGTTGCCACACTAAACGCCAGACGCATCTGCATACCGCTCGAGTACACGCGCACGGGCTGATCAATATATTCGCCAATTTCGGCGAACTCCTCGATCGACGGCATAAGGTCGGCCATGGTACGCGCACTGAATCCCAGCAGCTGACCTGCCATAATCACATTCTCGCGACCAGTAAAATCAGGATGAAAGCCCATACCCAGCTCAAGCATCGCCGAAACACGGCCAACCACCTCTACTGACCCCTCAGTCGGATGGCTAACCCCCGTTATAAGCTTCAACAACGTACTCTTGCCAGCACCGTTCACACCAATGACACCCACAGCCTCCCCTGGGCGCACCTCAAAGCTTACGCCACGCAACACCCAGTGCAGCTCATGCCTGACGCCTTGACCCGGTATCAACCACTCTTTCAAACGAGCCCAACGGCTGGGATATTGCCGATAAGCCTTGCCAATATCACTGACCCTGACCGCACCCATTACAGCTGATCCTGTATTTCAGCACCCTGCTTCCGATAAAGCCGCAGCGCCAGAAAACAAAACACGACCGCTGCCAGAAACACCGGCCACAGCGCCGCCCAATCGGGCCACTCGCCATGAACAAGCACGCTCTGATAACCGGCCATTAGCCCACTCAAGGGGTTGAAGTGAAGCAAGTCGCGTGCAAAATCCGGCAATATACCAGCCGGGTAAATAATAGGGGTGAGCCAGAACCAAAATTGCAAAATAACGCCAAGCAACTCCCCTACATCACGGAAAAACACATGCAGGATACCCAGCGTCATGCCCAAACCAATTGAAAAAAGAAGCTGCAACAGCAAAAGAGGCACCAGAGCGACCAGCTCAACCCCCGGAAGGTTGCCAGTCAGCAGCAGAAAAGCCAGGAACAGTGCAAACACAATGAGAAAGTTCACCAGCGCATTCACCAGCGCCAGCACAGGCAGGCAAGCAACTGGCACCTTCACTTTTTTCAGCAACGCTCCATGCTCAAGAAAGGCCCGTTGCAGGCGCAGCACCAGGTCAGCAAAAAGCCCCCAGGTAATAATCCCGGCGCACAGGTAAACGCTGTAGCCGAAACTGCCATCGACTCCCGGTAATTTGGCACGCATGACTTGCGAGAAAACCAGTGTATATATGGTAATCATGGCCAGCGGGTTCAGCACCGCCCACAGAGCGCCCAATAGCGACTCTTGATAACGAGCCTTGAACTCGCGCTTGACATGACCTTGCACAAACCCACGGTAGCGCCAGAGCTCAGCCAGAGGCTCTTGCACATTCAATAGCATGCGCGTCAGTGGACTGGTCTCGCTATTAATCAACCGCGATTTCATTCAAGCATCAATCCGACAAGAGAGTGTAAAGAAGAGAAACAAGATAACCACGACCACTCAGGAAAAGGGTCGCGCACGACTCAGAGGCAACCTTTTGGTTCACTTGCACTTTTATGTGCTAGAATTAAGTGTTTAGTCTATACAGAACGTATTCGTTGCTCAAGCACGCGGGAGCCGGGATGGGATGGGTCCGTTTCACCTTATCAATGCTGGTTTTATACAGCCACCTGGGCTGGATGTTCCTTGGCATTAACCCCGGTGTTGTTGCCGTTGTCATCTTCTATCTACTGGCAGGATATGTGGTAGAGCAACTGCTGCATGCTGGTCGCAACACATCAACCCCTTTAGCCACTTTCTACCGCGACCGTCTGTGGCGGGTCATGCCCGCCTACCTTACAGCCTTGGCACTGGCGGCAGGCCTGTGGCTATCCAGCACCATTGAATCTCCGTTCGTTGCCACAACTCCATCCGGCTGGGCTCTGCTTGGCAACATTTCCATTATTCCCCTCAATTACTACATGTATTCCGGCATAGACAGTTTCACACTTATCCCACCAGCATGGTCACTCGGCGCTGAGGTCCAGTTTTACCTGCTGGCACCTTTGCTGTTCAGGCTACCTCACACCCTGTTGCTCGGCATTTTCGGAATCAGCATTTGCCTGTTTATCACAGCCCAGACAGGCTGGCTGCACACGGACCACTTCGGTTACAGACTGCTACCCGGTATACTGTTTGTTTTCATTGCTGGCATTCTGACGGCCCGCATGATCACATCACCTGAGAGCGCAGTCCAAAAAAACACTCGCCGCCTGTTCCTCGCTCTCTGGTCAAGCTGTGTTGCTTACTTCGTCTTCCTGATAATAAACGAGATTCACCGCCCCCACGACAGAGAAGTGGCACTGGGCCTCATCATTGCGATTGGCGTGATTCTGGTTCGCTCAAAACAAGGCAATCCGGGCAAACGAGAACCAACCTGGAGCAGGCGCCTGGGCAACTATGCTTACGGCATATTTCTGTTTCATTTTCCCGCTCTTTGGATGATTGAAACCATTGTCCCCGATACCAATTTATTCGTATTGGTCCCCTTGCTTACACTGGTACTGGCAGCAATCACATACCACCTTCTGGAGCAACCACTCTGGCGGCTGTTCCGGCCCGACATGCGGTCTCACATAAAGGCAACGCCGCGCACATACACCCATGAAATTGCAATGCTCAGCGCACGCCGGTGAACAGGAGGAAAACATCATGCCAACCCCTTACCTCCCACTCAATATCAGCATGTACATCTCGGCGTTTTCATATTCCAGCCGTTACCTGTGCTGGCTGGGGGCGACGCTGCTATTGCTCTGTCTGGCCACATCACTACAGGCCTCCGTTGGACATGTACAATTTGTCAGCGGCACCGTCTTGATCGACGGGCAGCAAGCACACGCCAAGATGCCACTTAAGGCAGGCTCACAGGTCGAGACAGGAACCAACGGGATGGCGCACCTGCGCTTTGTCGACAACGCCTTCATAAGCCTGCGCCCCAACAGCCGGCTAACCATCGATGACTATCACTACAACCCTGAAGACCCTGTCGGCAGTCGTGTCAAACTTCAGCTCCAACACGGTACTGTTCGCAGCATTACGGGCCAGGCCGGGGAGGCCAATCGCAGCGGCTTTATCATGAACACCCCTGTTGCCGCTATCGGCATTCGCGGCACTGACTTTATCGCTCTGACCGATCAGCAGGTCACACAGGCCCGCGTTGTCTCCGGGGCCATTGCCATTCGCGAAGGCAGCTGTAGCGAAAGCACAGACTGCTGGAACACACCCCTGACCGCACTGGACGCCACCAGTGGACAATTCATTGAAGTACGCCAGGGGCAGCCTGCTCTACTCAAGGACCTGTTACTACTCCCTCCCGGCTCCCCCCTGCTGCAGGCCGGCACCGCCGCCACAACCGACGCGAGCGCACCAGAAACAACCGAACCGGAACGCGTTGCGCTGGACAACATGATCCTGAACGTCATTAAGCCCACACCTCCTCCACCCGTTTACAGCGGGCCTGCGCAAGTCGTTTGGGGACGCTGGCATGGATCACACGTCAAGGACGGCCCGCAAACTCCCTCATTAAGCGCCGCCTTTGAACAACACCATGAAATTATCGGTCGCAACAACACCTTTGGCCTGTTGCGCACCCGCAGCGAGCACCCCCTTGCACACTGGCCCACCCGCGGCAATGTCAACTTCAGCCTGACGGCCGCCGAGACCTATATCCGCAGGGGAACACAACTGTTCAGCGCACCAATTACCCGCAGCAATCTGAACATCAATTTCAATACGAGCAGCTTTCAGACATCGCTATCGGGTACAGAAAGCCTGTTCAATTCCACCTGGAAGTTGCAAGCGCAGGGCAGCGTCAACTCCAACGGTTTTCTTATCAACTCCCCCGGCAGCACCAGCGGTCGTGTTGTGGGCACACTCAGTACCGAAGGCGACCAGGCCGGCTACCTGTTTACCCTGCCCATCGACGGTTATCACCTGATTGAAGGAGCAACACTCTGGACACGTCAGCCTGGACAATAAACCTGAGCTGGCGGCGGGCCCTCTGCTTTTTTACCACGCTTCTAATGCTCACGCCTATCAGTCAGGCCCACACCAACAACCTTTTCCTGGCAGCAGATGAGGCCTATCAGCGCGGCGCATCGCTGTTGGCTCAGGGGCTGCCGGCAGAGGCAGCAGCCTACCTGGAGCGTGCCGTTCTGCTCAACCCCGACCATGCAGGCGCCTGGCTTGATCTGGCCTTTGCCAGCGCTGCAAGCGGCAACTATTCGGCCTCCGCCAGTTACGCTCGGCGCTTTCTAGAATTCGACTCCCCCCCAGATGCCGCCGCGCAGCACGCACGGAAACTACTGCATCAGCTGGAAGTGCCACGCTGGCGACACCTGAACGGCATTGACATGGCCCTGGGATATACGACCAATGCCAATGGCGGCAGCGACTCTCGTTACATTGATATCACTACTAACCTAGGCGAAGTGGCTCTGGAGCTTGCTCGGCAGTCACGTGCGCAGGCCGCAGGTTTTACGCAAGTACAGTTCCAGCGCCAGGGGCAACGCTCAACCTTGGCGTCAGATATCCCTCAGCAGACATACACACTGAAGGCCCACACAAGGCTGTTCGGCAACGAGCAGCCCTCCCAGTACGCGCTGCAGCTGCAGGGCAGCCAACACTTTAACAACTGGCAGACCGGGGCCTTTGGCACCCTGGCAAGGCCCGACCAGGACCTGGACTACTGGCAAGCCGGCACCTGGCTGCAGCGAATGCTCGGCACTCGCACCACTCTGGGCATCGCCGGCAGCTATAACGCCTATCCTGGCAACAGCACGTTGGACAATCTGAGTATCAGCTTGTTTTCACGCTGGCAGCCCTTTGCAACGACCTCCTTCCATGCCCGCTTGACCGCTAGCCACGCTACTCATGATCGTGCTGGAGGCGACCATGCAAGAATCAAGCTTGGCGTTGAGCAGCACTATCAATTCCAGCAGGGCGAACTGCGCCTTGAAGCCACACTTGAGCACGTGAAGGATACTGAAGGTTACAGCAGCCTGCTGGCGCGCAATGCCACCCGGGTGTTGAATCGACAGCACCTTGAGCTAGAGTATTCCAGACCGGTTACGCGCAACCTGCACTGGCAGGCCGCCCTCCAGGTCTATCGACAACAGAGCAACCTGGCACTCTTTGATACCCAAAGTGTCAACGCCACCCTCGGCTTGAGCTGGAGATTTTGATTTTGGGGAGGCCGGTGCGTATATTTGCCCGGAGCCCCGGCAACCGAACAACAAAGATGTGATGTAGTTCACAGAATTGTCGTGTTGCGGCAAGTAGTATCAGGATTCGCCATGTATCAACCCCGGGGCGCGATGCATGGTTTAATGAAAAGTAGGAACACTCATACGGAGATATCTCAATGCCTACAGTTTCAAATGAAGTTCAAATCAGCGGTCTTTATGCTGCGTTCTTTGATCGCGCACCAGACTGGGAAGGCCTGCAGAACTGGCTGGCCAAATTTGCCACCGAAGGTGCCACACTCAAGACCATTGCAGCCGGCTTCGCCGAGCATGAAGTGTTCCAAAGCACCTATGGCGGCATGAGTGACACCGACTTTGTCAACGCCATTTACCAGAACATGCTGGGTGGTGCTGGCGATGCCCAGGGTGTACAGGACTGGGTCAACTACCTGGCTGCCGGCAACAGCCGCGCCGACATGGTTGCAGAGTTTGTTCAGTCAGCTCTGACCATCGATCTGGACGACCTGCTGGCTACCGGTCGCCTGACACAAGCCGAGTACGACGCTGCCGCTCAGCGCCAGGCACTGATCACCAACAAGGCCACCGTTGGTTACAACTTTGCCAACACCTTGCGCGAAGACTCCAATGTAACCTCCTTTGGCCTGGCAGTTGAACAGGACCCGGCTTACCTGGCTTCCATCAAAGCGCTGGCCAATGTAGACGCAACGGCTGAAAGCGTTGAAGCAGCAAATGCTTTTATCGTCAGTGCCGCTCTGTCTTCTAACCCGACCGGCTACATCAACAACAACGAGCCGAGCAATGCCGAAGTTGTAGGCCAGACCTTCACGCTCACCACAGGCTCCGATGTTCCGGACAGCACAGCCAACAATGATACCTACACCGCTACAGATACAACTCTGACCGCTGGCGACGCCATCAACGGTGGTGAAGGTAATGACACCCTCAACTACTCTGTGGCAACAGAAGGCGACACTAACGAAGCTGCCTTCACCATGGACAGCGTTGAAGTACTGAACGTTACAAACGACTCTGTCGCTGATGGCGGCGAAACAGGCCAGGTTACGTTTGACCTGTCAGGCACCACCGGCCTGGAAACCGTGCGCGCAGACAACTCAACCAACAGCGTTGTATTCAACTACATTCAGTCGCTGAATAGCGACGACACCAACGAAGTTGAAATCGACAACCTGACCAATATTACTGCCAATGCTGGTGCGTACTACGCTGCCGCAGCAGTTACCGGAACGTCTGATACGGTTAACCTGGAAGTTAACTCAACGGCGATGGGGACTCTGACCGTAGGCCAGATCTCTAATACAGCCGTACAGACCGCAACCGGTATCGAGACCATCGCAATCAATGCGACCGGCGCAGCAACCACCATCACCAGGCTGAATTCTGACATCACCACTCTGGAAGTGACCGGTGATCAGGATCTGACCATCGCCACCGCACTGAACAACAACGGAACTGTATCCACCATTGATGCAGATACCTTTGCAGGTGACCTGACCCTGACGACCGGTTCCGAAGCGATGGACGTAACGGTCGACACCGGCGCTGGAGATGACAACATCACTGTCAACTCATCTGAAGACGTCACAGCCAACCTGGGTGAAGGTGATAATACCTTTGTTGCAGATCAGGCGGATAACGCTGTAACCGTTGATGTTGTAACCGTAACATCCGGTGCAGGTAATGATGACATCACAACCGGCATGGGTAACGACGATGTTACTTCCGGCGCTGGCGACGATACCGTTCGTGTAGGCACCGGGACCGATACGGTCAACCTCGGCGCAGGCAACGACACCGTGACTCTGGGAGATGACCTCTCCTCTGACGACACTGTCATTGGTGGCGAAGGTGAGGACTCTCTCCGCACTAGCGATATCGCAGACGTCAATGATAACGACGGTGTTGACGGAAATGGCGACTTCACCAACGTTTCTGAGATGGAAGAGCTGGTATTTACCACCTCAACCAACGGTACTCTGGATGCCGGCGATGACGTTGATGCGGCAGCGAACAGCGACAACCTGAACGGCTCGGGCATTCACACTGTCACGTTCGAAGACGGCCTGAATGGCAATGCGCTGATCTCCGATGTTACGGAAGTAACAACTGTTAACCTGGAAGACGCCTCTGGCAGCAACCTTGATGGCAACGATGATTTTGAAATCAATCGCCTGACGGACGGCACCGAAGATGCGATCAACGTCAATGTTCTGTTGAATGGTGGATTCGACGCTTCGTTCAACAACATGACGCTGGATGACTATGAAACCATCAACCTGGATGTAACAGATTCCGACACATCTGCCCTGACAGGTGGCGGTGCCAACACGGTTACCATCGCTGATCTGAACGCTGCAGACCTGAACGATGCGACTCTGAACATCACCGGAAATGCAGATCTGACCATCACCAACCTGAACACTACTGCGGGTCAGGACATTGCGATTGACGCAACTGGCACAACCGGCAGTGTTACCATCGAAAACTCGACCATCGCAGCAGGGGACATGACCTTCACTGCGGGCGACATTGATGTTTCTATCGATGCGGGTGACGATCGCGACTTCGGTGGTGATGACTCAATCACCGTTGGAACCGGCGATCACTACATCAACGCGGGTAATGGCGACAACGTCATTGTTGCTGGCGATAACGCCGATATCGCTGATCACAGTGAGATCATCACTGGTACTGGCGATGACAACATCACCGTAGGCAACGGAAACGGTACGACGGCCCCGAACGGCAACGAAGGTTTCGACATCGATGCAGGTGCGGGTGCTGACGTAATTACTTCCGGCGCTGGTGATGACATCATCGTAGCTGGCACCGGTAACGACACTGTGTCTGCAGGTGCAGGTGATGACCGCATTATTGCAGGTACAGGCGCGACCATCCTGGAAGGTGTAGACACTCTGGACGGTGGTGCAGGTAACGATACCTTTGAATTTACTTACAGCACCGTCGAAGCCACTCAGGGCTTGACCTCTGCTGATACCATCATTGGTGGAGACGGCACAGACACCGTCAAAATCACTACCTCCCTGGCAGGGGAAACCATTGTAGATGACATCTTCTACAACTGGTCTTCTGTTGAAGTGCTGGATGTTTCCGACACCACAGACAACGCGGGCGTGACCATCAATGCCATTGCTGATGCCGCTGGCCTCACTACCATTGTGACCAACGCAGCAGATGACAGCGATGACACTATCAACGTGGGCGAAGGCTTTGATAACGCCCTGACCATCCAGCTTGGCGACGGTGATGACACCATTAACGCTGCCACTGCTCCGGGCGCTATCCGTGTCGAAATCACTGACGGAAACCTGACGGCCGCTGACAACCTGACAGCGGGCACCAGCACATCTGACGTACTGGCTATTGAAGCAAATGACGGCGTTGCCACGGTCGATGCTGATGAATTCGAGTCCATCGTCATCGTCGATGGCACTGACAGCGGTCTGGATGCAGACCTGTTCGGTGACCAGGATACCACCGTCATTCTGACCGATGGTGTTGTCAACGCAGGACAAACCTTTGTGGTTGATGCCACAGCACTGCAAGATGCCGATGCAGGCATGACACTGGATGCAACTGCTGAAACCGACGGCATGCTCGACGTGCGCGGTGGTGAAGGCAACGATGTTGTTCTGGGTGGCGCGGGTGCCGACCTGATCGCCGGTAACGGTGGTAACGATACCCTGTACGGCTACGCGGGCAACGACAGCATCACGGGTGGAGAAGGCAACGACCTGATTAAATCAGGCGCCGGTGCTGATACCGTCGATGGCGGTGCAGGTGATGACATCATCACTGGTGGTACTCAGGCAGACAGCCTGACCGGTGGTGAAGGTGCAGACTTCTTCCGCTACGATGCGCTGGAAGACTCCAACAGCACCAACACCGACACCATCACTGACTTCGTCAGCGGTGAAGATAAAGTTGAGATTCTGGATAGCATCCTGACTGGCGCACTGAACTTTGCCGGCAACGCGGCTGATTTCGGTACTGCACAGGGCAACACCACTGACGGTGACGGCCAGATCGACTATGTCTTCCAGCAGGACAACAACACCCTGTGGGTGGACCTGAACGACGACGGCACGCTCAACGCCGACGATCTGCAGATCAAACTGGACGGTGTTTCCGCTATCGCCGCTGGCGATGTGGAAGACTATGCACCTGCGGCTGACACTATTACTATCAACAACAACTCTGTCTCCCCGGCCTCCAGCCTGGTGGGCACCAACATTGTTGGTGGTGACGGCACATCTACCCTGACCTTCCAGGGCACCAACGACATCACCGGCAACACGCTGGTCAGCGTTGAAGATGCTGTTTTCGCGGGCGGTTCCGACAACACGCTGACAGCGTCTCAGTTCGATGGATTTGACAGTGTCACCTATGCCGCAGGCGGCATCTCACTGACTCTGACCGGCGGTACGCACAGCTTCAGCGCTGCTGATGAAGTGGATGATGTAACCCTGGTAGGTGGCTCTTCCGTCTCACTGCTGGAAAATGCAGACCTGGACGTTACCACCTCCAACGCCGGTGACTCGCTGGTCAACACCGATCAGGATATCGACGGCACCTACGACATGCAGGGCGCTGACGATACACTTAACCTGATTGGTAGCCCGCGTGATATCAGCGGTGCCACGGGTCTGGAAACATTCGAAAATCTGGCCTTCAACGGTGATCTGACGATGACCGCAGCCCAGTTCGATGGTTTCGAGGACATCAACAAGAACCTGGCTGGTACTAACGACATCACGTTGACCACTGCCACGACGACTGCCACCATTGACGCCACCAATGATGACGCGATCGACAGTCTGGAGTTGGCCGCAGGCACCAACGTGGTGACCATTGAGGTATCCTCCGATGTGGATATCACAGAAACGGGAGCAGGTGAAACCACACTTGATATTGCGGGTACTTATACCGGTACATTTACGGATTCCGCAACAGCCGACAAGGTGATTCTGCAGAATGGCGCCAACATCTCCGGTGCCACTGGCCTGGAAACCGGCGATGCGACCCTGCTTGGCAACGCCACCATGGACGATGCACAGCATGACTCCTACCAGGGTGGTACGCTGACCGCTACAGGTGGTGCCAACACCATCACGATTACCGATGCGGTAAGCGGCACAGCCCACGCGGCTGTCGAGAGCTACGTGTTCCAGACCAGCGGTTCATTCGATGTAACTGCAAACACCGACGTTAACCTGAGCGGTGCAGCATCGGCGGATATCGCGGTAACAGCGGGCGGTAACACCATCAGTGGTACTTACGCGCTGGCGGGAAGCAGCGATTCACTGATCGTGGCGAACGGTGCTAACATCACCGGTATTAACGGGGGCACAGCCACTACGGCTGAAACGCTTAATATGTCTGCTGTCGAAGTAATGGACATTACTATGACTGCGGCTCAGCATGATGCTTTCACCACCATCAGCCAGAATGGTAGTGATGACACTATCACCTTCACCGCTACCGGTGGTGATACCTCGGTACAAGGTCGAGCTGGTATCGACACTTACTACATCAACGGCTTGGGCTCTTTCACATTCACGGTGGGCGATGCTGATCAGAATGTTGAAGAAGACAGCACCAGCACTAACCTGATCTTCAACAACGCTATTGCGGCTGCCTACACCGGTAACTACAGCGAAATTGGCGAGACCGGCGATGTCTACACCTTTGTAGGCGGAGTCGATGTATCTGGCGCCACTCTGTCTGAAAACTCTAACGTATTCCTGAGCTTCAACGATCAGGCACAGACAGTGACTCTGACACGTGACCAGCACGAAGCCCACTCAACTCTGACGAACACCACCGGTGTACAGACGATTGACGTGGATACTGTAGGTGCCGTAACGGCTCGTGTCGGTATCGAAGCCTACGTCATTGACGACGCAGCCAATACGCTGACGGTTAACGCTTCCCAGACCGACGTTAATGTCGATTCTGATGATGTCAACGCTGATACCATCGTAGTCGGCGGCCTGACCGTAACCGGTGATTACACTGTCGATGCTGCTGATACAGTAGAGGTAACTGACGGTGCTAACCTGACTGGCGTGAACAGCGGCGGCGCTATTGCGGGTCTGCTTGACCTGACTGGTGGCGTAACCACCACTGTGGCTCAGTACAATGCCTACGATACTGCGGGCATTACTGCAGGAGGTACCGCGGACAGCGTGACTCTGTCGGATGCGGGCACTGTTACTGCTAACGACGCAGTAGAAAGCTACGTCCTGGCAACCGGTGTCAATCAGATCACCTTTGACGGTGCTGATGCTGTCCGTGCAGACCAGTCAGTTCAGCTGAGCACAGATGCCGACACGGTTGTTATCACCAATGCCACTGTCGACGACGGTGTGGATGCTTCGGTTTCCATCACCAACTTCGGCACTGGCGACGTGATCAACACTGGCGCCTCTGACGGCATCTTCTACAATAACTACGCTGGCACAGCCGCTCAGGCGGTTGATTCTGGTGCAATTATTGAGATTGATGCAGCTGAGTTCCAGGCGGGTGTACCGACCAATACAGCTAATGTGCTGGCTTGGCTGACGGCAGCTGGCGTTACCAGCAACACTGGTGCTGGTGGTGAGCTCGCAACTGTCATCGCCTACAATGGCGCCGGCTCCGCTGCTCTGTACCACATTGAAAACACCAACGCTGGTGCTGACGCATTTGACACTATAGAACTAATCGGTATCGTTGATGCCGCTGATAACAGCTTCATCGGTGCCAACTTCGCGTAATCCTTTCGTCTGAAAGAATGCATCTCCCGGTTCGCCGGGGGATGTAGCGGGCAATATAAAACCCCCACTGCTCCGGCAGTGGGGGTTTTTTCGTTATAATGCACCAACCTCAAGCAGCAAACTCCAGGATGGACCTGTACAATGACCGACTCATCAGACGCTGCCATCGCCCAGGCACTTCAGGCACTGACGAATGGCAACGTCGAAATGGCCGCCACATATGCACGTAACCTGTTGCAGACAGCGCCGGCAAACCCTCACGCCTGGCGTATCTTGGGCGCAGCGCTGTTCAGGCTTAACGAGCCGGAGCCCGCTATCGAGGCCACCCGCAAGGCCGTTGAGCTTGCCCCTGACAATATCGAAGCCCATTGCAACCTTGCCTGGCAGTACGCTGTGGCAGGCCAATCATGCGAGTCCGAAGCAGAGTATGCCGCCGCACTTTCACTGGACGCCCGCACCCTCTCGGACCATAACAGTCTGGCCGTCGTCACGTTAATGAGGGGGTTGCTGCCACGAGCCCGTCAGCACCTCCGCGTCATGCTTGCCTTGCGTACACGCCTCCCTTCCCCACCGGCGGCACAGAAAACACACCAGCCCTTCAATCAGGCCGGCTTCTCTGAGTTAATGTGGTATACACTGAGTCAGCTTGCCAACACCGGCTTCCATGCTTTCCCCATGGCAGGTACTCTGCTGGGCCTTGTACGCGAAGGCGGTCTGCTCCCCCATGACAAGGACCTGGACTTTGGCTTACCCTGGCCCGAGATGGATGCAGCCGTCGCATATCTGTCACAAAATGGTTGGCAAGAGCGTCCCAACCCCATGCACTTCATCAACCCTCGTTCACTGGTTCACTCACGCACCGGCCTGATTCTGGACCTGTGCGGCATAGCGGTCGAGAGTCCGGGAAAAGGGCTGATTGGGGGGCTCTGGCGCAAGGATATTCCCGCAGCCTGGCAACGCATTGTTGAGTACCCTGAGCCGCTGGAACTGATCAGGCAGGCAGGCCCCAAAGGGATGTACTGGTCTTTAAAAGAACCAAAGCCCTGGCTTGAAGCGCTATATGGGGACTGGAAAACACCTGACCCTGACTTCGATACGCTGGTGGCTGCCAAAAACCTGCGTAATTTCTCCCTGCTGACTGAATGCTGGGCATACGAGCGAATCAATGGCTATTGGGCTCAGGGTCGCTATCGCAAAGCCCTGGCCACGCTGTCCCATTCCTTGTACTGGCGGCCGGAGGATTCTTTGCTGCTCAGCACCCGGTCCCGGCTGGCAGCCATTTACAGTACACTCTAGGCGCCAGTGCAGGAGTTCCTGCATTCGGGTACTGAAGTATCAACAGGGTTGGCAAGCGTATGTGTGAATTATCGGTTGTGATTCCTGCGGCAGGCATTGGCAGCCGCCTCGGCCAGGGACCGAAAGCCTGGCTTGAAATGGACGCGACTCCCTTGCTGGTATGGGTGGCGCGCAAAGCCTTGCATTTAACCAATGATGTGTGGGCGGCAGTACTGCCGGAAGACTATGCACATGCCGTTGCGCTTTTCCAGCGCCATCACCTGCCTGTCAACCTGATAACCGGTGGTGCCAGTCGTCAGGAAAGTGTACAGCAACTGGTCAACGCCAGCCACGGCAAGTGGGTCATGATTCAGGATGTTGCGCGCCCATTTGCCACCGTGGCACTGTTGCGGAGTGTATTTGATCACGCACGGCTACATGGGGCCGCCGCTGCCTTCCTGCCGCCCGAGGTCCCGGTTGCAGTGCTTGAAGCAGGTATGGTCACGGGATACCATACCGCAGCTGAAGCCCTTGTGTTTCAAGCACCTCAGGCATTCCCCCGCACCGCCCTGAACCGGTTGCTATGTGAAGCTCGGAAGACTGGTACTCACCGCCAGTCAACGGCACAGTTATGGCTGGACGCGGGTCGTGCCATTTATCCTGTGCACGGCGAAAAAACCAATATCAAACTGACGACCCCGGAAGACTGGGTCATAGCTCAGGCTTTAAAGGAATATCTATACCAATGAGTAGCGGCAACCTGACGTCCCCCCAGCAATCTGAGCTTTTCCGCTGGAACAATGCACTTGAGCCCGAGGCATATGCGCATGCAACCTACCAGATTGTGGCACACTGTGACCCCTTAGCTGCCGCTACAGCCATGGCTATGGAACAAAGCGCCTCTACCGTGGCCATTGCCGGCTACGTCAGCCCTGAACAGGTCGAAGATTGGACCATTCGAGTCGTATCGGTCGAACAGGGCAATCAGACAACAACCTCAGACATAAGCTGCTATGGTTTGGCCACCGAGGTCTACCCGAAACATACACGCATCACGCCCTGTACAGTGACACTTGCCATTCCAAAGTTGCTGCTGAATCGTTCGTATGTGCAATGGCTCAACGTGCTCGTGGGCGAACTGCCCCGCTTGGGGTTCCTGTCGGCTTTTCGCTTGACACACGTTACCGGACTGAATGACTGGGGGCCGAATCCTGCATTCGGCATTGCTGGCATCCGTAAAACGCTGGGCATTCAGAAAGGCCCTATTTTGTGTCGCTCCATGCGCCCTGCGGTCGGTTTGGATACGACCACTATGGTACGCCTCAATGAGGCAGTACTGCGCGGAGGCTTTCATTTGGTCAAAGACGACGAACTGATGGTTTTTGAATCTGACTCCGCATTTGAACAACACGTTAAGGCAATGGTCGACTGTCGCGATCGTATTCAAAATGAATGCCAGGAGCGCAAAGGGTACCTGGCTACCCTGATCTGTGACCCCGAAGAGCTGGAGCGCCGCTGGGAGATCTGCTGTGAGCAGGGTGTAGATGGCGTGCTCATTGCTCCCTTCATTCAAGGCATAGGCACGCTTGCACAGATGGCAGCACGCAAAACATTACCCATCCTGGCACATAATACGGGTGCAGAAACGCTGACCCGTCACCCACATTGGGGAATGGCTGAGGCAGTGTGGAACACACTCATTCGACACGCAGGGGCCGACTGGCTGGTCACCAGCGGAGGGTTCGGTGAGTGCTCCCCACCGACTCCTGAAGAGCAGGTCACTTTGTCGGCCATGCAGTCACCAACATCCAGTCCAGACTCCATGCCAATCCTGCAGGGCGGAAAATGCCCTGAAGGGCTCGAACGATATACCCACTGTGTGGGTAACGACGACTATATGCTCATTGTCGCCAGTTGGGTGGATGGCCACCCACAGGGCCTGGAAACAGCAGCACGCATATTCAGGGAGAGTCTTGGCCGGCTGGCTTAGTCACTATTTGTATTCTTTACAATCAAATACAGTATTAAGGACTATTGAGCCTTTGCCTTACTGGGCATGGCCGTTAATCTCGCTGCGGTTACGACAACAGGCACGGGCAGACGCCGTTGATTTTGTCGCCTATAGTCCGTTAGTATCTCTGCTTTAAGTTTTACAGTCATTACTTGAAATGGTCAGCGGCGAGCAACGGCGGCACAAGCACGGCTCTGATTGCCATTGCGCCACTTCTACTGGCTACGGATATCACAAGGTCCTTTACCGACCAGTGTAGCAGGGCTTTTCTTATAGTTGCGAGCAGTCACTGAGCACTTGAATACTCAGCAGCCTGTTCCAAGCACATACAATATTAAGCAAACAAAAGGAAAACCGATGGCGACTATCACCATTGATGACAAAGAGTATAACCTGGAAGACCTGAGCGAAAACGCCCGCGCTCAGATCGGATCGATGCGCGTAGCTGATCAGGAAATCGCCTCACTGCAGTCCAAGATGGCACTGGCCCAGACCGCCCGTAATGCTTATGCGCGCCAGCTGGCCGCCAGCCTGCCGGAGAAGGAAGCGACCGCCAACAAGAAGAAAGATGTCATCACGATTGATGGCAAGAAATACAACGCTGCAGATTTCACCGATAACGCGAAGCAGCAGATTGCAATGTTGCGCCGGTGTGATCAGAAACTGGCAACTCTTCAGGCTGAAAACGCCATAGCACAGACCGCCCGTAACGCTTATGCCGCAGCGTTAAAAGCAGCACTGGCTGGATAAGAGTTCACTGTAGCAGTTGATCTGGCGCAATCACCCAAAACCCTACTGAAGCGTTTCAGTAGGGCTTTACTCAAACTGGCGCCGAAAGCCGGTATTCTCTGGGCAAGCCCATAACAGCATCTGTTCCCCCATCTTTGACCCGCTTTCAACGATAGAGAGCTCCAATGCCAAAGTATCAACCCATTACCAAAACCAGCTTTGCTCATCTCAAATGGCAGCCGTGTAAAGATTTCCGTTTTGCCGCCAAAGACAACCTTGTGCCCCTAGTGGCACAAGAGCTGCCGACTGCTTGTATAAACCGCCCTATCGCTTTTATAAAGCTCGGTGACAATTTTGTCCCGGCTGCTATTCAGTCCCTGCAACCAGGCCTGAATCTTCATGTCGGTACAGATGGGCAGTGGTTGATACCCTATATTCCTGCACTTTACAGAGGCTACCCCTTCCTACTGTTGCAAACCAAAGAAGAGCAGCAGGTATTGTGCGTAGATACCGACAGCGGTTTGATCAGTGAGCAGGGAGAACATCGCTTTTTTGAGGACGATGGCCAACCCACAGCGGCAGTCAACGAGGTGGTTGAGTTTCTAAAACAGGTTCAGCATAACCGCGAGCTGACTAAGCGCCTGTGTACTGCACTGGACGCGGAGGGGCTGATTGTCCCCTGGTCGATCAAGGTCAAAGACGCCTCGGGACAAGAGCACCCCGTTCAAGGCCTGTTCCGGGTCGATGAGGCCCGGTTCAACGCCCTGGATGGGGAGGCGGCTGCCCGGCTGCATCAGTCCGGGGCCTTACCGGTTGTATACTGCCAGTTGATCTCCATGCAGCACATGCAGGTGCTCGCACGGCTGGCGGAGTCGCGGACTCAGCAAGCTAACACCGAAGCGCCTGCCGAGGTGGATATCGAGGCCATGTTTGGTGGCGGGGATGATACCTTGAAGTTTGATTTTTAAGCCCAGCCGGTTAACAGGTGCTGCCGGCTCAACATCGTCTGGTATGTCCCTGTCTTATTCTTACGCTCCTCAATCAAGGCAGTCGTTCACAATGTCCCAGCAGAGCACATACCCATTATGTCAGCAGTTCTCCGTGGGCTACAGCGCCTATGAAGATAGATTGATGCTAACCGCTGAGTTACCTAAGACGGGTCATACCACCCTACTGTTGACGCGGCGCATGGTGCTACTGGTACTTAAACAGATATTGAGCAAGCTGCCGGCCTTGACCGGCCTTGAGCAAACACCCGTGGCGTACTGGCAGGAGGTACTGCACCTGGCCCATCAACAGGCGATGCAGCGTCGTGCAACCGAGACTAAGGCCCAGCCGAATGCATCAGATGATGCCGAGGACACTGACGCCGACCGCCCTGACCATTCAGAGGGCCAGGACAATATTGAGCCTCAGCAAAAGCCCCCTACCCGCCTTTATATAGCCACGGAACTGACCACACAGCTGGACAGCGACCGATTGAAACTGGCGTTTAAGGGCCTGCCGGTGCCGGATGCGATGCAGACTCCCTGTCCGCATGTGCCCGTGTTGGCAGTATCGCTGGAAGCCAATCATGTTCACCAGGTGATCCAGCTGCTGATCACTCAAGCGACGAATGCGATGTGGCACCTGCCGGTCGAGCTGCCCTGGCTGGAGACACCCAGTGACGCGCCGGTTACCCAAACACTGTCACACTGAGGTTGTCAAATGATCCGCTTTCTGATTCTGTTTTCTGCCGCTCTGGTATTATCAGGCTGCTGTGGCGTTCCGTTTGTGCCCGGTATTTAAGCTTTTCTGGCCTATTAGGCGCTTGCAGCCCCCTCAAGCCTCATGCCGCCCTGCAGCAGCCCCCGATCACTCACCCGGCAGGGCGAGTCACCCGCGACTCCACTTCTTCACCGTATCGGGGGAACGGTCCAGCAGTTTGGGCAGCTCACTTAATAGTTGATGCTCTTTTGCCCTGCTTGCCAGTTCCTTTCTTGCAGCCATGATTTCATCACTGCGCTTGCGGCTACGCAGGCCATCGAGAGTAACATCGAAGCGTTCACAAACCTCATGAACCAACCCCTGCAGGGTTTGAGTTAGGCGAGGATCGGATGCATCCTGGTCCGAACGTCCACTTGAACCCACGCCTGATCCTCGAAGCAAGCCAAGACAAGATGAATGATGGTCATGCAATATAGTGCCCAGCTCTGCAGAAAGTGTCTTCTGACTCAATTTAGACAGATCTGTGCATACCAAGAATTGCGCCTGCTTTAGGCTACCTGCCCCGCTTTTAAAATTCAGCGTTATCGGCTCAAGCACCTCCAGCGTTTGCAACTCCTGCATCAGTGGTGCAGTCTGCTCAAAAGCACGTTCGATTGGCTGCAAGTGCTGCATAATGGTACGCAGACGTTGTGTGGGCTTGCCTTTGGAGGTAATAATTTTCTCACCGCTGCCCGCAAAGTGAGGAGCATCCGGGTAGACCGCCAGACTGGCCTTGCCCTGCTGCCGAATAAAGCCAAACGGGTAAAGTCGCAGCACATCCGGTAGCGCGCTGCCCTGCCAGTTCATCTGCACCCCGATTGCCGATGCATGATTTGATTTCAGCAGCATACAGGGCATCACGCCCCCGTCCGGAAGCTGATAAAACAGAACCGGAAAATGCCGCGATAGCCGCCCCACCTCTTTATAGTGCACAGGGACAAAGAGCCAGTCCGCTGCAAACGCAAAGTTATTCGCGACATGAAACTTCAAGTGTCGATGCCGCTCAAGTGACAGAACTTCGACACGTCCGGGGTTGGGCTTATTGTTTTCCGGCATAAATCAGTCCGTGGTGATACCAGCTATCGGGTCATTTATCGGACCGACAGAATAACGACTGACAAAAAGCTAGTCCAGTGGGTAGGATGTACGAAACCAGAGGTTACAGGCCCACTTTTCGCCCTCTATAACTGGCAAGCCACCATGCAGACTATCAGGGTGACGCTGCAAGCTGTTTTGATGCACATTAGAGAAGAACACCAAGCGACCTTGCTCTGCTTCAACCATCAAATCCAGCTTGGGAAAAGCAGTTTCTCCCCCGGACTTGACCGTATTAAGGTAGCAAAGCGCCGTCAGGACACGCTGCCCCTTTTTCAGGCAACGCCTGCCTCTTTCCGTATTTGGGTCCCAGCCATCGTAGTGAGGTGCGTACTCTTGACCCTGAGCGTAATAAATGACTTGCAGGGATTCCGCCATACTCAGCGACAGACCGGCCCATCGGCTGATACGTCGGCAAACCGCTTCAACCACTGGGTCAGCGTTATGCTTAAGCCAACAATTGCTGCCAGAGCGTCTCGCACTCAGAACACCGGCCTTACCTGCACTGACGCGTGCCCGCTGCATCAGCGGCCTGGCCAGATTGATCAGGTGAGTGCATTCATCCGGGCTCAAACCTGCATCAAGCACTTCTATTCGTGGCTCTTGACTCAATACTAGAGGATGGGACATTGCAGTCATCGCACTTTCACCATAAATCCCCCCACACAATGAATGAAAAAAGACCCAGCTTGAAGCTGGGCCTTTGATATTTAAATCACTCGATATTGTTATTGTCAGGTGGTGTAGCTACCAAATTATCCAACGACATCGGGTCCATATCTGGATAAGCACCGTCTCCGCTGGTATCAATTGCAACCTGGAAACTGCCTCCGTGCGAATCGCCATCACCATCGGTTACACCGATGCCGAAGTCCAATATCACATCCGTGGAGTTGTACTGGATCACATCGGCGCTCATGGAAATGACCTTGTAGCTTGAGCCAAAGTCACCTTGTTCATCCACATGGCTTAGGATCACAATTTGATCATAACCATCTCCCGGTATGTTGATGGTAAATTCGCCGCTCTCGTTACCCGCCTGGGCTGCCACAGCCTGAGGTGATGCATCAATCGGCTGACCATCATTGTAACGCTGGTAATAGAAGGTATCGCCTTGCCCTGTACTGGAGAAATTACCGATCGTAAAACTCACATTGTCGAACTCTTGCCCAGCATCCAGACGATAGGTTATCGCCTCGCCGTATTCATCAACCTGAGTGTTATCGACCCCGTAACCATCCTGAGAGGGGTTGGTATTTGCCGCAATGTCCCCGCCGCTACTTGAAAGATAGACGGTCACACCATTCTGGGTGATTGCAGTCTCGCCGCCAATTGGCGTACCAGCATCAATCATTGAGGCGTTAATAGTAACCTCTGCCTCAACAACTGGGGCCTGAAGCATTTGATCCAGCGTCAACGTGTATCCATCACCATCACTGTCAGCGCTCAGGAGGAATACCCTCTCTCCATCCTCGTCAACTGCTTCCAGACTGCCGTTCTCCAGGGATTGGTAACTCACACTTTCGCCATCCGCGGTCTTGAGCCAGCTCGGAGCAGAACCAGTGAATACGAGACTGGCAAGCTCATCTGCACCTTCGTCTACACTCAGGGCTCCGACCGCTACACCTTCTTCCACTTGGCTGTTGGACAAGTCAGTAATTTCAATAATGTCATCAACGACTTTTATTCCAACAGTCCCTTCTGCCGTATCATCTGCGTCGGTTGAGCCGATCACCGTGATGCTACCCAAGTCCATTAGGTTATAGCCGGCAATATCAGCATGATCCAGGTTGTCACTGAGCTCAGCGGTGACCTGAACGTTACCGGTGCTGCCCGCGGCAATGGTAGCGCTCACCAGGGTCAGTGTAACAACAGGGCTTCCGTTGACTGATCCTGTTACTTGGGTTTCGCTATCCCAATTCCAGCTAAGCCCACCGGCTGTCGACAGCCCGTTAAGATCGCTGCTGAACGCAAAGCCTGTGAGGTCATCAGAGCCGGCCGTGAATGCCAAACCATCCGAGTGTGTATCGGGAATGTCACTTTCATCCACCTGCAAGGGTATGTCATCTCCACCCACCGGAGTCACATACCCTGGTTCCGGCTCAGGTACTGGAGTGCTCGAAGAAGGGTTAATCACAACAGCGACCGGATCACTGGGAAGCCCTTCCTCATCTATCACCTGGTAGTTGAACTCCACCGGAGCGACCGGCTCGTAAGTAATTCCACCGATAAAGTAATCACTGGAGTCATTCTCGCGATCACTTTCACCTGCGTATGGTTCAGCACTAAAGCGCAGTTGGTCGGTTACAAGGCTACCAAGATCAAAGCTGCCTGCATTGCTACCTGCAGCATTACCTGTGCCAAGCGCAACAGGGGTTAGCGTAATATCAGCCGCACCGTCGACATTTGAGAATGTAAACGACCCAACCAGGTTACCATCCAAATACGCCTCAACCTTACCCACTTCACCTTCGCCTTGTATCAGGTGAGTAATGTCAATGTTGGTTATCCTCGCAGCCTGCTCAAAATCAACAATCAGAACTTCAGCCTGATCTGTGGTTGAATCATACCCAAGCTGTGCAGCTGGACCACCGGTAGTGCCAATTACACCAATACCATCGTTTGCATTAAACGAAACGACAGACTCTTCGCCCGACTGAGTTCTGGCGTATATATTAACGCCCTCTTGTTCCCAACTGGACTCTATGCCAGCCGCCGTGTAGTTGCCTCCAACTGTTTTGCTACTCCCGGTCAATACTTGTTCATGGGTAGCGACCCAATAAACCGCATCTGCAGTATCAATAAGGCTACTGCCTTCATTCAAGTTAGTCATATTCAACTCAGTGAATACGCCATCCTGCTCAATGAAGAGAGAGCCATAAGCCGGCAAACTTGTGACATCAAATGCCAAAGCACTCTCAGCCGTTTCATTATCTATGCCGCCAAGATCTGCGGGATCCTGCAAATCATTCTCAGGTCCAACTCCATCCAGCCCACCACCAACATCGAGCTTTTTGAAGAATGCAATACCTTCGACAGGGAAATCATCAGGAACCATATCAGAGTCCTGATTTGAAGCTGTCAGCACTGGATCAGCCTGTGGAGGTTGATTTTCGGGTCCTACGGTCACGGTTACCGTCGCCGTATCTTCCGCGCCTTCCGAGTCTGTCACCGTGTAGGTAAAGGTGTCTTCACCGCTGAAGCCTTCATCTGGCGTGTAGGTCAGGCTGCCATCCGGGTTCTGAGTCACTGTGCCATTGGATGGGTCAGTGAAGTTTGCCACCGTCTGTGTATGACCTTCCGGGTCCGTATCATTGTCCAG
>NZ_JACVEW010000024.1 GCF_017776525.1 Marinobacterium alkalitolerans
AGGCGCGTATCTTACCGCAACCCCGTTCAGTGTCAACCGTTTTTTTTCGTCTTTTTCGATCTCGCTGCGAGCAGCGCATCGAACGAACCGGTTGTCACTCAAGTAACACCCTGACATAAAAAGCATCGCTTTTTCAATGGGTTATCACTTGCTACTTGGCGCTGTTCAGTGTTCCGTGAACTCTGTCGCCCCAAGCAAGGACGCGAATTTTACAGACCCCAGCCGGGGTGTCAACGCTTTTTAGCGAAAAAGCCGAAAAACCCTGTATCACTTCCTGAAACGACAGCGGGCACCCTGAGGTGCCCGCCGGATCTGCCACTGCCGTATCAGTCGGCCAAGTAGAAAAGGTGATGTTTCTTCTTGCCCAGCTTCACCAGGAAGTATTTGCCAAAACGAGCGTTCGCTGCACTGAACAGTTCCGCCGCACTCATGTTCTGCTCCATCCCGCAAGCAGTGTCATTAACAATCACGGCATTACGCTGGAGCGCATCCTTTACCTGCTTGCCGGAGTTTGCCATTCCGGCTTCAACCAGCAGGGTTGTCAGAGGCGTTTCGCTCAGCTCTGCAGGAACGGCAGAGGACGGCAGACCATCCAGCTGCAGTTGCGCATAATCATCTGCGCTCAGGCTGGACAAATCACCGGAGAACAGCGCCTCGGTGATACGGCGTGCGGCCTGAAGCGCGTCCTCTCCATGCACCAGGCGGGTCATCTCTTCTGCCAACACCTGCTGTCCCTGCGGGCGACCTTCACGCTTGCGATCTTCTGCTTCAATGGCATCGATTTGCTCTACCGGCAGGAACGTGAAGAACTTCATAAACCGGTATACATCCGCATCCGGCGTCTGCAACCAGAACTGGTAGAAGGCATAAGGCGAGGTCTTGGCCGCTTCGAGCCAGACGGCACCACCTTCTGTCTTGCCAAACTTGGTACCATCCGACTTGGTAATCAGCGGCAGAGTCAGTGCATGCGCATGGGCACCATTGACACGACGGGTCAGTTCAATACCGCCTACAATATTACCCCACTGATCAGAGCCACCAATCTGCAAGGTACAGTTGTACAGGCTGTTCAGCTGCTGGAAGTCGTAGGATTGCAGGATCTGGTAAGTAAACTCCGTGAACGAGAGGCCTGACCCGTCACGCTCGATGCGCTGCTTCACCGACTCTTTGGCGATCATCTTGTTGACCGTGAAATGCTTGCCGATGTCTCGCAGGAAGCTGAGCACGTCAACATTCGCCGTCCAGTCGTAGTTGTTTGCAAGCACCGCACCATCTTCACCGCTGAAATCGATAAAGCGGCTGATCTGCGCTTTCAGGCAGTCACTCCACTGACGCACTACGTCTTCAGAGTTCAACTGTCGCTCCTGGTCCTTGAAGCTGGGGTCGCCAATAAGGCCTGTTGCACCACCGACCAGGGCGATCGGACGATGACCGGCATCCTGGAAGCGCTTCAGCATCAACAGTGGCACCAGGTGACCCAAATGAAGGCTGTCGGCAGTCGGATCGAAGCCGCAATAAAGCGTCACCGGTCCCTGAGCAAGGTGCTCGACCAGTTCTTCTTCATTGGTCATCTGGGCGATGAGCCCACGGGCCTTGAGATCTTCGATCAAACTGTTTGCGTTCATAACCGCCGAAATCCCTCTATTGGATTGATAATAAGCAGAGCGGCATTCTACAGTGGTTTCAGAGGTAATGGCCAGAACAGCCCCCGCATACACGGGCCGAGTTAATCGCAAAAGTCTGATGCACATTCAGGCCTGAGCCGCTTTATTTCGTTATACTGGCGTGTCAAAGCGGTTTGAAAACACTCAAGGTATCTCTGTGGCGCCTATGATGCACTACCTGCGGGCTCTGCCCCGCCTCCATCTCTATTTACTGGCGGCCGTGCTGTCGGCTATTACACTGACTGTTTTGCTTCTCCCTGAAGAGCAGGCGGCACCCGCTTCAGAGCCACGGCTGGTTGAAACGCTGAAGCCCGCTACAGAAGCCAAAGCCGATCAAGAGCCCGCATTGGATGCCAGCCCTGAACCGGCATCTGTTGTAACCGCCACGGAAGCAACACCGCCCGCTCCCTCCGAGCCTGCCGCACTGGCGCCAAAGCCTGAGCCCGCTCCGGCACTTGCAGAGCCTGTTTCGCCCGTGGTCACTGAAAACTGGGTCGAATACACGGTGAAATCCGGCGACAGCCTGACAACCCTGTTCCAGAGAGCCGGCCTGGGCGCCCGGGATGTATACCGCATTTCACAGGCGGCCAGCGGCCAGGGTGCCCTCAAGTACCTGAAACCCGGACAAACCCTGGCGTTTCTGATCGAGAATGGCGAACTGCGCAAGCTGCGACATATTCAAAACCGCCTGAGCTACACGCTGATCGAGCAAACCGAGGCCGGTTATCAGGTCGAGCAGGTTGAGCGTTCTCCCCAGCCTCAAACCGCTTATGCCGAAGCACAGATCCAACGCTCCCTGTTTCTCGATGCTGCCGACGCCGGTCTGCCGCAACGGACCATCATGCAGCTGGCACAGATCTTTGGCTGGGATATCGATTTCGCTCTCGACATCCGCAAGGGCGACCACTTCAGTGTTCTCTATGAGCAGGACTACCTTGATGGAGAGCCTCTTGATCGCACCCGTATACTGGCAGCCCGATTCGTCAACAAGGGCAAAACCTTTACCGCCGTTCGTTTTACCAACAGCGAAGGCGACAGCAACTACTTCAGCCCGGATGGGCACAGTATGCGCAAGGCCTTTCTGCGCTCGCCGGTCGATTTCCGCCGCATCAGTTCTCGTTTCAAGCCTGAACGCTATCACCCGGTACTGGGCCGCAAGCGGCCGCACCGTGGCGTAGACTACGCAGCTTCAACCGGCACTCCAATCAAGGCCGCCGGTGACGGCAAGGTCATCTGGCGAGGCACCAAAGGAGGCTATGGGCGTACGGTTATCCTGCAGCATGGTGGCAACATCACCACCCTGTATGCCCACATGAGCCGGTACCAGAAAGGCGTCTCCAACGGCACCCGTGTCAAACAGGGGCAGACCATCGGTTATGTCGGTGCCTCAGGGCTGGCTACCGGGCCACACCTGCATTACGAATTCCGTATCAACGGGGTACACAAGAACCCCCTGACCGTTGCGCTGCCTGCAGCCGATCCGGTACCCGAACATGAGCGTGAAGCCTTTGCCAAACAGGCGAGCCAGCTGGTCGCCGAACTGGAGCGCCACTCGGATACGCGGCTGGCCTTGAACACTGCGGACACAACGCCATGACACAGCGGTATTTTATTGGCCTGATGTCCGGCACCAGCCTGGACAGCGTCGATGCGGTACTGGTCAGTTTTGAGCCCGAATTCAAGCTGCATTACAGTCACTCACACCCTCTGCCTCCCCCCATTCGAGCGCAGATTCTTGCGCTCTGCGCCCCCGGTGAAAATGAGATCGAACAGATGGGCGTGCTGGATCGCGCGCTGGGCAGGCTCTTTGCGGATGCGACCGAGGCGCTGCTTGCGCACTCAGGCATCAACCGGTCCGAAATTCGGGCCATCGGTAGCCACGGGCAAACGCTGAGGCACCACCCTGAGCTGGGTTTCAGTCTGCAAATCGGCGACCCGGCAACGCTGGCTGAACAGACCGGCATTACCTGCGTAGCCGATTTCCGTCGCCGTGATCTGGCCGCCGGCGGACAAGGCGCCCCGCTGGTTCCGGCCTTTCACGAAGCACTGTTTCGCACACCTGAGCAGGACCGCGTACTGGTAAACCTGGGCGGGATGGCCAACATCACCCTGCTGCCAGCGAGCAATCAGGCACCCGTTTCCGGGTACGACACAGGCCCGGGTAATATCCTCATGGACAGCTGGATCCAGTCTGTCAAAGGTGAAGCCTTTGACGCCAACGGCCAGTGGGCCGCCAGTGGCCGGGTCAACCCGCTACTGCTCGAACGATTACTGGCCGACGCCTACTTTCAGCAGCCGCCTCCGAAAAGCACCGGGCGAGAGCGCTTCAACCTCGCTTGGCTGGAGCACCACCTCAGGGGCACCGAGGTTGAGATACCCAACGCCGACGTTCAGGCCACACTGCTGGAGCTGACAGCCCGCTCATTGGCTGAATCCATTCGTTCACACGCACTCCCGCATCCCGGGGTATACCTGTGCGGGGGCGGCAGTCATAACGCGGCGCTTCACTTACGGCTGCAAGACCTGCTGCCGGAAGCCCGGATCGCCAGCACCGATACCATCGGACTGCCGCCTGACTGGATGGAGGCGGCTGCATTTGCCTGGTTTGCCAAGCGTACGCTTAACCGCGAGACTTCCAGCCTTGCCAGTGTCACCGGCGCACAGGGGAACCGTATTCTCGGCAGTATTTATCTGCCCTGATGCCAAACGCAAAACGCCGGCACAGGGCCGGCGTTTTGTGAAGTCTGGGTACAAACGCTTCAGATCGAGAATGAAGATCCGCAACCGCAAGTGGTTGTTGCGTTCGGGTTGTTGATTACGAACTGGGAGCCCTGCAGGCCCTCCCTGTAATCAACCTCGGCTCCCGCCAGGTACTGGAAGCTCATCGGGTCCACCACCAGCGTCACGCCATCACGCTCAACCGCCGTATCATCATCTGCCATGGTCTCATCAAATGTGAAGCCGTAAGAGAAACCGGCACACCCGCCGCCGGTAATGTATACCCGCAGCTTAAGGTTGTCGTTCTGTTCCTCTTCCAGCAGAGATTTCACTTTGTTGGCCGCAGCTTGGGTGAACACCAGCGCGGATGCCTGTGCAGTATCGCTCATAGTTACACTAACCCTCTTAGATACAGCGCATTCTGCCTAAACCAACCAAAATGGTCAAGTATTGACAGGTCAGGGCATCAGCGCAACCTGCTCAAGCCCGGCTGTTTCCGGAAGGTCAAACATGATGTTCATGACCTGAATGGCCTGACCAGAGGCACCCTTCACCAGGTTATCGATCGCCGAGAGCACCACCACCGTGTCTTCGCCCTGCGGCTGATGAACACTGATACGGCACATGTTGGAGCCTTTCACGCTGCGTGTTTCCGGGTGCGATCCCGCCGGCATCACATCCACGAAAGGCTCGTCACGGTAGAACTCTTCAAACAGTGTCTGCAGATCCGGCCCGACCGGGTCTTTCAGAATGGAGTACAGCGTGGCGTGAATGCCGCGAATCATCGGCATCAGGTGAGGCGCAAAGGTCAGCCCCACCGGACGGCCCGCCATACCGCTCAGGCCCTGCCTGATTTCCGGCAGGTGGCGATGCCCCGGCACGCCGTAGGCTTTGACACTTTCACTGGACTCCGCCTGCAGCATGGCCACATTGGCACCGCGGCCCGCGCCCGTCACACCGGACTTGCAATCCGCAATCAGGCGACGATGGTCAACCAGTCCGTTCTCCAGCAGAGGACGATAACCCAGCTGCACCGCCGTCGGATAACAGCCGGCACAGCCGATAAGCTGACCTTCGCGAATCGCATCGCGATTCACCTCAGGCAGACCATAGACCGCCTGCTGCGCCAGCTCCGGGCAGGTATGTTCAAGGTTGTACCACTTTTCCCAAAGCTCGATATCCTTGATGCGGAAATCGGCCCCCAGATCAACCACGCGCACGCCACGCTCGATCAGCTCGGGCGCCATGCTCATGGCCACTCCGTGCGGGGTGGCAAAGAAAACCACATCACAGGCAGCCAGACGATCCACGTCCGGTACCGTGAAGGCCAGGTCCAGGTGGCCACGCAGGTTCGGAAACATATCTGCCACTTTGACACCTTCCTCGGAGCGCGAGGTAATCACCTCAACCTGCGCCTGCGGATGGCGGGACAGAAGACGCAACAATTCAACACCGGTGTAGCCGGTGCCGCCGACGATACCTACCTTGACCACATCAACCTCTCATCAGTACGTAAAAGCTGTTAGGGTATACTACTTGGCTGCTCAGCAGATGACCATGATCCCCTGAAGTGACCATCATGCCACACCGACTGCTATCTCTGGAACACTTCCGACAACGCCTGGCCCACGCCGATGCCCTGCCCCAACTGGTAATTCTGGGGGTCTTGTCCGGCGTGGCGGCCGGCGGGCTGATCAGCCTGTTTCGGGCCGCCGACACTCTTTTGCAGGCCTGGCTGCTCAGCGAGGGCGCCGAGCGTTTTGAGGCCCTGCCCGACCTTTACCGACTGCTGCTGCCGATCGGGGGCAGCCTGCTGCTGATCGCACTCTTTGCCTGTATTCCGGCACAGGCACGTGCCGTGGGCATCGTCCACCTGCTGGAGCGGCTGGCCAACCATCAAGGTAGACTCCCCGTGCTGAACCTGATCATTCAGGGCCTGGCCGCACTCATCGCACTGGCCAGCGGGCACTCGGTCGGCCGCGAAGGGCCCGCCGTGCATTTGGGGGCCGGTGCGGGCAGTCTGATAGGCCAGCGTCTCAACCTGCCCAACAATTCCATGCGCCTGCTGGTGGGCTGTGGTGCTGCCGCAGGTATCGCCGCTACGTTCAACACGCCACTGGCCGGCGTCATCTTCGCCATGGAGGTGATCCTGCTGGAGTACACCATGATCGGTTTCCTGCCGGTCATGGTGGCTGCCCTCGTCGGCGACGTGGTATCACGGGCACTGCTGGGCAAGGCAATCGTTTTTACGGCCCCGGATCTGGCCATCGGCGAACTGACCCAACTGCCTCTGGTGGCTCTGCTGGGACTGCTGTGCGGGCTGCTGGCAGCAGGCTTTCATACCCTGCAGATACAAACCTTTCGATTGCGCCACTGGCACTTCCCGGTCCGATTTCTGCTCGCCGGCGTGCTGACGGGCATGGTGGCCGTGTACTGGCCCGAAGTCATGGGCAGCGGCTACGACACCATTGAATCGCTGTTCCATGAATCGGCGCCTGTGCTGTTTCTGGTGGGTCTGCTGCTGGCCAAGTGCATTCTCACCCCGATCGTGATCGGACTGGGCATTCCCGCCGGGCTGATCGGCCCAACGCTGGTGATTGGCGCGCTGGCAGGTGCATTGCTGGGCGCGCTGGACACCCTGATTACGGGCACCGCCCACACCGGTCTCTACGCCATGCTCGGCATGGGCGCCATGATGGCGGCCCTGCTGAATGCACCTTTGGCGGCCCTGCTGGCGATGCTGGAACTGACCCGAAATACCGATATCATTCTGCCCGGCATGCTGGCACTGGTCGTGGCCAGCCTGACGACCCGGTATGTATTCAGGCTGCCCTCGATTTTCCACGCTTCGCTGATCCAGCAGGGACTGGACGTGCGCCAGGCACCGCTGGCCCAGATTCTGTCACGTGCTGCCGTTGGCAGCCTGATGCGACGCGACCTGTGCCAAACCTCCGCCGACATCAGTCTTGCGGCTGCTCGCACCCTGCTGGAGACTGCGCCCTACCGCATTCTGGTTGAAAGTGACAGGCGCCATTTTCTGCTGCCACCGGCTGACCTGCGCCACTACCTGGACAGCTTGCCGGAGGATGCCGGTGACAGCCTGAGCATCAACCTGCTGTCGATCCCGGCGCACCGCGTAGATACCGATTATCTGCTCTACCGGGCAACCCTGAAGGAAGCGCTTGATCGCATGCAGGAACAGGAACTGGAGTCACTGATTGTGGTCAGCAATCGTGAGGATCCGATCGGACTGATCAGCCGTCAGCAGATCGAAGAGTATTACCACCAGAAGCAGAGCCTTGCATGACACAACTTTATGGCCTGTATGGCCTGACAGACGCAGACCTGATGCCCTCGGATACGACCATGCTGGAGCAGGTCGAAGCCGCCCTGCGCGGGGGCATGCGCCTGCTGCAATACCGTGACAAGTCGACCGATGGTGCGCGCCGCCTGCGCCAGGCACTGGCCCTGCTGGAGCTGTGCCGCAGCTATGACTGCCCGTTGCTGATCAATGATGATGTGAAGCTGGCTCGCGCCTCGGGTGCCGATGGGGTTCACCTCGGGCAGGGTGATGGCAGCGTTGCCGCCGCACGCGAATACCTGGGCCGGAAGGCGCTGATCGGCCAGACCTGTCACAACAGCCTCGCGCTGGCTCAACGGGCCGTTGCACTGGGGGCGGACCATGTGGCGTTTGGTGCCTTTTTCCCGTCCGCCACCAAGCCCAACGCCCGGCCCGCCCCCCTGTCACTGCTGGCAGAAGCCAGGTCAGAGCTGGATGTACCGGTGGTAGCGATCGGCGGTATCAGCGTGGATAATGCACACCAGGTACTTGAGTCCGGTGCAGATCTGGTGGCCGTGGTGCATGCACTCTTCACCGCCGACGATATTCAACAACAGGCCCAGCGCTTTGCCCGGCTGTTTCACAATTTGTAACCTCAATTTAAAGGAAGTGTTCAATGTCACGTTCAGAATCCCTGTTTCAGGCTGCACAGGCCCACATCCCGGGCGGCGTCAATTCACCGGTACGTGCGTTCAAGGGCGTGGGTGGCACACCGGTCTTTTTCAAACGTGGCGAAGGCCCTTTCCTGTTCGATGAAGACGACCAGCGTTACATTGACTACGTGGGCTCCTGGGGCCCGATGCTGCTGGGCCATTCCTACCCGCCGGTGATCAACGCCGTGCGCGAAGCGCTGGATAACGGCCTCGGCTTTGGCGCACCGACCGCCATCGAAACCGAAATGGCAGATCTGGTATGCGAACTGGTCCCGTCCATGGACATGGTGCGTATGGTCAGCTCCGGTACCGAAGCCACCATGAGTGCTATCCGTCTGGCGCGCGGCTTTACCAGCCGTGACAAGATCGTCAAGTTTGAAGGCTGCTACCACGGCCACTCGGACTCACTGCTGGTGAAAGCAGGCTCCGGTGCCCTGACACTGGGCGAACCCAACTCTCCGGGGGTGCCGGCGGCACTGGCCGAGCACACCATCACGCTGAACTTCAACGACATCGACAATGTACGTGAAGCCTTTGCCGAAATCGGCGATCAGGTGGCCTGTGTCATTGTTGAGCCGGTGGCCGGCAACATGAACTGCATCCTGCCCAAGGAAGGTTTTCTGGAAGGCCTGCGCGAGGTGTGCGACCAGCATGGCAGCGTGCTGATTTTCGACGAAGTCATGACCGGGTTCCGTGTCGCACGAGGCGGCGCTCAGGAGATGTTCAATGTCACACCTGACCTGACCACGCTGGGCAAAGTGATTGGCGGAGGCCTGCCGGTGGGTGCCTTTGGCGGCAAGCGCGAAATCATGGAGCACATTGCCCCGCTGGGACCTGTCTATCAGGCAGGCACTCTGTCCGGCAACCCGCTGGCCATGTCCGCTGGCCTCGCGATGCTGACGGCACTGAAAGAAGACGGCATTCACGAAGCCCTGGGCGCCAAGGCCGAATACCTGACGCAGGGGCTGGAAGCCATGGCCGCCCGTCACGGCATCCCCTTCACCACCAGCTGTGCCGGCGGCATGTTCGGCCTGTTCTTCACCGAACAAGAAACCGTGAGCAGCTTTGCCGAAGCCACCGCCTGCGACACTGAACTGTTTGGCAAATTCTTCCATGGCATGCTGGACGAAGGCATCTACCTGGCACCTTCTGCCTTTGAAGCAGGCTTTGTCTCCAATGCACACACGGAAGCCGAGCTGGATGCCACACTGGCAGCCGCGGACCGCGTATTTTCCAGGCTGGCAGGCTAACGCCGATGCTGGGACACAGTTTGCTTCTGCTGGCAGCGCTCGGCGGTGCCATCCTGCTGTTTCGCCACAGCGAAACACTGGGTGAAGCCCCCGGCTCTCAACTGAAAGTTGGCAGCCTCAGCCTGCTATTCGTGGCACTGGCTGCCATGGGGCAGTTGCTGCTGAACCCCGCCACTCAGGACGTTGCGACGCTGCAGCGCCTGCTGGACAACCTGGCGCTCTACGCCGGGTTGCCTCTGCTGGCCACGGCCGCACTGGCACTGGGAATGGGGTGGTACTGGTCAAGGGCGGGCTGGGGACGCTGGCTGCTGGTGCTCTTTGCCCTGTTCGAGCTGTTGCGCCGCATGGGCCTCGGCGCCGAGTATACGCTCTGGATGAGTGTGGCCATCGGTGCTGCCCTGGCAGTGTCCGGGTGGCGCATGACCGCTCTCAGTGCACGCTTGTCGGCCGCTGCTGCTGCGCCTCTGGTGATCATCGGCATCAGTTCAGAGCGGATCATGGCGACGACACCGCCCGAGCTGCTGCCGCCTCTGGCCATGGCAGTCAGCCTAGGACTGGTCAGCTACGCGCTGTGGCAACAGACGCGCAGCCAACCGGCTGATCAGTAAGATTCAGCCTTGCGGCGCGCTTCCTGCGCGCCCTGGCTGTTGCCACCTTCCTGACGAATATCGGCGATCAGCCGCCACAGGCGCTTGAGTACCGGAGCCTGCCCGGCGGCCACGCTAACGCCTTTCAGGGCGACCTGTTCAGCCTGTAGAAACTGCCCCTGTCGACGCTGTACATCCGCCAGCTGGATATACACTTCCGGATCACGCGGTGCGATGCGCAGGGCTCTTTCCAGACGGCTCTGTGCCGTTCTGAGATCACCACTGCTGCTGTCCTGACGAGCCGTTTCCAGCAGCGCGACCACCGCCGGGCTTTGCGGCTGTGCCGGTACCGGGGCCGCAGCCTGAGGTGCCGGCTGAGCCTCTTCACGGGCTTCACGCTGCTGACGAATGACGGGCACCCGCTCAACCGACTGTACTTTCACACCCGGCGCGGATTCAGCCGGCACCACAGTACCCGGCTGCGGCTGACGCGACTGGGTTTGTCCCCGCTCTTCGACCGGCGCCCGATAAGGGTTCGGTCCGGCACAACCGGACACCAGCGCAACCAGTGCAGCGGTTACCACAAACTTTTTCATTCCATCCTTCCCCATCAGTTAAACCAGTTGCGGAACCAGTCCAGTGACCGCCGCACCGGATTCTCCAATCCACAGTCCACTTTTTGTTCCGGTGCGGTGCCGACCAGAAACGGCAGCTGACGCGACCCTTCACAACGCGGGTCTGACTTCAAGCCGGTCGCCTCATCAATCCAGACATACTCAACCCCGGCGGGCCGTGTTGCCACAAAGGGTTCCGGCCGTTCGCGGCGCATGAACTCACTCCAGACCCTCAGCGCCCCGCCGGACCCGGTAAAGGGCAGCTGGCCATTATCATCACGCCCCAGCCAGACCACTGCAAGGCGGTCACCGGCAAAGCCGGCAAACCAGCTGTCTCGCTGATCATTGGAGGTGCCCGTTTTGCCACCCAGGTTGAGATTATCCGGCAACACTGAATAGGCATAGCGGGCAGTGCCTTCTCGGGTCACTTCCTGCAGCGCGTACTGTAACAGATGCACCAGTTCCGGTTTGACCTGCTGCTTGAGCGTAAATGGATAGCGTGACAGTTCGCGACCCTCGGCATCGGTGACCCGTCGAATGACCCGCAGCGGCATGCGGAATCCGTTGGCGGCAATGGTCTGATAGATGCTGGCCAGCTCAAGTGGCGATAACGCCTGCGCCCCCAGCAGCAGCGACGGATAGGCCTTGAGTTCACGCTCGGCCCCAAGCCGCTCCAGCATATCGATCACCTTATCCAGCCCCACTTCCAGCCCCAAACGCGCCGTCGACTGGTTATAGGACAGCGCCAGTGAGCGGTGCAGCGGAATCACCCCATGACTGCGACGGTCAAAATTCTGCGGCTCCCAGACCGATCCGTCTGGCATTTTGACGCTCAGGGGTTCATCTTCAAGCGGTGACGCCAACGTGTAGCCCTGCTCCAGTGCCGCCAGATAGATGGCAGGCTTCACCAGCGAACCGATCGGGCGCAGCGCGTCCAGGGCACGGTTGAAGCCGGTGTAGCGGTTGTCACGACCGCCAATCAGCGCCATCACCTCCCCGGTCTGCGGATCGGTCACCACCATGCTGGCCTCCAGGTCGCTGGCCCGTTGACCATAGCGCTTTTCCAATCTGGCGATGCTGTCGGCCAGCGCCTCTTCCGATCGGGTCTGCACCAGCGGATCCAGCGCTGTAAAGACGCGCAGACCTTCGCTGCTCAAGTCCTCGTCACGGTACTCCTCCCGCAACTTGCGCTTGACCAGATCCAGATAGGCCGGAAACGCCCCCTTGTGCAGGCTGCGCTGTTTGACCACGCCCAGCGTCTGGCGCCGCGCCTGCTCGTACTGCTCCCGGCTCACATGGCCCTGCTCAAACAGCATTTTCAGCACCAGATTACGGCGCTCCATGGCACGGTCCGGGTTGCGTCTGGGGTCATACCAGGACGGCCCCTTGACCATCCCCACCAGCAGGGCTACCTGATGCAGCTCCAGCTCCTGTACCGGGCGCGCGAAATAGTACTGGCTGGCCAGCCCGAAGCCGTGAATGGCACGACTGCCGGATTGTCCGAGGTACACCTCGTTCAAATAGGCTTCCAGAATTTCGTCCTTGTCGTAGTGCAGCTCCAGCAGCACCGCCATGGGCAACTCCAGCAGCTTTCGGCTCAGAGTACGGTCGGAGGTAAGGTAGAAATTCTTGATCAGCTGCTGGGTCAGAGTACTCCCGCCCTGCACGAACCGGCCGGCGCGGATATTGACCCACATGGCACGTGCAATGCCCTTCAGCGAAACGCCAAAGTGATCGTAAAAGGCGCGGTCTTCGACCGTCACCAGCGCCTGAGCCAGATAGGGCGGTGCCTGATCCAGCTTGATCAGATCACGGTCTTCGTTGGACTTGGGATAAATCCCGCCAATCAGCATCGGCTCCAGACGCACCAGTGGCGGCTGAGAGCCGTCGGCGGCACGGATGGAGGTCAGGCGATCCCCAGAAAAGGTCAGCAGCATGTTGCGCGAAGGCTCGGCACCATCGGGAAAGGCGAAGCCGCGGCTGTACACGCGCGCACGTGTGCTGGCCCACTCCACCGCACCGGGCTGATCCGCACGGCGCACGAACCGATAGTTCAGCGCCTTGAGTTCCTGCTTCAACTCATCCATGGTGAGAGCCTGACCGGGGTAGAGCTCAAGCGGGCGAGCATAGACCTTGGCGGGCAAGGCCCAGCGTTTGCCTTCAAACTTGCTGCGTACCTGGGCGTCCAGATACACCAGGCCGACAGCGGCCAGAACCGTCAGCACCAGCGACAGCTTCAGCAGCCAGCGCACCAGCCGGCCCAATCGAGAAGGTTTGGTTGTGCGGCGCGATCGGCGCCCTTTGGCGGGGGGAGTTCTCTTTTTACTCATCGGATAAGTATAATCTTATGCCGTCGCTGACAACAGCAGGAGCCCCATGTTACCCACATTGATTGAATCCTTGCGCGATCCCGCCTGCTACCCACACCCGGTGGCCAAGGTTGAGGTGATCGAAACGCACATTTCCTGGATTCTTCTGACCGGCGAATATGCCTATAAGGTCAAGAAGCCGGTCAACTTCGGCTTTCTGGACTTCACAACCCTTGCGCAGCGGCGCCACTGTTGTGAAGAAGAGGTGCGCCTGAACCAGCGACTGGCACCGGACATCTACATCGGCCTGGTACCGATCAGCGGTACGCCTGAAGCGCCCCATCTGGACGCGGAGGGCGAACCCATCGAGTATGCCGTCAAAATGTATCAGTTCGATCCTGAACTGCGCCTTGACCGCCTGCTGCAGCGCCAGCTGTTCGAAGTCCACTGGATCGACCTGCTGGCCGAACAGATTGCCGACTTTCACCAGCGTCTGCCGATCGTGGCTCAGGACAGCCCCTGGGGCGAACCCGACACCCTGTGGGAAGTGGTGGCCGACAACTACCGTCATATACCGCCCGACCACCTGGATACCGACGACTGGTCACTGCTGCAACAGCTGTCGGCCCAAACAGCCGAAACCTTTCGCTCGCTGGAAGGCCTGATGCGCCAGCGCAAGCGTCAGGGGCACGTGCGTGAGTGCCATGGTGACCTGCACCTGGCCAACGTCAACCTGTTCCACGACCAACTGCGCCTGTTCGATTGCATTGAATTCAATCTGGAGTTTCGCTGGATCGATACCATCTCGGATCTGGCATTCCTGCTGATGGACCTTGAGGCCAATCGCCAATTCCGCTGGGCCAACCGCCTGCTGAACCTCTATCTGGAGCGGACCGGCGACTATGATGCCCTGCCTTTGCTGAACTTCTTCAAGGCCTACCGTTCCATGGTGCGGGCCAAGGTTGCCATGCTGGGTGAGCATCCCGATATCGAAGGATGCCGGCACTACCTGAAACTGACCGAGCACTACTATCAGGATCGTTCGCCCGCCGTTTTCCTGATGCACGGTGTCAGCGGCAGCGGCAAGAGCTATCTCAGCGAACGCCTGGCCGAGGCCGTGGGCGTGATTCGGATCCGTTCGGATGTGGAGCGCAAGCGCATCTACCGCGAGCTGAGCCTGCAGGGGCAGTCGCTGGAACTCTATGGCGCCGAGATGAACAGTCGTACCTTCCAGCACCTGTATGACACCACCGTGCTGATGCTCAAGGCCGGCTATTCGGTGGTCGTGGACGCCACCTTCATTCAGCAGCGCACCCGCAACGCCTATGTGGAGCTGGCCCAGCAGCTGAATCTGCCGATGCGCATCATCAGCTGCCACTGCGAGCAGAACCTGATCGAAGCGCGCCTGAAGCGGCGTCAGGAAGAAGGGCTGGACCCCTCGGATGCCAACGTGGAGGTGATGCGCGAGCAGCTCAACGTGATGCAGCCCTTGAGCAGTGACGAGCAGCTGATCACCTTGCCGGTGGATACCCGTGATGATGAAGCCATCGAACAGCTGATGGCCCAGCTGCGTGCCCAGCGCCTGATTGGAGAGTGAGCGGACATGACGTCAATCTTTTTGTGTCAGGTCGATGAACTGGATCCAGTCGAAGGCCGCGGTTTTGAACTGGACGATGGCACCGCTCTGGTGCTGCTGCGCCGCGGTGATCGCGTACTGGCGTGGAGGAACAGCTGTCCGCACCGAGGCATTCGGCTGGAGTGGCAGCCCGACCAGTTTCTCGACTACGAAAAGCAGTTCATCCAGTGTGCCACCCATGGCGCCCTGTTCGGGGTCGAAGACGGCATCTGCGTGGCAGGCCCCTGTCCCGGCGAGCAGCTGGAGCCGATGCCCTGTGAGGTACGGGACGGAGCCGTGTACCTGATCAGCGGCTGATGCGCGCCTTGAGACGCTCAAGCGCCAGCTCGATCCGGTCCATGCCGGTGGTATAGGCAAAACGGATATAGCGCTCGGGGTGGTTACAGCCGAAATCCGCTCCCGGAGTCACCGCCAGGTGATCCTCTTCCAGCAGCGACCAGCAGTAGGCATAGCTGTCATCCGTCAGATGTGACGCATCCGCATAGACATAAAAGGCACCCTCCGGCATCAGCGGCACCCCGAAACCAAGCGCTCGCAACCCTTCCACCAGACGGTCACGCCGCTCGGCAAACGCCGCCCGCCGCTGTTCCAGAATGGCCAGAGTCTCCGGCTCAAAAGCGGCCAGCGCCGCATGCTGAGACAGCGTGGCCGGTGAGATGAACAGGTTCTGGGCGATTTTCTCCATCTCCGCCACTTCCGCTTCATCAGCCACCAGCCAGCCCAGACGCCAGCCGGTCATGCCAAAATATTTCGAAAAGCTGTTCAGTACCACTGCATTGGACGCGACATCGAGCACCGTATCCGCATCGAAGCCATAGGTAAGACCATGGTAAATCTCGTCCACGATCAGTCGACCGCCCAGGCGCTCCACCGTGGATGCCATGGCCGCCAGCTGATCGCGTGGCACCACCGAACCGGTTGGGTTGGAGGGAGACGCCAGCAACACGCCTGCCGTATCGGCCTGCCAGTGCTGCTCAATCAGCTCGGGCGTCAGCTGGTAGTTGGTCTCGGGCCCCACCGGAACCAGCTGACCGCGCGCTTCCAGCAAACGTAAAAACTGACGGTTGCAGGGATAGCCCGGGTCGGCCAGCAAAAACCGGCTGCCCGGTGCCGCCAGCAGTGAGAACGCCAGCAGTAGCGCACCTGAAGCACCGGCGGTGACCAGCACCCGCTCCGGTTTCAGTTCAACCCCGTAACGCTGTTGGTAAAAATCGGCGATCGCTCGGCGCAGGGGCATAATGCCGCCTGCCGGCGTGTAACGGGTATGCCCGGCATCCAGCGCCGCATGCGCAGCCCTCAGAATCGGTTCAGCGGTCGGAAAATCGGGCTCCCCCGCTTCCATATGCACCACGTCTTTACCTTCCGCATCGAGCTCTGCCGCTCGCTTGAGCAGGTCCATGACCTTGAACGAATCGATCTCCCGTGCCCGATCGGCCCAACCTGTTGCCATCATGCTCTCCTTGAATATCTGTGCCGGCACAGTATATCGACATTGGTCTAAGCTGTACCGCCCCTCAGCTGCCAGACATCAAAAACGGGTGGCAAAAAGCCGCTACAGGTCTAGCCTAAAGACTGGGGTTCTGGTACTTTCACCGGCTTTCAATGCACCCAGTGTTCCCTTATCAGGGGCGCCGGACCCTTAGCAATCAGGCTTTGACAGGTCTGGACCCCCAATGACGTGAGGCTGCGCCAAATGCCTAAAACAACAGATACACAGTTCATGCACTTCGAGCCCTACCCGCTGGATACCGGCGAGGAGTACATGAATGACGCGCAGAAAGAGCATTTCCGCAAGATTCTGCTTGCATGGAAACGCGAGCTGATGGAAGAGGTGGACAGCACCATCACCCATCTGAAAGAAGAAGCATCCAATTTCGCTGACCCCAGCGACCGCGCCAGCCAGGAAGAGGAATTCAGCCTTGAACTGCGCACCCGCGACCGTGAGCGCAAGCTGATCCGCAAGATTGACGAAGCGCTTGAAAGCATCGACGAAGACGATTACGGCTTCTGTGAGGCCTGTGGTGTCGAGATCGGCATTCGCCGTCTGGAAGCACGTCCCACGGCGACCCTCTGCATCGATTGCAAAACCCTCGCCGAAATCAAGGAAAAGCAGATCGGCCGCTAATACCGGCTGCGGGGCGCCACCGCGCCCTGCTCTGCTGTATACCTGCACGTGACGCCTGTCGGACGCTTCGCACCCTCCCCCACCGGCCCGCTCCACTTTGGCTCCCTGTTGGCTGCACTGGCCAGCTATCTCGATATACGTGCCCGTAACGGTCGCTGGCTGATCCGTATTGAAGATCTGGACCCGCCCCGGGAACAGCCGGGGGCCGCAGACAGTATTCTGCACACGCTCGAGGCCTTCGGGCTCTACTGGGACGGGCCGGTGGTATACCAGAGCCAGCGCCAGGCACTTTACCGGGCCGCGCTGGAGCAGTTGCGCCGGCAGAATGATGCCTACGCCTGTAACTGCAGCCGCAAACAGCTGCGCCTGCGCGGAGTACAGGGCTATGACGGCCACTGCCTCAAACACCCGCCGGCCAGCACCGATGACTGCGCGTTCAGAGTGTCTCACCCTGAAGGGGAGCAGCAATTCGAGGATCGCATTCAGGGCAGACGGCAGTACCACTGGCATCACCATGAGGGCGACTTTGTGGTATTTCGCCGCGATGGACTCTTTGCCTATCAGCTGGCGGTCGTGGTGGACGATGCCGAACAGGGCATTACGGACATCCTGCGCGGCAGTGACCTTATTGACGAGACACCGCATCAGTTACTGCTGCAGGAACGGCTCGGGTACCACACCCCGACCTACGCACACATACCGGTCATCATCAATGCGGCCGGACAAAAGCTGAGCAAGCAGAACCTGGCACCGGCCATCGGCACCGAAGAACGCCAAACCCTGCTGTTTCAGGCGCTGTCACTGTTGGGGCAACAGCCTCCGACTGAGTTACAGTCAGCCGACGTGGAGACCCTCTTGCACTGGGGCGTCTGTCACTGGAATATAGCTCGGGTACCTGCCGTACTGACGTTAGCCCAAGAGGAGAGCTAGGATGTACCGCCACCGCTTGTTACTGCTGGTTATAGCGGGCGCACTGTTACTGCTGCCCGGACTGCTGGACTGGTGGCTTTTTGAAAGCACGCACTGGCTCATGCCCTTTGTCATCTGGGGCCTGCTGATCGCCCTGGCAGCCGCCGCTGAATGGCGCCAGCGTCACCATGAATTTTGATATTTCAGCCCTGCTCCTGCTGGGGCTGGGCTACCTTTTGGCTCTGTTTGGTGCGGCCTGGTTGACCGAACGCAAGCAACTGCCCGAGCGCCTGACCCGTCACCCGGCCGTACATGTACTGGCACTGGGGGTGTTCGCCAGCGCCTGGACCTTTTACGGGATTTTCGGTCTGGCGCATGATACCGGCTACGCCTACCTCACCTCCTATCTGGGAGCCTCAGCCGCTTTCCTGCTGGCACCGGTCACGCTGATTCCGATCCTGCGCATCACTCGCCGCCACCAGCTCAGTTCACTGGCCGACCTGTTCGCTTTCCGTTTTCGCAGCGGGCGGGTCGGCACTCTGACCACACTGCTCACGCTGTTCACCAGCCTGCCGTTGATTTCGATTCAGATTCAGGCATTGGCGGATTCATTGCCCATGCTGAACAGCCAGATCTCCTCCAGCCGTGCCGCCGCCGGTTTCTGCGTCGTGATCGCCCTGTTCAGTATTCTGTTCGGTGCCCGCCATGCCTCACTGCGCAACAGCCACAACGGTCTGGTCTTCGCGATCGCACTGGCCTCACTGATCAAACTGGTGGCCCTGTTGGCGATCGCCTTTTACGCCTTCTGGTTTATCCTGGGCGGTCCCTCCGGTCTGGAACAGTGGCTCAGCGCCAACCCCGAGCACCTGACCGCCCTGCGCCAGCCGCCACAGGCCGACCACTGGCAGATCCTGCTGCTGGCCTTTTTTGCCTGTGCCTTTGTCATGCCGCACATGTTCCAGATCGCCTTTACCGAGAACCTGCCCACCGAGAGCCTCTATCGTGCCAGCTGGGGAGTGCCGCTGTTTCTGCTGGCACTGGCGCTGGCGGTGCCACCGGTGCTTTGGGCCGCGATCAAAAGCGGGGCACTGGCCAACCCCGAGTACATGGTGCTGCAGCTGGGCCAAAGCCTGCAGCAGCCCTGGCTCAGCATGCTGGCCTTTATCGGCGGACTGTCAGCCGCCAGCGGCATTATTATTGTGGCGACTGTCGCCCTGGCCTCCATGCTGCAGAACCACGTGGTACTGCCACTGATCAAGGTGCCCGACAGCGTCCGGTTTTACGCCTGGCTGCTGTGGGTTCGCCGCCTGATCATTCTGGGCCTGATGCTGGGCAGCTATCTGTTTTTCCACTTCATCGGGCACCGCTTCGCACTGAATCAGCTGGGCCTGCTGGCGTTCATCGGCTTTCTGCAGTTTCTGCCCGGCGTGCTGGCTACGCTGTACTGGCCTCGCGCCAGCCGAAACGGTTTTCTGCTGGGCCTTGCCGCCGGCTTTACCGTCTGGGCGACCGGCCTGCTGGTGCCCATGATGGGCATCGAAAGCAGCCTGCCGGCCGGTGCCCTCTCGGCAGACCAGCTAGTGGATGACAGCCACCGCTCCGCCATGCTGTCACTGGCCGCCAACGTCTTGATGCTGATCATCGGCTCGCTGCTGTTCCCCGGCAGCCGGCAGGAACGCTCGGCCGCTGATGCCTGCACCCTGAACGCCCTGCCCGGCCCCACCGGCCGCCAGTTGAAGGTTGAAAACGAAGAGGACTTCATCGCCCGCCTGAGCCCGCGACTCGGCAGCTCACCGGCTCGTCGCGAAGTACGCAGGGCCTTGCGCGAGCTCCAGCTGCCCGATGGTCAACTCAAGCCACTGGATACACTGCGCCTGCGCACCCAGCTTGAGCAGAACCTCTCCGGCCTGCTGGGTCCGGTCGAAGCGGCGGCCCTGCTGCAGCCGCTGGACGACAAGATGGATGCGGGCTTCAAGGCGCGCAACGTACACCTGCTGGAACAGCAACTGGAAACGTATGACCAGCGCCTGTCGGGTCTGGCAGCAGAGCTGGATCAGCTGCGCCGTTACCATCGTGCCACCCTGCAGCGGCTGCCACTGGGGGCCTGCACCATCGATGCCCAGAAGCGGATCCTGTTCTGGAATGCAGAGATGGAATTTTTTACCGGTCTGGCGGCAGACGAAGCACTGGACCTGAGCCTGTCCGAGCTGCCCTTCCCCTGGGACACACTGCTGGGCAGCTTTGCCGCTACCGGCGATCTGCATCAGGAAGCACGCTGCATCGAAGTACAGGGAGGGCAGCGCTGGTTCAGCCTGCACAAGGCCCCGCTGGATGATGCGCCCGAGCCCGGCATGGTGCTGCTGATCGAAGATGAAACCCAGCACCAGCAACTGGCACGCAAGCTGGCACACAGCGAGCGCCTGGCCTCAATCGGTCGTTTTGCAGCCGGGGTTGCCCACGAAATCGGCAATCCGGTCACCGGCATCGCCTGTCTGGCGCAAAACCTGAAACTGGAAACCGAACAGCCGGAAGTGCTGGATACCGGCGACCAGATCGTGGATCAGACCCGCCGTATCAATCGCATCGTGCAATCACTGGTCCGCTTTGCGCATACCGGCCGCCAGGAAGGCCCCGAACATTTTGAAGTGATCAATCTGCACGAAACGGTCGCCGAGGCCATTCATCTGGTCTCCCTCGACCGGCGCGGACGCCAGCAGCACTTCTACAATGACGTGCCTGCCAGTCTGCTGATATCGGGCGATCTTCAACTGCTGCTGCAGGTCTTCGTCAACCTGCTCAACAACGCCAGTGATGCATCGGAAGAGGCGGGCGACATACGGGTCGAGGCCCATTTACAGGAGCAAAGTGTGGAAGTCTGGATCACGGACGATGGCACCGGGATCCCGCCAGAGCTGCAAAGTCAGCTGTTCGAGCCCTTCTTTACCACCAAGGAACCGGGCAAGGGAACCGGGCTGGGTCTGCCTTTGGTCTACAACATCATTGCGCAACACTATGGTAATATCGAAATCTTGAGTCCGGCCAACAAGAAGCAGAACAAAGGCACACGGGTTGTTATCACCTTGCCCCGGCTGCAGGAGGACACCATTCCCTCGCAGCAGCCAGAGACAGATGAGGAAGGTTTGTCCGGATGAGTCGTATTCTGATTGTCGAGGATGAAAACATCATTCGCTCGGCGCTCAAGCGCCTGCTGGAAAAAAACGGTTATGACGTCAGCGATGCTGAATCGGTCGGTGACGCCACCGAGCGCTACAGCCTCGACAGTTATGACCTGATCATTTCCGATCTCCGCCTGCCCGGCGCACCGGGTACCGACCTGATCGGACTGGCAGGCCAGGTGCCGGTTCTGATCATGACCAGTTATGCCAGCCTGCGTTCAGCCGTCGATGCCATGAAACTGGGTGCCGTGGACTATATCGCCAAGCCTTTTGACCATGACGAAATGCTGAAAACGGTGTCCGCCATCCTGCAGCAAAAGCAGGAACGGGCGGATGATACTGACGCAGCGCCTGCCGCAGACAGTGGCGATAAAACCCGGATCATCGGCTCCTGCAAGGCCATGCAGGAACTTGAGCGGCGCATTCAGAAAGTGGCGCGCACCGATGCAACCGTCCTCATTCTGGGCGAGTCCGGCACCGGCAAGGAGCTGGCGGCCCGAGCCATTCACGAGCAGAGCGGTCGTGCCAGCAAGCCGATGGTCTGCGTCAACTGTGCCGCCATTCCCGAAACGCTGATTGAATCCGAACTGTTCGGCCATGAAAAGGGCGCGTTCACCGGGGCCACCAGCAGTCGCAGCGGCCTGATCGAAGCTGCCGATGGCGGCACCCTGTTCCTGGATGAGATTGGCGAGCTGCCGTTGGAGGCACAGGCTCGCCTGTTGCGCTTTCTGCAGGAAGGCGAGATTCGTCGCGTCGGAGCGGTACAGCCCTTGAAAGTGGATGTGCGCCTGATCGCCGCGACCCATCGTGACCTGAAAACACGCGCGCGCTGCGGCGAGTTCCGCGAGGACCTCTATTACCGCCTGTATGTCATGGAATTGCGCATGCCACCTTTGCGCGAGCGTGACGAAGACATTCTGGAACTGGCACGCTGCTTCCTGCGCAAGCAGGGTGAAAAGATGGCCTGCCCGGATCTGCGCTTCACCGAAGACGCCCTGGACCTGTTACGTCGCTACCCCTGGCCCGGTAATGTCCGCGAGCTGGAGAATGCGATTGAACGTGCCGTTATTCTGGCGGACGGCGACCACATAACGCCGGACCTGCTTGGCATTGAAGCAGAGCCGCGCAGCCTGTCCGACCTGGAAGCCCAGTACAGCGCCCAGCGAGAAGCGCCGCCGGCACCCGAACCGTCCCGCACGGATCTGTCACTGGATGATTACTTCCAGCGCTTTGTGCTGGAGAACCAGGACGCCATGAGTGAGACCGAGCTGGCCAAGACACTGGGCATCAGCCGTAAAAGCCTTTGGGAGCGACGCCAGAAACTGGGCATCCCGCGCAAGCCCAAGGGGTAACACCCTGTGCGCACCCCGGAGTTGTTACCTGTTACCTAACTACCCAGGACCAGCACAAAAGTCGTATATTTAGGTAACACTTAGTTGCAGCTTTAGCCCAAAAGGACTAGTCAGAAATAACAGGTCCGTTTAAAAACAATAAGTTACAAAAACTGGCACGTGCCATGCTTTATATAGATCAGAACAACAACAACGACACCCTGACATCTGGTCATCAATAAAAATAAAAATAGACCCGATTGATGAGTGACCTGCCTCGAATAAAAATAAAAATGAGGCTTAGTCGGTCGTAGAAGTGACACAACAGCGCTCCCCAATCAGTGCTCTTAGGAACAAAAACAACAAGCTAAGTTTCACGTTGTCACTTCACGACCGACACCCCCCCAATCTCTCCCGACCCAACTCTCTGAAATCCCTGCCTCATTTGAACGACCTTATGCTTGAGCATACGCAGGTGGTATGATGCGCCATCCGTGACCAGTTAATGACAGGGACACAACACTACTCATGTCGAACACCGTACTTATCGTGATCGCACTGCTGGCCCTGGCAGTGATCATCTGGCTCCTGCTACGCAAGAACACTCAGCAGACATCCGCCACCGCACAAGCGACCGAACCCTCCGCTGCTGAAGACACCGGTGAGCTGCCACTGGGCACACGTCGTGTCATTCCCGAAACCGAGCACCAGATACCGCGAAGAGACCTGGACGACAACGCCATGAAGGTGGTGTACCGCCTGGAAGATGCCGGCTACGAGGGCTACCTGGTTGGCGGCTGTATCCGTGATCTGCTCCAGGGCAAAAAGCCGAAAGACTTTGACATTGCCACCTCAGCTCACCCTGAAGAAGCCGTTGAGCTGTTCCGGCGGGGTCGGCTGATTGGCCGTCGTTTCAAACTGCTGCACGTGCGTTTTGGCCGCGACATTATCGAGGTTGCTACCTTCCGTGCCTCGCACGACCATGACAAGGCCGGCAAGGACAACGCCCGTACCGCTGATACCGGCATGATCGTGCGCGATAATGTCTACGGCACCATCGAAGAAGATGCCCTGCGCCGCGACTTTACCGTGAACGCGCTCTATTACGATGCCAAGGACCACAGCCTGATCGATTTTGCCAACGGCTATCGCGACATTCAGGCAAAGCGCCTGCGCATGATCGGCGACGCCGCAGAGCGCTACCGGGAAGATCCCGTGCGCATGCTACGAGCCGCTCGCTTTGCGGCCAAGCTGGGCTTCGAGATCGAGCAGGATACGGCACGCCCCATACATGAACTGGCACCGCTGATGCGAAATGTCTCACCGGCCCGTCTGTTTGACGAAGTATTGAAGCTGCTGCAAAGCGGCCACGGCGAAGCCTCTTTCCGCCAGCTCAAGCGCTTTGGCCTGTTCCAGTACCTGTTCCCGCTGACCGATGAAGCGCTGGATGACGACGACTATCCGGTTGAAACTCTGGTCGTGAACGCCCTGTGCAACACCGACCGTCGCCTGGCCCAGGGCAAGAGTGTTACCCCCGCCTTCCTGTTCGCAGCCCTGCTCTGGTATCCCCTGCAGCGCCGGATGGAGGCACTGGAAGCCAGCTCAGACCTGCCCCCCATTCCCCGACTGCACGAAGCGGCCAACCAGATTCTGGGGGAACAGGTCAAACACACGGCCATTCCTCGCCGTTTCTCCACACCGGTGCGGGAGATCTGGGAACTGCAACTGCGCCTGCCTCGCCGCCATGGCAAACGTGCTGACCAGTTGATGGAGCAGCCTCGCTTCCGCGCGGCCTACGACCTCTTGCTGCTGCGCGAAAACAGCGGTGAGGATCTGGGTGGACTGAGCCAGTGGTGGACCGACTATCAATCTGCCAACCCGGTCAGCCGGCGTGAAATGGCGCCGACCGAAGAGGACAAGCCCAAGCGCAAGCGTCGTCGCCGCCCACGTCGTCGCAAGTCTTCGAATTCGCCCCCTGCTCAGGGAGATTGACCGATGCGCGCCTACATCGGACTTGGCAGCAATCTGGATGACCCCCAGCAACAGGTCAGTCAGGCATTGCAGGAGCTGGACGGCATCGAGCGCACAGAGGTCTGCACGACCTCGGCACTGTACCGCTCGGACCCGGTTGGCCCTCCCGGTCAACCGGACTACGTCAACGCTGTTGCGGCGCTTGAAACAGAACTGGCACCCGAAGCACTGCTGGATGCCCTGCAGGCCATTGAGCAGGCCCACCAGCGCGTGCGCAAAATACACTGGGGCCCACGCACGCTTGATCTGGACATTCTGCTGTACGGTAATCAGGTCATCCGTACCGAGCGGCTGACCGTTCCTCATGCCTGGATGCTGGAACGCAACTTTGTACTCTGGCCACTGGCTGAAATTGCGCCCGACCTGCAACTGCCTGACGGTACCCCGCTCAGGCAGCACTTGGACCTCTGCCCTATGGGCACACTGGAAAAGATATCGCTATAATCGCGCAAGGCCGACACCGTCGGTACCTCAACGATAACAAAGAGAAGGCTATGAGTAACATCACGCTGCATACCCTGAGCGCCCGTAAACAGGCGGGTGAAAAGTTTGCCGTCCTGACCGCGTATGACGCCACCTTCGCACACCTGGTCAGCAGCGCCGACATCGAGATGATCCTCGTGGGCGACTCTCTCGGCATGGTACTGCAGGGACAGGACAGCACCCTGCCGGTCACCGTTGAAGAGATGGCATACCACACCGCCAGTGTCGCGCGCGGTAATCAGGGCGCCATGATCATGGCTGACCTGCCCTTCATGAGCTATGCCACGCCGGAACAGGCGATGGAAAGCGCCGCCGTCCTGATGCAGGCCGGCGCCCAGATCGTCAAACTGGAAGGTGGAGACTGGCTGTGCGAAAGCGTCAGCCTGCTGGCCGAACGCGGCGTACCGGTGTGTGCACACCTGGGCCTGACCCCGCAGGCGGTCAACAAGCTCGGGGGCTATCGTGTTCAGGGCCGTGATCGCCAGGGTGCCTTGAAAATGCTCGAGGACGCCAAGCGACTGGAAGAAGCCGGCGCCAGCATGCTGTTGCTGGAGTGCGTTCCCTCCCTGCTGGCCGACGAGATCACCCGCAATGTGGACATCCCGGTCATCGGTATCGGTGCCGGACCGCATACGGATGCTCAGGTACTGGTCATGCACGACATGCTGGGTATCACGCCCGGCCGCACGCCCAAGTTCGTCAAGAACTTCATGGCCGAAGCCGACAGCATCCAGGATGCCTTCCGCCAGTATGGTGAACAGGTACGTGATGGTCGTTTCCCGGCCGAAGAACACGGATTCGAATAACCATGCAGACGCTCCACAGTATTCAGGAACTGCGTGCGGCGGTCAGCCAGCACCGTGCCGCCGGCAAGCGTATCGCGCTGGTCCCCACCATGGGCAACCTGCACCGGGGCCACCTGACGCTGGTCGAGGTTGCGCTGCAGCAGGCCGACATCGTCATCACCAGTATCTTTGTGAACCCGCTGCAGTTCGGGGCCAATGAAGACCTGGACAGCTACCCCCGCACGCTGGAGGAGGATTGCCGCCAGTTGCAGGAAGCCGGCTGTCATCTGGTGTTTGCACCCTCGGTGACCGAAGTCTATCCGGAAGGTCAGACCGAACAGACGCGGGTCGAAGTCCCCGGGCTGTCTGACCTCCACTGCGGTGCCAGCCGACCGGGGCATTTTCGTGGTGTCACCACGGTCGTCTGCAAGCTGTTCAACATGGTACAGCCGGATCTGGCCGTATTCGGGTTGAAGGATTACCAGCAGATCGCGGTCATTCGCAAGATGGTGCGTGACCTGTGCATCCCGATTGAAATCGTTGGCGTTCCCACCGTTCGGGCGGAATCCGGCCTGGCCCTCAGTTCACGCAACGGCTATCTGAGCGAGGAGGAGCTGCGAATCGCGCCCCTGCTGCAGCAGACTTTGCAACAGACGGCAGCCGCCATCGAGAGCGGTGATACCGATTTTGGCCGTCTTGAGGAATCGGCTCAGGCAGCACTGGAAGCGGCCGGATTCAGGCGCGACTACTATCGCATTCTGAACCGCGAAAGCCTGCAGCCGGCTCAACCCGGAGACGAGATTGTCATTCTGGCAGCGGCACACCTGGGCCGTGCGCGTCTGATCGACAACCTCGAGGTCTAACCACGCTCCAGTCCCTGCGCTGCTCATTCGGGCAGCGCATTTGCTGCACCGCAATAATTCTCCCGCTTCGTCTACTTGACACCCTGTTCAACAATCGCGCAGACTCGAAAGACCTCAGGGCTACTGTGCAAACAGTCGCCACCTGTGCCGTGCCCTGGTGCAACACCCCGGTCACCTGGCTCCCTTAGGATGGTCACAGGATCAATAACGATATAAATGAAGAGGCACACTATTATGCGTGATGTTGTGATCGTTGCCGCTGGTCGTACGGCGGTTGGTGCGTTCAATGGCTCCCTTGCTTCTCTTACCGCCGCGTCCCTGGGCTCCACAGTACTCAAAGGCCTGATCGAGCAGACCGGACTTAACCCGGCCGAAGTCGATGAGGTTATTCTGGGTCAGGTTCTGACTGCAGGCTGTGGCCAGAATCCGGCCCGTCAGGCGATGATCCATGCGGGCATCCCGCAGGAAGTGCCTGCCATGACCATCAACAAGGTGTGCGGTTCAGGCCTCAAGGCCCTGCAGCTGGCGACCCAGGCCATTCGTTGCGGTGATGCCGACGTCATTATCGCCGGTGGCCAGGAAAGCATGTCACAGTCTCCGCACGTGCTGCCCAACTCCCGCAACGGTGCTCGCATGGGTGACTGGAAAATGGTCGACTCCATGATCACCGATGGCCTCTGGGATGCCTTCAACAACTACCATATGGGCATCACCACCGAGAACATCGTCGAGAAGTACGGTTTCAGCCGTGAAGAGCAGGACGCCTTCGCCAGCGCTTCGCAGAACAAGGCGGAAGCCGCCGTCACTTCCGGCCGCTTCAAGGATGAAATCATCCCGGTGAGCATTCCTCAGCGCAAGGGCGACCCGGTGGTATTTGACACCGACGAACAGCCACGCTTCGGCTGCACCCCTGATGCGCTGGCCAAACTGCGCCCGGCGTTCAAAAAGGACGGTACTGTTACCGCTGGTAACAGCTCCACCATCAACGACGGGGCCGCTGCCGTGATCCTCTGCTCTGCCGAGAAAGCCGAAGCGCTGGGTCTGAAGCCGCTGGCCCGCATCCGCTCCTACGCCTCTGCCGGCGTTGACCCGGCCATCATGGGGACAGGGCCTATCTGTGCCACCACCAAGGCGCTGGAAAAGGCCGACTGGAGCATCGACGATCTGGAGCTGGTTGAAGCCAACGAAGCGTTCGCCGCTCAGGCCATGTCCGTTAACAAGGACCTGGGCTGGAACACCGATATCGTCAACGTGAATGGCGGTGCCATCGCACTGGGCCACCCGATTGGCGCATCCGGCTGCCGCATTCTGGTCAGTCTGGTACACGAAATGATCAAGCGTGATGCCAAGAAGGGCCTCGCCACTCTGTGTATCGGAGGTGGCATGGGAACCGCGCTGGCGATCGAGCGCGACTAAGTCAGCCTGAGCCTGACAGCAAAACAGCCGCCCTTGGGCGGCTGTTTGCGTTTATGGCAGCAGAAGACCTCAGGCCGTGGCAATCGCCCCTTTGCCGATGCCTTCGTACGCCCGCACAATGATCCGGTCATGTGGATGCTCTGACTGAATCCGCTCGGCCAGATGCATGGCGATCTGTTCCACCGTGCTCTCGGCCTCCATCAGATAGCAGGCATGTGCCGGGAGCACCAGTTCAAATGCCCCCTGCGGCGCCGAGTAGGCATAGTGATGCTCCTCATTCGAGGACGCCTGAAGGTGGCTGCGTGTGCCGATATAGATATCCCGGAACCGTTCTGCCCAGATCCCTTCCAAGGCTTCGTCACGCTGGTCGTTGCGGTATATCTCAATGCGCGAACGGTGGCCGTGAGCGATGCGCTGGCAGTTGCCATCGTGTTGCTGAAGCCCGTGGCTATAGTGGTAAAAATGGCCATCAATGGACTCAGGCACGAATGCCAGATCAACCCCGCGCACCTGCTCGGGGAAGAGTGCCAGCAGCTGATCACGGCACCACTGCGCCAGGCCCAGCTCATCAATGCTGGCCAGCGGGACAAGGCCAATCGCCTGCTGCGGCGCACGGCAGATAAAGCGCTCCCCTTGCGGATATTGCCACTGCACCTCAAGCATGTCGGCATCCTCACTGACCTGCAGACGCTCCATCTGCGCCGGCACCATCAAACGGTGGTCCACCTGTTCATCAAGCCACTGCTTCACGCGGCGTTTGACCACACCGAAGTCGCAGATCATGCCCTGAGGGTCCAGGCTGCCGTCCAGCACCAGGTTGACGGCCCAGGACTCGCCCAGCAGCCCTCGTTCGGGATGCAGGTAAGAAAAATCCACGTGCGTCAGGTTATCGACAAAAAGCTTCACGGCCACCTCTTCATATTGTTTCGAGTGCGTATTCTAACCAATCCATGCCGGCCTTTCATGACAGCCTGTGGTCCATCCGGCAGCTACTATATACTAGACGCTTTTACCAACCTTCAGGTTCACATGCGACTCGACAAATACATTGCCAGTGTTACGGACTTCTCTCGCAAGGAGGTCAAGCGCCTGCTGCACGCGGACGAAATCAGCGTGAACGAACAGCCCGAGCGCAACCCGGCACGCAAGATTGCCAGCGACGACCGGGTCGCGCTACAGGGGATGCCACTGGAAGCCCCCCGCACCCGCTATCTTATGCTGTACAAGCCGGAAGGCGTGGTCTGCTCGACCGATGATCCGACCCATCCAACGGTACTGGCTCTGCTGGAACTCCCGCGCGTGGAGCGCCTGCATATTTGCGGGCGTCTGGACGTGGACACCACCGGCCTGGTCCTGCTGACCGACGATGGCCAGTGGGCTCATCGCGTCACCTCTCCCAACCACAAAACGGGCAAGGTCTACCATGTCACCACCGCAGACCCCATTGCACCGGACGCCGAGCGCAAGTTTGCGGAAGGGCTGATGCTGAACGGGGAAAAACAGCGCACCAAACCGGCCGAACTTGAACGTCTTTCTGATTATGAAGCGCGTGTCTGCCTGCTCGAAGGACGCTACCATCAGGTCAAGCGCATGTTTGCGGCTCTTGGCAACCGGGTGGAAGCCCTGCACCGGGAGCAGATTGGAGAGATCCAGCTCGATGAAATGCTCGAGCCGGGCGAGTATCGTGAACTGACCGAAGCGGAAGTGGCCAGCATTTGATATGGACCTGTTAAGCGGCGAACTGAATGCACGCCTTAAGGCGGCCTCGGGACCTACTCTGTGGCTGGTGGATGAAAATATCCAGTTGAGCAGCGCCCCCAATGCGGCGGTCACCGTCGTGGGCAACCGGTTCGATGTGATTGAGCGGCTCGAACAACAGGGCTGGCAGGCCCGGTTCGGTGATTTTGAGCTCAGTGACTTTGCCAATGAACAGTTTGATTGCATCCTGTACCGGGTGTCCAAGGAAAAGCCCGTGGTGCATTACCTGATTCAGGAGGCACGCCGCCTGCTTGCCCCTCAGGGGTGTCTGGTGCTGCTGGGCGACAAGGGAGAAGGCATACGCACCTATGCCCGCAAGGCTGCCAGCTGTCTGGGCGGAGAGCGGCAGGAGCAGAAACTGGGCAAGGACAGCTGGTGTGCACACATCACCCCCGGCCCTCGGGCAGGTGACTGTCCTGAGCATCAGAATTACCCTGAGCTGCGCCCTGCCTGTGAGGACGACACACGGGTGTACTGGTCCAAACCCGGCCTCTTTGGCTGGAATAAGGTCGATCGTGGCAGTGCCTTCCTGATTGAAAGACTCCCCGAGATGCTGGGCCAGTCACTGCCGCTGGCCGGGCGCATGCTCGATCTGGGCGCAGGTTTTGGCTATCTGTCACTGAACGCCGCGGGCCCCGACACCCGGCTGACCTGCACCGACAATAATGCAGCGGCCCTGCTGGCCTGCCGGTTCAACCTGCAGCAAGCCGGCCTTGAAGGCAGAGTGGTTGCCGCGGATGCCGCGGACCGAGTGGAAGGCCCCTTCGATGTTATTCTGTGCAATCCACCGTTTCACAGCGGCTTTGCTGTCGACGGAGACCTGACAGACCGTTTTCTGTCAGCCGCCGCACGACTGCTGGACCGGAACGGCACCGCCTGTTTTGTGGTCAACCAGCATATTCCCCTTGAACGCAAGGCGGCGCCGCTATTCAAGGACATACAGCTGCATGCCGATAACGGACACTTTAAACTGGTTCGGTTGCGCCAACCCATTCACCCATAGATCAAGAGAGACGCATGACTTTAGACTACCTCCGTCAGAGCCTGTTTTTCTTTCGTAATCATGCGAACAAGCTGGCATTGATCCAGGTGCCCTTTCTGGCCCTGGTCAGCATCGTGCAGTACCAGTTGCTGCAGGGTATCGATGAGGAAACCGCTCAGGTACAGCGCAGCCTCTTTCTCAGCTCCGCTCTGGACCTGGCATTGATGCCCGTCTACTGGGGCGCCACCCTGCTCTACCTTCGCTCGGTACTGGATGGGCAACCGTTTACGATCAGTCAGGCACTTATCGCGGGACTGGGTTGCTGGGGCCGACTGCTGCTGACCTATATCCTGACCGCATTGGCCATCTCCACCGGCCTGCTGCTGTTCATCGTGCCGGGGATCTATATCGGCATTCGCCTGGCCTTTGCCGAGTTCTACTGCGTTATGGAGGGCAAGGGCCCGATTGAGTCCATTGGCGCCAGCTGGGCCTCTACGCGGGAGTTCTTCTGGCCGCTGTTCCAGGGTTTGGCCCTGATTATCGGCCTGTTGCTGGCCACGGAACTGGCGCTGGGGCAGCTGCTGGCGGAGCAGCAGAACCTGATGATGCTGGTGTCGCTGGTGGTCCAGTTCCTGGGCGTGGTACCGACCATCTTTGCCTACCGCCTCTACTGCGTCATGAAAGAGGACAACAAGCCGGCCTGATATTGCACAAAAAAGCCCCTGCCGGCATTTGCCGACAGGGGCTTCGGACTACAGCGTGGCTGTCGTCAGGCGCTATCAGGAAACGGCATCATCCGCTTCCAGGTCCTTCATGGACAGCTTGATACGACCGCGTACGTCCACGTCCAGCACCTTCACCTTGATCACGTCATCCATGTTGACGTAATCGGTCACCTTGTTGACACGCTCCTTGGCGATCTGGGAGATGTGTACCAGACCATCCTTACCCGGCAGGATGTTCACGAACGCACCAAACTCTTCGATGCGCACGACCTTGCCTTCGTAGATCTTGCCGATTTCGGCTTCAGCGGTGATGGCAGTAACACGATCCAGCGCCAGCTTGCCGGCCGCCTTGTCATCCGCATAGATGCGCACGGTACCGTCATCTTCGATGTCGATCATGGCACCGGTTTCTTCGGTCAGGGCACGGATGGTCGCGCCACCTTTACCGATCAGGTCACGGATTTTCTCCGGGTTCACCTTGATCAGCGTCATGGCCGGTGCGTTATCCGGCAGTTCCGGACGTGCGTAACCGATAACCTGCGCCATCTCTTTCAGGATGTGCTTGCGTGCTTCGTGCGCCTGCTCCAGCGCGATTTCCATGATCTCTTCGGTGATACCGGTGATCTTGATATCCATCTGCAGCGCGGTAACACCTGCTTCGGTACCGGCAACCTTGAAGTCCATGTCACCCAGGTGATCTTCGTCACCCAGAATGTCGGTCAAGACGGCAAAGCGATCGTTTTCTTTCACCAGACCCATGGCGATACCGGCAACCGGCGCCTTCAGCGGTACACCCGCGTCCATCATGGCCAGGGATGCGCCACAGACGGAAGCCATGGAGCTGGAACCGTTGGATTCGGTGATCTCGGATACGATACGGATGGTGTACGGGAACTCTTCCTGATTCGGCAGCACCGCAGCCACACCACGACGCGCCAGACGGCCGTGACCAATTTCACGACGGCCGGTTGCACCCATGCGGCCCGCTTCACCGACGGAGTACGGCGGGAAGTTGTAGTGCAGCATGAACGGATCCTTGCGCTCGCCTTCCAGCGCATCGATGATCTGCTGGTCGCGGCTGGTACCCAGAGTACAGGTAGCGATGGACTGGGTTTCGCCACGGGTGAACAGGGCAGAACCGTGAACGCCTTGCAGGATATCGATCTCAACGTCGATCGGACGTACGGTCTTGTTGTCACGACCGTCGATACGCGGCTGGCCATCGATGATGCGGTTACGCACGATCTCTTTTTCCAGCGAGCTGAAGATGCCGGCCACTTCCTTATCGGACGGCTGACCTTCTTCAGAACCGGACAGGCTTTCAACAGCCTTGGCGCGCAGCTCAGCCAACGTACCCTGGCGCTGCATCTTGTCCGCAACCTGGTACGCGGCAGCAATGCCTTCACCGACCAGCTCACGCACCTGCGCAATCAGGGTTTCGTTCTTCTCGGCCGGCTGCCAGTCCCACTTGGGCTTGCCCGCTTCAGCAACGAGTTCGTTGATGGCGCTGATCGCGACCTGCATCTCCTGGTGCGCAAACAGAACCGCACCCAGCATTTCGTCTTCGGTCAGTTCCTGGGCTTCAGACTCGACCATCAGCACGGCATCGTTGGTACCGGCAACGACCATGTCCAGCTCAGACGTGGCCAGTTCCTGGAAGGTCGGGTTCAGAATGTAGCCCTGATCTTCGGTGAAACCGACACGCGCAGCGCCGATCGGGCCGAGGAACGGAATACCGGAGATGGCCAGTGCAGCAGAAGTACCGATCATCGCTGCGATATCCGGATCGTTCACCTTGTCTGCAGACATGACAGTACAGATCACCTGTACTTCGTTCATGTAGCCTTTCGGGAACAGCGGACGGATCGGACGGTCGATCAGGCGAGAAGTCAGCGTCTCTTTTTCGGACGGACGCGCTTCACGCTTGAAGAAGCCACCCGGGATACGGCCGACTGCGTAGTATTTTTCCTGGTAGTGAACAGACAGCGGGAAGAAGTCCTGGCCTTCTTTCGCTTCACGTGCACCCACAACGGTACACAGCACCTGTACACCACCCATGGTGACCATCACCGCGCCTGTTGCCTGACGGGCAACCTTGCCGGTTTCGATGGTCACTTCATGCTTGCCAAACTGGAATGTCTTGCTGATCGCTTGCACGATTGAAACTCCTTGAGTTGGATTTCACCCCTGATGCAGACCAATCATTCCTCGTTTCAAGCCGGTACTCAGTCATGCACTGTGTCAGTGGATAATTGAGTACAGGCTGGATGATTGTGTCTGTGCTTGCGGGGAGTTGAATAAAACTGAGGCCATACTGTGTATGGCCTCAGAGGGTACTGCTTAGCGACGCAGGCCGAGACGACCGATCAGGTCCAGGTAACGGTCAGCATCTTTCTTTTTCAGGTAGTCCAGCAGCTTACGACGCTGGTTTACCATGCGGATCAGACCACGACGGGAGTGGTGATCCTGCTTGTGCGATTTGAAGTGCCCCTGCAGACCTTCAATGTTCGCAGTCAGCAGCGCAACCTGCACTTCAGTAGAGCCGGTATCACCAGCGCCACGACCAAATTCAGCTACGATTTCCGCTTTTTTCTCGTTGGACAGAGCCATTGTTTCTCTCCTGGTTAATATGCACACAGTGCCGTGCACTGCGGGTTGATAGTCGCGCTGTACCGAGCATATTTTCAGTACAGCGTCAGTCAGCCCTTGGGCCGAATCATCACGCCGTGCTGACCAGCCGTTTGGCTCTCAACACGCCGTCGGCACCGATTTCACCGATGCCCATGAATGCCGTTTGACCCGACGTAAAGAGGCGGTATTCACCCGTGCTTTCGCCGGTCTGTGCCTGTTCAGGTCTAAAACGCTGCCCCTGACGCAGACGCCAGGTTTCTTCGTCGGTCAACTCAAGAGCCGGCAGCTCGGCCACCGGACTCCAAGGGGGTAATAATAACGCATCCAGCCGCTGATGTATGCTGTTTTGCACTTCATCTTCGCGCGGTTCGGCCAGCATTTGCAGCTGCTCCAGCGTCATCATCTGATCCGCATGGAAAGGCCCCGTTTGCAGCCGGCGCAGCACTTTCACATGAGCACCACAGCCCAGCAGAAGCCCCAGATCCTCAACGATACTGCGGATATAGGTGCCCTTGGAGCAAAACACCTCCAGATCCACTTCATCCTCGCGCAGCGCCAGCAGCTTGATCTCGTGGATCCGTACCCGGCGCGGCTTGACCTCTACCTCGACACCCTGACGCGCCAGCTTGTACAGCGGCTGACCGTTGAGCTTGAGCGCCGAGTAGACCGGCGGCACCTGCTCGATTTCGCCGCTGAAATGCTGCACCAGCAACGCTTCAATCCGCTCTCGACTCAGATCCGAAGGAATCGGCTTCTCTTCGGTCACCTCGCCGTCAGCATCACAGGTATCCGTACGCTGTCCCAGTCGGGCTGTTGTCAGATAGCGCTTGTCCGAATCCAGCAGGTACTGGGAGTACTTGGTGGCTTCACCGAGGCAGATCGGCAACAGGCCGGTCGCCAGCGGGTCCAGCGCTCCAGTGTGGCCAGCCTTGGCTGCACCATAGAGGCGTTTGACGCGCTGCAATGCCGCGTTGGAAGACAACCCCTGCGGTTTATCCAATAGAAAAAGGCCGCTGACAGGGCGGCCTTTCGGTTTACGGGCCATAGCGGTCAGTTCCCGTTAGTATCTTCGTCTTCATCCGTGCGCCGAGCTTCCTGCTGCCAGGCCTTTTCAATCAGGCCATGCAGGTGACGGCCACGCTCCACACTTTCATCAAAGTGGAAGCGCAGCTGCGGCATGATCCGCAGTTTGATACCGCGGGCCAGTTCGGTGCGCAGAAAACCGGACGCATTGTTCAGGATCTGAGTGGCGTTCTTGATCGCCTCTGCCTGCGCCTCGTCGGTCTGCTCACCAAAGGCCAGTACGGTGAAGTAGACATCGGCATAGCCGAGATCCTTGCTCACCTTAACGTGGCTGATGGTGACCATGCCCAGACGCGGATCCTTGATCTCGCGTTGAATGAGAGTGGCCAGATCACGCTGGATCTGGTCACCTACCCGGTCGGTTCGTTTGAAATCGCGTGCCATGCTACTCCGATTACAGCGTGCGCTGTACTTCTACGGTGTCGAACACTTCGATCTGGTCGCCGACCTTCACGTCGTTGTAGTTCTTCACACCGATACCACATTCCATACCCTGACGGACTTCGGAAACGGCATCCTTGAAGCGACGCAGCGATTCCAGCTCGCCTTCATAGATCACCACGTTGTCACGCAGTACGCGGATACGCTTGTTACGGTAGACAGTCCCTTCGGTGACCATACAACCCGCAATGGCGCCCAGCTTCGGTGAGCGGAACACATCACGTACTTCAGCGATACCCACGATGTCTTCACGGTATTCCGGAGCCAGCAGACCTGTCATGGCCTGTTTCACGTCATCAATGATGTCATAGATGACACTGTAGTAGCGCAGCTCCAGCTCTTCACGCTCGACAATCGCCTTCGCCTGGTTGTCGGCACGGACGTTGAAGCCGATCAGGATCGCTGAAGAGGCCAGCGCCAGGTTGGCATCGGTTTCAGCGATACCGCCGACACCGCTGGATACGATGTTCACCTTCACTTCGTCGGTGGACAGGTCTTCCAGCGACTGGATGATCGCTTCCAGAGAACCGCGAACGTCAGCTTTCAGCACGATGTTCAGAGATTTCACATCGCCGGCCTGCATGTTCTCGAACAGGTTCTCCAGCTTGGCCTTCTGCTGACGGGCCAGCTTGACTTCACGGTATTTGCCCTGACGGAAGAGCGCCACTTCACGGGCTTTCTTCTCGCTGGACACAACGGTGAATTCGTCACCGGCATCCGGCGTACCATCCAGACCCAGAATCTCGACCGGAATGGCCGGACCAGCCGCTTCGATCGGCTTGCCGTTCTCATCCAGCATCGCACGTACGCGGCCGTAATGCAGGCCGGCCAGTACGATGTCACCCTTGTTGAGGGTACCGTTCTGAATCAGCAGGGTGGATACGGAACCGCGACCCTTGTCGACACGGGACTCAACCACCACACCCTGTGCCGGCGCTTCACGTACTGCCGTGAGCTCCAGTACCTCGGACTGCAGCAGAATCGCTTCCAGCAGTTCGTCGATGCCTTCACCGCTCTTGGCTGAAACGTGCGTAAACTGAACGTCGCCACCCCAGTCTTCCGGAATAACGTCACGCTGAGCCAGCTCGTTCTTGACGCGATCCGGGTCGGCTTCTTCCTTATCGATCTTGTTGACCGCGACCACCAGCGGAACACCGGCCGCCTTGGCGTGCTGTACGGCTTCTTCGGTCTGCGGCATCACACCGTCATCCGCTGCAACCACCAGCACCACAATATCGGTCAGCTTGGCACCACGTGCACGCATGGCGGTAAAGGCCGCGTGCCCCGGTGTATCCAGGAAAGTCACCATGCCGTTATCGGTTTCTACGTGGTAGGCACCGATGTGCTGGGTGATGCCACCCGCCTCACCGGTTGCAACCTTGGTGCGACGAATGTAGTCCAGCAGGGAAGTCTTACCGTGGTCAACGTGACCCATCACGGTTACGACCGGTGCACGGTGTTCCTGCTCACCCTGAACCGCTGCAACGCTTTCGAGCAGTTCGTCCTCGATCGCGTTCTCCTGCATCGGCTTGGCCTTGTGGCCCATCTCTTCCACTACCAGTACGGCCGTATCCTGGTCCAGTACCTGGTTGATGGTCGCCATGGCACCCATCTTGAACATGGCCTTGATGACCTCGGCGGCCTTCACGGACATCTTCTTGGCCAGGTCAGCAACGGTGATGCTTTCCGGAACACTGACTTCATGTACAACCGGTGCGGTCGGCTTCTCGAAACCGTGCTGGTTCGGAGCATTACGACCACCACGACCACCACGGGCACCGGCGCGCTTGCTCAGTTTGCCGCGACGCCCACCGGCATCACGCTCCTGGTCACGACCACCCTTGCCTTTCTTGCCCTTGCCACGCGCCGGACGCTCATCGTCCTGGTCCTTGCGGCGGCGATCCTTGTCCTTGTTCTTGCGACGCGGATTTTCAGATTCAGGCTCGGCAGGTGCCGGTGCCGGCTCAGGCTGAGCCGGTGCGGCCGGGGCAGGCGCTTCTGCGGCTGCCGGCTTTTCGGCTTCCGCCGGCTTGCTGGCGGCAGGCTTGGTTTCAGCCGGTGCTTCTGCAACAGGTGCTTCCGTTGCCTTCTCGACCTTGGCCGGTTCCGGCTTGGAGGTTTCTTCAACCTGCGGTGCTTCTTCCGCCTGAGCCGGCTTGCTCTCTTCTTCCAGTGTCGAGCGTTTCACGTAGGTACGCTTCTTGCGCACTTCAACGCTGACGGTCTTGCGCTGACCGGAGGCACCCGCGATCTTCAGCTGGGAGCGGGTCTTGCGCTTCAACGTAATCTTGCTGGGTTCAGCCGTATCGGCCTTTTCGCCATGGCTGCGCTTGAGGTGGCTGAGCAGGGACAGACGCTCCTCCTCAGACACCATGGAATCAATTTTCTTGCCTTTGATGCCGGCTTCCTGCATTTGCGTCAGCAGACGCTCAGCGGATACACCAACCACATCGGCAAGTTGCTTAACGGTTACTTCTGCCATAAATGTGTTCTCCTCTTCCGCTGGCGTTTACTGCTCTTCTGCGAACCAGGGCGCACGAGCGGTCATAATCAGCTCGGCTGCCTTCTCTTCGGTCAACCCTTCAACCTCCAGCAGGTCTTCAACAGACTGCTCCGCAAGGTCTTCCATGGTGACAATACCGCGTGCCGCGAACTGGAACGCCAGCGCGCGCTCCATGCCATCCATATTCAGCAGGTCTTCCGCCGGTTCAGCATCACCCAGTTGCTCTTCACTGGCGATCGCCAGGTTGATCAGAGCATCTTTGGCGCGTGCACGAAGGGCTTCGATCAGCTCTTCGTCAAAACCATCAATATCGAGCATTTCCTCAGCCGGAACATAGGCCACCTCTTCAACAGTGGTGAAGCCTTCTCCGACCAGGATTTCAGCCAGCTCTTCGTCTACATCCAGGTGCTTAACGAACATCTCGACAACCACACCCACTTCAGAGCGCTGTTTGTCGGCGGCTTCTTCTTCGGACATGACGTTCAGGTCCCATCCGGTCAATTCGCTGGCCAGACGCACGTTCTGACCGCTGCGGCCGATCGCCATCGCCAGCGCGTCTTCTGCAACGGCCACGTCCATGGAGTGGCTTTCTTCGTCAATGACGATAGAGGCCACTTCAGCAGGTGCCATTGCGTTGATAACCAGCTGCGCCGGGTTGTCATCCCACAGGATGATGTCGACACGCTCGCCACCCAGCTCGTTGGATACCGCCTGAACACGTGCACCACGCATACCGACACAGGCACCCACGGGATCGATGCGGCCATCGTTGGTTTTCACCGCAATCTTGGCACGGGCACCCGGGTCACGGGCTGCCGCACGGATCTCGATCACTTCTTCCGCAATCTCGGGTACTTCAATACTGAACAGTTCGATCAGCATGGCGTTGGAGGTACGGCTCAGGATCAGCTGAGGACCACGTCCTTCACTGCGCACTTCTTCCAGCACCGCGCGTACTCGATCGCCCATGCGGAAGCTTTCGCGCGGAATCAGGTGTTCACGTGGCAGCAGCGCTTCCGCGTTGTTACCCAGATCGACAATAATGTTGTCGCGTGTCACCTTCTTGACGGTGCCGGCAACCAGCTCGCCCTTGCGGTCGCTGTACTGCTCAACCACTTTTGCACGCTCGGCCTCACGCACCTTCTGCACGATCACCTGTTTGGCGGTTTGGGCAGCGATACGGCCAAAGGCCACAGACTCGACTTTCTCTTCGTAGGTATCGCCCGGCTGCAGCTTCGGGTCGATCTCAACAGCTTCTTCAAGCGTCAGTTCGGTCCCCAGGGCCGGCACTGCGTCATTGCTGACCACCAGCCAACGACGCCAGGTTTCATAGTCACCGGTCGCACGGTCAATCTCGACACGGATATCTGCTTCTTCGTCATAGCGTTTCTTGGTCGCAGTCGCCAAAGCCACTTCGATCGCTTCGAAAATAACGCCCTTGGGCACGTCCTTTTCGTTAGAAACAGCTTCTGCAACCAGTAGAATCTCTTTATTCATATGACTGCCTCGCCAAACCTCAAACCGGTGTTAAAACTGGGGAATCACATTGGCACGATCGATATAGTCAATCGGCAACAGATACTCTTCATCATCGACAACCAGCAGAACTTCGTCACCCTCGACGCCATTCAGCAGGCCCTTGAACTTGCGGCGGCCTTCAAAAGGCACGCGTAAACGCAGCTGCACCTGATGGCCCGCATAGGCCTCAAACTGCTGCAGGGTAAAAAGGGGACGATCCACGCCGGGCGATGACACTTCCAGCGTGTATTGCTCCTGAATCGGGTCTTCCACATCCAGCACACCGCTTACCTGGTGGCTGACGCGTGCGCAATCATCGACCGTCACACCCTCGGGCCCATCGATGAAGATGCGAAGGGTGCTGTGACGCCCGGCGGAGTTGAACTCCAGCCCCCAGAGTTCGAGCTCAAGGGCGCTGATGGCCGGCTCGATCAATTCCTTAAGAGCATTTAATTTGGCTGACACTGACGAAGACCTCGTTGTGGCGTTGACCGAAACAAAAAATGGGTCACTAAGGACCCATTTCTGACGCGGCACTCGATGCCATTGTTTACCTACGAAAAAGCCCCTTGATAGGGGCTTTTTCGTAAAAAGTGGTAGCGGGGGCTGGATTTGAACCAACGACCTTCGGGTTATGAGCCCGACGAGCTACCAGACTGCTCCACCCCGCATCAGAAACAGGTGCATATTATACACATCACCTGATCAACTTACAAATGGTGCCGAAGGCCGGACTCGAACCGGCACGAGCTAGGCTCACCACCCCCTCAAGATGGCGTGTCTACCAATTCCACCACTTCGGCGTATTCTTTACTCAGCAACCGGGATATCAGAAGCTGCCTTGTCGCCTGCCTGCTGAGTTTCCAGCGCCGGCAGTTCGTTCTCGTCAACCGGCTGAGCCGCTGACTCAATCACTTCAGCAGAAGGGATGCCAGCACCTGTGACATTTTCCGCTTTCTGCTTGGCGAAAACCGCCAGTGCAAAACTGGTCGCAAAGATACCCGCAGCGACCACTGCAGTCAAACGTCCAAGAAAACTTTTTGAACCCTGGCTGCCAAAAACCGTTTGCGATGCACCACCGCCGAAAGCCGCACCGGCTTCCGCACCCTTGCCCTGCTGCAGCAACACCAATGCAATGATGGCGACCGCAAGCAACACATGGATAATCAGGACAACGCTTTCCATATTAATACCGTCTTAGCTTTCGACTGCCGCCGCACGGCAGATCGCGAGAAAATCGTCAACCTTCAGGGATGCCCCACCAATGAGGCCTCCATCGATATCAGGCTGTGCAAAAAGTGAATCCGCGTTGGCCGCGTTGACGCTGCCGCCGTAAAGGATACGCACTTTATCACCCAGATCAACCTGGCACTCGTTCAATGCCTGACGCAGCACCTGATGAACTTCCTGGGCCTGATCAGGCGTTGCTGTCAGCCCGGTACCTATGGCCCAAACCGGCTCATACGCAACTACGATGCTCGCCAGCTGATCACCTTCAAGCTGGGCCAGAGCCGCTTCAAGCTGACTCCTGACACGTGCAAGTGCCTGACCTGCTTCCCGCTCCTCCAGTGTCTCGCCAACACAGATAACCGGAACGATTCCCGATTCGACCGCCTTGGCCACCTTGAGTGCCACATCCTGATCGGACTCGCCATACAGCGAACGTCGCTCGGAGTGACCTGCAATGACCCATTCACAGCCAAAATCGGTGAGCATCTCTGCACTCACCTCTCCCGTAAAGGCACCGGATGCTTGAGTGGCAATATTCTGCGCACCCACGCCAATGGAGCTCTTCTGCAGCAGCGAGGCAGCCTGCGCAATGTATACACTGGGCGGACACACAGCTACTTCAACATCGTCTGAAAGGCATTCGGCGCCGGATGACAGACCGTTCAGCAGCGCCTCATTGGCGGCCAAGCGACCGTTCATCTTCCAGTTCCCGATAACCAGTGCCTTACGCATCGATATCCCCTTACGAAAGAGGCGCATATAGTATCGGAGTGCCTACTTGCTGGCAAGCTCCCCCAGCGCATTTTCTACGTTTTGCGCCAGCTGCCTACACAGGGTATCCACTTCCCCGGCACCCTCGCCCTCAACCATCACGCGAACCACGGGTTCAGTGCCGGACGGGCGCAGCAAAACACGGCCTCGCGTACCCAGCGTCGCTTCCACATCAGAGACGGCTTCCACCACAGAAGGCTGCTGCATGACATCGACCCGAACCGGCATGGCCACGTTGATCATCTGCTGCGGCATTTTGTGCATGCCCGCCTTCAGCTCGGCCAGGCTCTGGCCGGTATCGCAGATTGCCTTGAGGATCTGCAGCGCAGCGACCAGCCCGTCACCGGTCGTGGTCAGGTTTCCGCACACGATGTGCCCCGAGCTTTCACCGCCCAGCAGCCATTCATGCGCCTGCAGCTGCTCCAGCACATAGCGATCACCAACCTTGGCACGCACAAACGGCAGCCCCATTCGCTCCAGTGCCTGTTCCAGCCCCAGATTCGACATCAGGGTACCGACGACGCCCCCCTGCATGACACCCTGTGACTGCCAGGCGCCGGCGATGATGTAGAGAATCTCGTCACCATCAACGACCTCCCCGGCATGATCCACCAGTATCAGGCGGTCACCGTCGCCATCCAGCGCTATACCCAGATCCGCCTGTTCAGCCATCACGACTTTCTGCAGTCGCGCCGGCGCCGTTGCGCCGCAACCTTCGTTGATATTCACGCCATTAGGGGAGGAGCCGATTTCAATCACCTCGGCGCCCAGCTCTTCAAGCACTTTCGGCGCCACGTGATAGGTTGCGCCATTGGCACAGTCCAGCACCACTCGCAGCCCTTTCAGGCTAAGATTGTTGTTCAATGTGCCCTTGCAGAACTCGATATAACGCCCGGCAGCATCGTCCACTCGACGAGCCTTGCCAAGCTCGGCGGAAGGCACCGTTGTCATGGCCAGATCCATCTGTGCCTCAATGGCCTGCTCTACACTGTCCGGCAGCTTGGTTCCGTCACCGGAAAAGAACTTGATGCCATTATCGGAATACACGTTGTGAGACGCACTGATCACAATCCCGGCATTGGCTCTGAAGGTCCGCGTCAGGTAGGCAATCGCCGGGGTCGGCATCGGACCTGTCAGCAACACATCCACGCCTGCGGCTGACAGCCCGGCTTCCAGCGCTGACTCAAACATGTACCCGGAGATGCGGGTATCCTTACCGATCAAGATCATGCTGCGGCCTTCTCGCGCAAAGACGCAGCCGGCAGCCCAGCCCAGTTTCAACACGAAGTCCGGGGTAATGGGGAACTGCCCCACTTCGCCACGAATGCCATCGGTTCCAAAAAATTTCCTGCTCACTGTGTCTGCTCCATCTGCACCCCTTCCTCGAGTACCGCTTCCGTCATGCGAACCGCATCTACCGTTGCGGCCACGTCATGTACGCGAATCACTTTGGCCCCCTTGGTGGTGGCCAGCACTGCCGTTGCCAGACTGCCATACAGGCGCTCATCAACCGGACGGTTCAGTGCCAGTCCGATCATGGACTTGCGGGATGTTCCCACCAGCAGCGGCAGTTCGAGTATATGCAATTGCTCCAAACGATTCAGCAACTGCAGATTATGCTCCAGCGTCTTGCCGAACCCGAAACCGGGGTCCAGCAGAATGCGCTCGTCCGCGATCCCTGCGTTACGACAACGTTCAACCTGATGCTTCAGAAAGCCTGTGACCTCATCAACCACATCGCGGTATTCCGGGTTTTGCTGCATATCGGCCGGGCTCTGACCCTGCATGTGCATGGTGCAAATGGCCAGTTCCGTTGCAGCCGCCACCTCCAGTGTCCCGGGACGCGAAAATGCCCTGACATCATTCAACAGGTGCGCACCCGCATCGGCGGCCGCCTGCATCACTTCAGGCGCACTGGTATCCACCGAGATCACCACATCCAGCTCGCGTGCAACCGCTTCTACAACGGGGACAACACGCGCCAACTCCTCCTCCAGCGGGACCGGCGTGGCCCCCGGCCGGGTTGACTCACCCCCGATATCGATAATGCTCGCACCTTCTTTCACCAGCTGCTCAGCCTTTCTCAGCGCTTGCGCAACTGACAGGCTTCGGTCCTCATATACACTCCCCCCATCGGAGAAAGAATCCGGGGTTACGTTCAGGATGCCCATGACCTGTACACGTTTCAGGTCCAGCGAACGCTCTGCACACTTCAGTACTGCCATTATTTCTACCTCTTAACTGCCTGCACGCAGCCGAAAACACAAAAGCCGGCACACTGGCCGGCTTTCGAACAAGACGAGCGCCGCAATCAGCGGTCGCCGTCCGGCTTTTTCCACGGGTTGTCAGATGCCTGATCCTCGGCATCTTCACCGGAGCTCTCTCCGGCTTCATCACCTGCAGGTTCATCAACCTCGGGCATGTCATCATCGTCACGTGACTGCTGCTTCATCTCTTCAACATCACGCTCAGCCTGATCGGCACGCTCCTGGGCTTCAACCCAGCCATCCGGCGGGGTTACATCCTTGCGCGCCATGAGCTGGTCGAGCTGCTCGGCACCAATGGTTTCATACTTCATCAGTGCTTCAGCCATGGAATCCAGAATATCGCGATTGTCATGCAGGATCTGAGAAGCTCTCTGGTAGCACTCGTCTATGATCCGTTTCACTTCTGCATCGATGCGCTTCTGGGTTTCTTCCGACATGGGCTTGGCGCCCTGCCCCATGCCACGACCAAAGGGATCATCATCCTCTTCGCCATACAGCAGCGGCCCCAGATCATCACTCAGACCCCACTTGGTCACCATGTTACGTGCCAGTGTGGTGGCCTTCTGGATGTCGTTGGACGCACCGGTCGTGACACCCTCTTTACCCAGGGTCATCTCTTCGGCCAGACGTCCGCCGTACAGCGAACAGATCTGGGAGATAATCCACTGACGGCTGTGACTGTAACGGTCTTCCTCCGGCAGGAACATGGTCACACCCAGTGCACGACCACGCGGAATAATGGATACCTTGTAGACCGGATCATGCTCCGGCATCAGGCGACCGATAATCGCGTGGCCAGACTCGTGGTATGCCGTATTCAGACGTTCCTTGTAGGACATCACCATGGACTTGCGCTCGGCACCCATCATGATCTTGTCCTTGGCCTGCTCGAACTGCTCCATGCTGACAGTGCGACGGTTGTTACGGGCAGCAAAGAGTGCTGCCTCGTTGACCAGGTTGGCCAGGTCGGCACCCGAGAAGCCGGGCGTGCCGCGTGCAATCAATTCCGGCTTAACATCGTCGCCCAGAGGCACCTTGCGCATGTGCACTTTCAGGATCTGCTCACGGCCACGGATATCCGGCAGGCCTACATGCACCTGACGGTCAAAACGGCCCGGACGCAGCAGTGCCGGGTCCAGCACGTCAGGACGGTTGGTCGCGGCAATTACGATAATGCCTTCAGTACCTTCGAAACCGTCCATTTCCACCAGCAACTGGTTCAACGTCTGTTCACGCTCGTCGTTACCGCCGCCCATGCCAACGCCACGGTGGCGACCAACCGCATCGATCTCGTCAATGAAGATGATGCAGGGGGCATGCTTCTTGGCCTGATCAAACATGTCTCGCACACGGGAAGCACCGACACCCACGAACATCTCGACAAAGTCGGAACCCGAGATGCTGAAGAAAGGCACCCGTGCTTCACCGGCAATCGCCTTCGCCAGGAGAGTCTTACCTGTACCGGGAGAGCCTGCCATCAGCACACCACGCGGGATATGACCGCCAAGGCGCTGGAACTTGCCGGGATCACGCAGATAATCCACCAGCTCTTTCACTTCTTCCTTGGCTTCTTCAACACCTGCCACATCGTCAAACGTGGTCTTCACCTGGTCTTCGCTCATCATGCGCGCCTTGGACTTGCCGAAGGACATGGGGCCGCCCTTGCCGCCGCCACCGCCCTGCATCTGGCGCATGAAGAACATGAAAACAGCAATAATCACGAGGATCGGGAAGGAAGCCACCAGCAACTGTGTCCAGATACTCTGGCGCTCCGGCTGTTTGCCCTCGATCACGACGTTGTTCTCGAGCAAATCATCAATCAGCTTGGGGTCCTGCACAGCCGGGCGCACGGTTTCAAAGCGCTCACCGTTGCTGCGCTGACCAATAATGTCATAACCATCAATGGTCACTTTGGACACGCGGCCACTCTGCACCTCGGCCACGAAATCGGAGTAGCTCAGCTTGCTCCCTTCCTGTTCGGCACTGAAATTGTTGAAGACCGTGAGCAGCACCGCTGCGATCACCAGCCACAACACCAGATTTTTTGCCATATCGTTCAATGGACCACCCTCTGTTCACTCAATTCTGTCGGCCGTTGCTGATTGCCACTGTTACTGAATCAGCACCGCTTCGCAACCTTTTCTACTTATACGGCCCTGGGGGCATTTCCGAGCAAACCCGCTGCTCAACCCTGACCTTGTTTGATTGGCGCCATGGAAAAATGTTCCATCATGCCGCCAATCAGTATCTCTTATTGACCCACCTGCTACTCAGCTCATGCCGACTCAGGTAAAATGGTACTTTATTTGATCAACGGGGCACTGCCCCCACCAAGAGGCACCATATTCTAGTATGAGCTTGACGGCTGAGCAAAAGAAGCATCTTCGCACCCTGGGCCACAAACTGAACCCGATCGTCATGGTTGCGGGTAACGGTCTGTCCGAGAACATCCAGCTCGAGGTCGATCGCGCACTGGAAGATCACGAGTTGATCAAAGTGAAGTTTGCCGTTGGCGACCGCACCCTGAAGCGTCAGCTGATCCGTGAACTGTGCGACATTGTCGAAGCACAGCTGGTTCAGGAGATTGGCAACATCGCACTGCTGTATCGCAAGGCGCAGGAGCCCAACCCCAAACTCTCCAACCTGCTGCGCTGATACTCGCTCAACTGGCTGTATCGCTGCAGGCATAAAAAAACCGCTGGCATTGCCAGCGGTTTTTTTTGTGGCCGGACGGGTCAGATATGCGCCACCTCAGCCACTTCGTACTCAATCATGCCGGAAGGGGTCTGGACCGCAGCCACATCACCCTCTTCCTTGCCGACCAGAGCACGGGCAATCGGTGAATTGACCGAGATCTTGCCCTTTTTGATGTCTGCCTCATCGTCACCGACGATCTGGTAACGGACCTCTTCATCGGTTTCGACATTGATCAGATCAACGGTGCAGCCGAAGATCACCTTTCCGCTGTGCGGGATCTCCGTTACATCAATGACCTGAGCCTGAGACAGCTTGTACTCCAGCTCACGGATACGCCCTTCAATGAATCCCTGCTGCTCACGCGCAGCGTGGTATTCGGCATTTTCCTTAAGGTCGCCGTGCTCACGCGCTTCAGCGATGGCGGCGATGACCTCAGGCCGCTGTACGGACTTGAGGTCACTCAGCTCCTCACGCAGTGCCTTTTCGCCGGCAACCGTCATGGGTACACGCTTCATGATGTTTCTCCTGCATGCAGGTCCTGCAGACGTCGAACGGTTTTCTCTTCACCATACTTGAGTGCTTCTGCAGTTGCAGCCGCACCGGCCAGTGTAGTGGTATAAGGCACCTTGTGCTGCAGCGCAGAGCGACGAATTTCAGCAGAATCCGCAATCGCCTTGCGACCTTCGGTCGTATTGATTACGTAGCTGATTTCGTTGTTCTTGATCATGTCCACAATGTTCGGACGACCTTCAGCCACCTTGTTCACGCGGGTGACCTCCAGACCGGACTCGGCCAGCAGCGCAGCCGTACCTGAGGTCGCGACCAGCGCAAAGCCCAGCTCGGACAGATCCCTGGCAACGGACACAACCGCCTGCTTGTCCACGTCACGGACAGAGATGAACGCCTTGCCCTTGGCAGACGGCATCTTCTCACCGGCACCGATCTGCGCCTTCATGAACGCCTCGCCGAAGGTCGCGCCGGTACCCATCACTTCACCGGTAGACTTCATTTCCGGGCCAAGAATCGGGTCTACACCCGGGAACTTGTTGAACGGGAACACCGCTTCCTTCACATTGAAGTGGGTCGGCACGATCTCTTTGGTGAAGCCCAGTTCTTCCAGTGACTTGCCGGCCATGACACGGGCTGCAATCGCCGCCAGAGAGGTACCGATACACTTGGAGACGAACGGCACTGTACGCGACGCACGCGGGTTGACCTCGATGACGTAGATTTCGCCATCCTGATACGCCAGCTGTACGTTCATCAGACCGATGACACCCAACTCCAGTGCCATCTTGCGAACCATTTCGCGCATCTCGTCCTGCACATCCGCAGCCAGGCTGTAGGGCGGCAGCGAGCAGGCGGAGTCACCGGAGTGTACACCGGCCTGTTCGATGTGCTGCATGATGGCACCGATCACGACGGTCTTGCCGTCGCTGACCGCATCAATGTCGACTTCGACGGCCGCGTTCAGGAAGTGGTCCAGCAATACCGGTGCATCGTTGGACACCTGCACCGCGCTGTTCATGTAGCGGCGCAGCTCGTCTTCCTTGTACACGATTTCCATGGCACGGCCACCCAGTACGTAGGAGGGGCGTACCACCAGCGGATAACCGATTTCAGCGGCCTTGACGATCGCTTCTTCCAGGCTCCGAACGGTCGCGTTCTCAGGCTGCTTCAGCCCCAGACGCTTCAGCATCTGCAGGAACTGTTCACGGTCCTCGGCGCGGTCAATCGCTTCCGGGCTGGTACCGATGATCGGCACACCGGCCTGCTCCAGCGCCACGGCCAGTTTCAGCGGGGTCTGGCCACCGTACTGTACGATAACGCCCTTGGGCTTCTCGACATTCACGATCTCCAGCACATCTTCCAGCGTAATCGGCTCGAAGAACAGGCGGTCGGAGGTGTCGTAGTCGGTAGACACGGTTTCCGGGTTACAGTTGACCATGATGGTTTCGTAACCGTCTTCACGTGCTGCCAGTGCTGCATGTACACAGCAGTAGTCAAACTCGATGCCCTGACCGATACGGTTCGGACCACCGCCGATTACCATGATCTTCTCACGGTCGGACGGGTTGGCCTCGCACTCTTCCTCGTAGGAGGAGTACATGTACGCGGTGTCAGTAGCGAACTCGGCCGCACAGGTATCCACGCGCTTGAACACCGGACGTACACCCAGGTTCTGACGGTGTTTGCGGAACTGTTTCTCGCTTACACCCAGCAGCTGTGCCAGACGTGCATCAGAGAAGCCCTTGCGCTTGAGGCGGAAGATCTGATCCTTGTCCAGTTCACTCAGTGCGGTTTCAGACACGCGCTGCTCGTCCTTGATCAGATCTTCGATCTGCACCAGGAACCAGGGGTCCACGCCGCTGAGCTTGTAGATTTCATCAACACTCATGCCCAGACGGAAAGCATCGCCGATGTACCAGATGCGCTGGGCACCCGGCTGAGTCAGCTCACCCACGATCTCGTCACGGGCATCTTCTGCCGCCAGGTCAACGACCGGATCAAAGCCGACAGAGCCGACCTCCAGACCACGCAGGGCTTTCTGCAGAGACTCCTGCTGTGAACGGCCAATCGCCATCACTTCGCCCACGGACTTCATCTGAGTGGTCAGACGGTCGTTGGCCTGCGGGAATTTTTCAAAGGTGAAACGCGGAATCTTGGTGACAACGTAGTCGATGGACGGCTCGAAAGACGCCGGGGTACGGCCACCGGTGATGTCGTTTTGCAGCTCATCCAGGGTATAGCCCACTGCCAGCTTGGCGGCGATCTTGGCAATCGGGAAGCCGGTCGCCTTGGATGCCAGCGCAGACGAGCGGGACACGCGCGGGTTCATCTCGATCACCACGACACGGCCGGTCTTCGGATCCACACCGAACTGCACGTTGGAACCACCGGTTTCCACACCGATCTCACGCAGTACCGCGATCGATGCATTACGCATGATCTGGTACTCCTTGTCGGTCAGCGTCTGTGCCGGGGCGACCGTGATGGAGTCACCGGTGTGCACGCCCATGGCGTCAAAGTTTTCAATCGAGCAGACGATGATGCAGTTGTCGTTCTTGTCACGCACAACTTCCATCTCATACTCTTTCCAGCCGATCAGGGACTCGTCGATCAGCAGTTCGTTGGTCGGCGACAGGTCCAGACCACGCTCACAAATCTCGATGTACTCTTCACGGTTGTAAGCGATACCGCCACCGGAACCACCCATGGTGAAGGACGGACGGATAATCGCCGGGAAGCCGATGGAGTCAAGCACCTGCAGGGCTTCTTCCATGCTGTGTGCCATGGCCGAGCGCGGGCACTCGAGGCCGATGTTGCGCATCGCCTTGTCGAAGCGGTCACGGTCTTCGGCCTTGTCGATGGCGTCCTGAGTGGCACCGATCATCTCAACGCCGTACTGTTCCAGCACGCCTTCACGGTCCAGGTCCAGTGCGCAGTTCAGTGCAGTCTGGCCGCCCATGGTCGGCAGCAGCGCATCCGGGCGTTCCTTTTCGATAATCTTGGCAACGGTTTTCCAGTTGATCGGCTCGATATAGGTCGCATCTGCCATCACCGGGTCGGTCATGATGGTCGCCGGGTTGGAGTTGACCAGAATGACGCGGTACCCCTCTTCACGCAGGGCTTTACACGCCTGGGCACCGGAATAGTCAAATTCGCAGGCCTGTCCGATCACGATCGGGCCCGCACCAAGGATGAGAATACTGTTTATGTCCGTACGTTTTGGCATCTGTCTTAACCGGTCGTCTCTATTGCTATCACGGGTTCACAGTCAGGCTCAGGCCTGCTTGCGGGCTTTGATCTGTTCGATGAATCGGTCGAACAGCGGCGCCACATCGTGCGGACCCGGGCTGGCTTCAGGGTGACCCTGGAAGCTGAAGGCCGGGCAGTCAGTGCGTTCGATCCCCTGCAGGGAACCGTCGAACAGTGACTTGTGCGTCGCACGCAGGTTGGCCGGCAGAGACGTTTCATCCACTGCAAAGCCGTGGTTCTGGCTGGTGATCATCACATGGGTGCTGTCCAGATCCTGAACCGGATGGTTGGCCCCGTGATGGCCGAATTTCATCTTCACGGTACGGGCACCGGAGGCCAGTGCCAGCAGCTGGTGTCCCAGGCAGATACCGAAAACCGGCACCTGAGTGTCCAGAATTTCACGAATGGCGGTAATAGCGTAATCACAGGGCTCGGGGTCACCCGGTCCATTCGACAGGAACACACCATCCGGATTCATCGCCAGCACATCAGCAGCGGGAGTCTGTGCAGGCACAACGGTCAGGCGACAGCCACGCTCGACCAGCATACGCAGGATGTTGTGTTTGACACCAAAATCATAGGCGACCACGTGGTAAGGCAGTTCGGCATCAGCTTTATCCTGATGCCCTTCACCCAGTGCCCAGGTGCTGGAGCGCCATTCGTACTGTTCGCTCACGCTGGCTTCTTTTGCCAGGTCCATGCCTTTCAGGCCTGGGAACGCTCGGGCTGAGGCCAGCGCCTTCTCTTCATCAATCGCATCACCCGCCAGGATACAGCCGTTTTGCGCACCTTTCTCACGCAGAATACGGGTCAGGCGACGTGTATCGATATCGGCGATGCCCACGATGTTGTTGTCTTTCAGGTAGGCATCCAGCGTCTGCTCACTGCGGAAGTTGCTGGCCAGCAGGGGCAGGTCACGGATAACAAGACCGGCCGCCCAAGTGCGGTCCGATTCCTGGTCTTCCTGGTTCACACCGGTGTTGCCGATATGCGGATAGGTCAGGGTCACAATCTGGCGAGAATAGGAAGGATCTGTCAGGATCTCCTGGTATCCGGTCATGGAAGTGTTGAAAACCACTTCGCCGCTGGATTCACCATCAGCGCCAATTGCTACCCCCCTGAAAATACTGCCGTCTTCAAGGGCTAGAATGGCTGGTCGCGTCAATTGAAACCTCCCCGCGTATGCGCTGCTTCATCTGGACAATTTGGATAGTATACGTGCAAAAAAGCGAGGCAAAACATAATGCTTACCTCGCTTTTAAAAACTGGCTGTTTGTGTCCTGCACTTGCTGCAGGTAAACGGCCGTATTTTAGACCATCCCGCCTGCCGCGTCTATTGGCTTTGTTCTGCGTCAATGTCACGGCCACGTCACAAAAAGTTAATACACTGCCGCGCATCGTAAACCTCCAGTTGGGATCCTCATGCGCATTTCAACACTTGCACGTCTGTCATCCATGACTCTGCTTTTGATGCTCGGTGTATTGACCGCATCCATCATCATCTCACTCCTCCTGTTGAGTGAGGCCTTTTCCAACAGCACCCAGTACCAGGCTTATACCCTTGAGGTTAAGAACGGCATTGAGCAACCTGCCAATCAGTATCTGAATACCGGGAACGCCTCTTTGCTCAGCGAAATTGAGCAGGGCATCGACCAGGCGTTGCAGCAAAACAGCCAAAACCTCTGGCTGGCACCCGATGTCAGAAACCGTATCTCCGTCATACTGAATAGCCTCCAGCAGGACACACTCCCCCTCTTACGCAGTGCGGGTAAGTTGTCAGAACCCCAGTCACTGCTGATCAATAATGAACGCGAACTGGCCTACAGTCTGAAAAGCCTGTCGGATTATGCGCAAGGCTACCTGTCCAGTGAGCCCAACGGTGATGCATCAGGCCGCGCCCTGATCTTTTTGGAGAAGAGCGCTCAGTTGCTTGGCAGCCTGCATGATCTGACGCTGCTGAGACAAAGCTATTTCACACAGCCCGACCAGGATACTGCCGAGTCCATACAGCTTCTGTTGGAGCAGATGCAGTCGGTTCAGGAAGCCCTTGCCAGCACGCCTCTACTCGGCGTCTATGAAGTCGAAGAAGCCGACCCCATGGCCGAGTTGATGGGCTGGGATACGGAACAAAGCCGGACCGAAATTGGCGAAGAGCCGATCAACCAGATCAGCAGCCTGATTGGGCGTTATCCCAAGGAACTGGAGAACGCCCGCAAATTCAGCGACCTCAAACAGCAAGGTCACAGCGCAGCCGCCGATAATATGCAATCGCTGCAGGATGAACTCGCGAGTATTGAAACGCTGTTGAATGCATCCTACCGACAAACCCTGAACACGACCTACTGGATTCTGGGTGTGGGCGTCGCGTTGATCCTGCTCGCAGCCGGACTGATGAGCCTGTTGCTGATGCGCCTGGCACGCCTCATCGTTTTTGGCAGTGAACATATCGCCAAGCTGGCAGAAGGTGACCTTCACGAAACGATTGAGCTGAACAGCCGCTTCAGTGAAGCCAAACTGCTGCACCAGGCGCTTAACCGTCTGCAGAGCTACTTCAAGGAGTTGATCAACCGGATCAGCGAACAGACCGGTGCTCTCGGTTCACTGCAAACTCGAGCTGTCGAGAGTGCTGCCAACCTTGAAGATCGTGTCCGACAGCAGCAACAGCAGACACAGGCATCGGCACATCAGATGCAGCAGTTGACTACCTCTTTTGAAGAAGTAGCCAATAATGCGACCCGGACCAGTGACGTGACCTCTGCAGCCGGGCAACAAGCGGATCAGGGCCATGAACGCATCCTGAGTACCAGTGAGTATGCCACCCGATTGATGCAGGAAGCAGAACGTACGGAAGCCAGCATCCACACCCTTCGTCAGGACAGCCTGGCGATTGGTGAAGTACTGGGCGTAATTCACGGGTTTGCCGAACAGACCAACCTCCTTGCCCTCAATGCCGCTATCGAAGCCGCACGGGCGGGCGAAGCCGGACGCGGCTTTGCGGTTGTGGCCGATGAGGTACGCAACCTGGCCAGCAACACCTCCGAATCTGCGGGACAGATTCAGCAGCTGATCGACAAGTTGAACCTGGCCTCTGAGGATGCATCCAACTGCGTGAACAAGCAAAAATCACTGGTGCACTCGACTGTTGATGCCATCTCCGAAACCCGCACTTCAATGGAGCAGATTCGTGACGCGGTCAACGAGATCATGGAGATGAATGCCATGATCGCATCGGCCACCGAACAACAGTCTGCGACCACAACGGAACTCAAGAGCGCGATTGACTACAGTGCACGCCTGGCAGAAGAGTCTGCGGCAGAAGCTGACAACAACAAGCAGCTCGCGCTTGAAATGGACAACGTCAGCCAAACACTCGAAGAGATGGTTTCACGTTTCAGCCACAACCAACAAACGACCTGAAATCAGATAGATAGTTGACTTGTCGGCACTTTACTGACAGAATGCGCCGACTTGCCCAGATAGCTCAGTCGGTAGAGCAGGGGATTGAAAATCCCCGTGTCGGTGGTTCGATTCCGCCTCTGGGCACC
>NZ_JACVEW010000025.1 GCF_017776525.1 Marinobacterium alkalitolerans
CTGCCGTTCGGCAGAACCTGTTGTCTCAAGCGAGGCGCGTATCTTACCGCAACCCCGTTCAGTGTCAACCGTTTTTTGACTGTTTTCATCAGCTTAGCTGATGAAACGTCGCTGCGGTCAGCGCTGAAGTGGGGCGTATTCTACAGCGATCCGGATCGCTGTCAACGCCCTTTTTGAATTTTATTTTTCCGGCAGGTTACGCAACACCATTACGCTGCAATGCGCCCGCTCAACAACCCGGGAGGTGACCGAACCGATGAGCAGGTTTTCCACGCGTGAATGGTTGTGGCTTGGCATGACGATGAGGTCAACCTTCAGCTTTTCAGCCAGCGTTACGATCTCTCGTGCCGCATTGCCTTCTGCAATATGTACCTGACAATGCTCGCGCCCCGGCAATACGTCCTGAATCAGCTCAACCACTTCCTGTTGCAGTGCCCTGAGTGCCTTTTCAACCGCATCGTCCGGAAAGTAAGCCGCTACAACCGGCATACTCAGACCTGGCAGTACTGCCATTACGTGCAGCTCGGATGCTTCGCTTTGCAGGTAATGGCTGGCCTCTTGCAGCGACTGCTTCGCTGTCGCCTTATCCTGCATGTCGACCGGTAACAGTACCTTGTTAAACATTCTAACCTCCTAGGACGCAGCCAGAGCCTGTTGTTTGCGACGGCGCAGCTGCAATGCCGCCAGTCCGGCCAGCAGCAGGATGGCCGGCAGCATCATCCACTGTTTGTCCGGGCGCTCATTCTCAACCTGAATGCCCTGGATTTCCCAGTCAAAGTCCAGCCCCGCTTCCTGAGCCGGGCTCGCAAACCCGACCATATCAACGACGACTTTCTCATCACCGATATTCAGCATCAGGCCGGTATTGGCCAAACGCTCGGCACCGGTATCGCCATCCTCCAGCGGCAGGCGCACCAGTTTGCTGACCATGTCGCCATCAATGGTCATCCCTTCAGCCTTCAGCATCAGGTGTCCACCGGCGGGCACATCAGCCGCCAGCTGTTCGATTTTGGTCGGCGACTCCAGCGTGACCGGCGGATAGATCTCGTCCCACCAGAAGCCTGGACGGAACAGCGTAAAGGCGATCAGCAGCAACAGCGCGGTTTCATACCAGCGGCTCTTGACCAGCCAGTACCCCTGAGTAGCGGCGGCAAAAATCAGCATGGCCACAACAGCTGCCGCAATGGTAACCAGCAGGTGCGGGATACTTTCTATACCGATCAGCAGCAGCTCCGTGTTGAAAATGAACATGAAAGGCAACACGGCGGTACGAATATCATAGGTAAAGCCCTGCACACCGGTGCGTATCGGGTCAGACTTGGCAATTGCCGCAGCAGCAAAGGCCGCAAGCCCTACCGGCGGCGTGTCATCCGCCAGAATGCCAAAATAGAACACGAACAGGTGCACGGCAATCAGGGGCACGATCAAACCCTGCTCTGCCCCCAGAGTTACGATGACCGGAGCCATCAGTGTAGATACCACGATGTAGTTGGCGGTTGTCGGCAGCCCCATGCCCAGCAGCAGGCTGATCATGGCGGTGAACAGCAGCATCAACATGATGTTGCCCGCAGAAATGAACTCCACGAACTCGGTCATCACCAGTCCGATACCGGTCAGCGTTACCGTGCCAACCACGATACCCGCTGCAGCCGTGGCCACGCCGATACCGATCATGTTGCGTGAGCCGGTTACAAACCCGTCCAGCATGTCGGCAAACCCTTCCCGCACGCCTGCAGAAAAGTCACCCTCAGAGCGGAACATCGCTTTCAGCGGCTTGTGGGTCAGCACGATCGCGATCATGAAGACGGTCGCCCAGAACGCGGACAGGCCTGGCGAGAAGCGCTCGACTGTCAGGCACCACACCAGCACGAACACCGGCAGCAGGAAGTAGAGGCCGGATTTTACAGTCGGCCCTGTTTCCGGCAGGGAGACCACTTCAGAGTTAGGGTCATCCATCTGCAGATCGGGATAGGTTGCGGCAAAACGCACCAGCCAGAGATAGGCTGCCATCACGATGGCACCCATGATCCAGTAACTGGCGTTGCCAATATAGGCCTTGGTCCAGCCAAAGCCATAGTAAAGCCCCAGGGAAAGCAGGCAGATGCCCACCACAATGCCCAGCCAGGTCGCCAGCTTCTGAGCCAGCGAGCGAGAGTCCGGGTTACGCGGTAACCCTTCCATGCCGGCCTTCATGGCTTCCAGGTGAACAATGTAGATCAGTGCGATATAGGAGATCAGGGCAGGCAGAATCGCGTGCTGGATCACCTCGATATAGGAAATGCCAACATATTCGACCATCAGGAATGCCGCTGCACCCATGATTGGCGGTGTCAGCTGGCCGTTGGTGGATGCAGCCACTTCAACCGCACCCGCCTTGTAACCCGGAAATCCGACCCGCTTCATCAACGGGATCGTGAAGGTACCGGTCGTCACCACGTTGGCGATGGAGGAACCGGAAATGAGACCGCTCAGGCCTGAGGATACAACGGCTGCCTTCGCAGGGCCGCCTCGCATGTGACCGAGCAGTGAAAAGGAAACCTTGGTGAAATAGTTACCGGCGCCCGCTTTTTCAAGCAATGCACCGAACAGCACGAACAGGAATACAAAACTGGTCGAAACACCCAGTGCCACACCGAACACACCTTCGGTGGTCAACCACTGGTGTGACATGGCCTTGTTCAGGCTGGCACCCTTGTGTGCGATCACATCCGGCATGTAAGGGCCGGCAAAGGTGTAGGTCAGGAATACGGCAGCCACCACCATCAGTGGCGGTCCCAGCGCACGTCGAGTCGCTTCCAGCAACAGAATCATGCCGATGACGGCAACGACAATATCCATGGTGATGGGCGCACCGGCACGTCCTGCCAGTTCCGCTTCAAAAATCACCAGATAGGACGCCGCAAATGCCCCGGCCAGGGCAAACACCCAGTCCTGAAGGGGTATATAGAATCGCGGTGAGCGCTTGAGCGCCGGGTAGGCGGTGTACGCAAGGAAAATGGCAAACGCCAGATGAATCGCGCGCGCCTTGGAATCATTGATCACGCCAAAGTCGAGCAGGAACGGCAACGGCGAGGCATACCAAAGCTGGAACAGTGCCCATGCGAGTGCAACACCCCACAGCAGTTTCCCCGGAAAGCCACGCGGTGAGCGTGAGCCACTATCAGACTGGGCAACCAGCTCCTGAATATCGTCGTTCGATGTCTTGACTTGATCTTCTTGCGACACGGCGAACACCCTTCTTCCATAACGAAACAAAAAGGGGGCTCTCAGCCCCCTTGGCAGTCAGGTGCTTACAGCAGCCCGACTTCCTTGTAGTACTTCTCGGCACCCGGATGCAGAGGAGCAGTCAGAGAATCGCTGACCATCTCTTCTTTCTTCAGGTTTGCGAATGCCGGATGCAGCTTACGGAAAGTATCGAAATTTTCAAATACTGCCTTAACGACGTGATAGACCACATCTTCCGGAACTGCAGCGGAGCTTACGATGGTTGCACCTACACCGAAGGTCACAACATCGTCAGGGTTGCCACGGTACATTCCGCCCGGAATGGTTGCCTTGCGGTAATAGCTGTTCTCGTCAACCAGCATATCAACGGTGGCGTCATTAACCTCGACCACATTGCTGTCACACGAAGTGGTTGCTTCCTTGATCGCACCACTCGGGTGGCCTACGACATAGACCATGGCGTCGATCTTGTTGTCGCAAAGCGCACTGGCCTGCTCGGATGCTTTCAGCTCAGATGCCAGCGCAAAGTCATCGGTTGACCAGCCCTTGGCTTCCATCAGCACTTCCATGGTACCGCGCTGACCGGAACCCGGGTTACCGATGTTGACACGCTTGCCTTTCAGGTCGTTGTAGGTCTTGATGCCGGCATCAGCACGTGCCACAACGGTGAAGGGCTCCGGGTGCATTGAAAAGAGGGCACGCAGATCCTTGTTCGGACCCTGCTCTTCAAACTTGGAGGTGCCATTATAGGCATGGTACTGCCAGTCGGACTGAGCAACACCGATATCCAGTTCACCCGCACGCACGGTGTTCAGGTTGTACACGGAACCACCGGTACTTTCCACGGAGCAGCGGATGCCATGTTCAGAACGGTCCTTGTTGACCAGACGGCAGATCGCGCCACCTGTCGGGTAGTAAACCCCGGTTACACCACCAGTACCGATGGTGATGAAGCTCTCCGCACTTGCGACCGTGGAGGCACCCAGCCCCCCCATTGCGACTGCCGCGGTCATTGCTGCCGAGATCAGTGTTTTCTTCAGTGCCATAATCGAACTCTCCTGTTTCGGATCGGAATGGTTTCTGTCATCGATTTGCCAGAAACCGGCTTCAGAATCTGAGTATTAGTCACCATTGCTCCATCTTCAAGATTTCACAGTGTTTTTTACTGTACGATTTCAGAACGAAACGGTTTACAGGGTATGAGGTCATATCCGTTACAGCCTTTCCGCTATAGTGAAGTGGTACACATGTGACAGGAGTCGAGATGTATACGCTGCCCGAACTGGAGCCCTTGAGAGATTTTGAAGCCATCGCCGTACTCACCAGCGGCGGGGACTCACCCGGCATGAACCCGGCTGTACGTGGTGTCGTTCGCGCGGCCCTGAATCAGGGTATTCAGGTGTTCGGTATTCAGAAAGGCTACAGCGGCCTTTTGGCAGGCGACCTTCGCGTCATGACATCGGCCTCGGTGCGCAACATCGTGCAGCGTGGCGGGACCATTCTCAAGAGTGATCGCTGCGAGGCCTTCAAACAGCCGGAAGCACGCGCTCAAGCCATTCAGATACTGAAAGACAACGGCATTCAGGGGCTGGTTGTGATCGGTGGCGATGGTTCTCTCACCGGAGCCCACTGCCTGGCGGAAGAAAGTGACCTGGCGGTCATCGGACTGCCCGGTACCATCGATAACGATATTTTCGGCACCGAAGACACGATCGGCTTCGATACCGCCGTGAACACGGCACTGGATGCGATCGATAAGATTCGTGATACCGCCTCATCACATGAGCGTCATTTCCTGGTCGAAGTCATGGGACGCAACTCGGGCTTTCTGGCCACCCATGTGGGCATTGCGGCCGGTGCCGAAATGGTGGTGGTGCCAGAGTATGAAGTGCATATCGAACAACTGGGGCAGCAGCTGTCGGAGAGCCGCCGCAGCGGCAAGGGATCAAGCGGCATTATTGTGGTCGCCGAAGGGCGCGACCCGGGGCTGACCTACCGCCTTGCCGAACAACTGAAGCAGCAGGGTGAAGACCCGCGCGTGTGCATTCTGGGGCATATCCAGCGTGGCGGGCAGCCCAGTGGACATGACCGCGTCCTCGCCTCCAGCCTGGGGGCCATGGCGGTCAGCTACATGCTGGCAGGTTACAATGACATCATGGTAGGCGTTGCCGACGGCGCGGTCGTGGATATTCCGCTCGACAGCGTGATCCGCTACCGCAAGGGGTTGGATCCAAAACTGTTCGAGCTGGCTCTGTTGCTGCACAAATAGAGAGGTTGCTACTCCAGCGGAGGCTCTACTCCGCTTCCGCTGGGGTATCAGCCGGGTGTGGGACCGAGCGAACGTGACTCAAACACCCGCAAGGTAGTTAACCGTAGCGGCCAGCAATGAACGGATTGGACAGGCGCTCCTGTCCAAAGCTGGACATGGGGCCATGCCCCGGAATGAAGTCCACCTCATCGCCCAACGGCAACAGCTTTTCCTTAATGGAGCGGATCAGAGTGGCGTGGTCCCCGCGGGGAAAGTCGGTGCGGCCGATGGAGCCCTGAAACAGCACATCCCCGACCAGCGCCAGCGCCGAGGGCGCGTGGTAAAACACCACGTGACCGGGCGTATGACCCGGACAGTGCACCACATCGAGGGTTACGTCACCAAAGCTGACCTGATCCCCGTCTTCGAGCCAACGGTCCGGCGAGAAAATTTCCACATCGGGAAAGCCGAACATCTGGCTTTGCTGGGGCAACCCTTCGATCCAGAAAGCGTCCTCCTGCCCGGGCCCCTCAATCTGAAGCCCCAGATCTCGCGCCAGCACGGCCGTTCCACCTGCGTGGTCAATATGGGCATGGGTCAGAAGGATTTTTTCAACCGTTACACCCTCTTCGCGAATCGCGGCCTTGATGCGGTCAAGGTCGCCACCCGGGTCCACAACGGCACCCTTGCCTGTATGCTCACACCACAGCAGGGTGCAGTTCTGCTGAAACGGCGTAACCGGAATGATTCGATACTTCATGTGACTCCGAATACTCTTGAGTTTGCCTCAGTATATCGGCCTCAGGGCCTGAAATCAGGTCTTGAAGCGGTTGATCTGCTCCTGCAGCGCATGTGACAACTGCTGCAGCTCTTCCCCACTGGATGCCACGGAGTTCGCGGCTGCCACGGTGCTCTCGGAGGCCTGCGTAATGCGCAGCAGGTTGGAGTTCATCTCTTCAGACACCTGGCTCTGTTCCTCTGCAGCCGCCGCCACCTGCACGCCCATGTCACGGATACGGGCCATCTGCTCGACAATGCGCAGCAGCTCGCTGCCCGCATGCTGGGCTGTCTGTACGCTGTCATCCGCACGCTGGCGTGAGCGATCCATTACTTCAACCGCTTTCTGCGCGGCGCTGCGCAGACGGTCGTTCATGCTGCGAATCTCTTCGGTAGAGCCCTGAGTGCGCTGTGCCAGCTGGCGCACTTCATCGGCAACAACCGCGAAACCACGCCCGGACTCACCGGCGCGAGCAGCCTCGATTGCCGCGTTCAATGCCAGCAGGTTGGTTTGTTCGGAAATAGCCTGAATCTCTTCCAGCACCTGACCAATCTGTACCGTATCGCCTTCCAGTGCCTGAATCACCTCGGCCGCCTGCTCTACTTCCTGCGCCAGTGCCTGAATGCGGTGAACCGTGTCGTCCACATCATGGTTGCCTTCATCTGCCTCATGGTCAGCCATTTCAATGGCGGAAGAGGTTTCACCGGCACTGCGGGCCACTTCATGCACACTGGCAGCCATTTCGTTCATGGCTGTCGACAGCAGCTCCGCTTCCTGAGCCTGGGCATCCAGCGCTGCGCTGGTTTCTTCGGCGCTGCGGGCCAGCCCTTCTGCGCTGGAGGAAACCTGAGTGGCGGAGCTGGCAATCTGGTGTACCAGATCCTGGAAGGTGCCCAGCGTTTCGTCGATACGGCGTCCTACCTTGCCCAGCTCATCCTTGCTGTTGAGCTCGGTACGAATGCGCAGATCACCTGCCGCCACCTGCTTCATGACATCGGAGATACGCTCCAGCGGGCCTGTGATGGAGCGGCCAATGGGAATGGCCAAGGCAGCCAGAATCACCAGCGCACCCGCCAGCAGCGCACCCATGTAGATCACATCCTGGCGGAATGCAGAGTTCAGATCGGTCACGTATACCCCGGTGCCGACGACCCAGCCCCAGTCTTCAAACGGTTTGGCCAGCGTGATCTTGGTCTCCGCTTCGCCTGTCACCGGGTGTGGCCAGCGGTAGCGCAGCTCTGCCACATCGGTTCCGGAGCCCAGCAGGGCGGCCATATCGGCAAAAATGGCTTGTCCGTCTGCAGTTGTACGGTTTTTCAGCGACTTGCCCGCCAGTTCGGGGCTGGCTCCATGAGCGACTACACGCGCCTTGCTATCCAGTACGAAGAAGTAGTCGTTGTCGTTGTAGCGCATGGTTTCGAGCATTTTGCGGGCCTCGGCCTGGGCCTTTTCAAGGCTCAGTTCACCCGATTCCACTCGCGCCTGCTCAGCCTCCAAAAGCCCCTCTGTCGCATCCAGCAACGCGTGCAATTGATCTTTTCGTTCCGCCTGCAAGGAGTCGCGCATATCCAGCAGCGAAAGCGATGTAAGAACGACCAGCATAAAGCCGGCAATCAGCACCAGCGTCCAGAGCTTGGCACGGACAGAGAGGTTACGTAAGGACATGGGGGCATACTCCCGCTTATCTGATAGGGTCTGGTAATCGCTACAGATTAGCACAGTAATGGCACAGAGAAAGGCCTTTTAATTCACCGGGATATATTGCGGGATACTAATCTTTTGACCAGGCGCAAAAGACCTTTTTGACGCGCTTTTTGGCGGGTTTGGCATAGATAACGGTCGCCTCGGTCGTGACCTGCCCAAGCAACCGGTTGCGCTCCTGCTGAATGGCGTATTGCAGGGCGTTCAGAGTGTCGAGCGATTCCGGCTGATCCAGCTGCTGCAGAATCCCGTCCAGTACATCCAGGTCATGAATCCGCCCCAGCGCACTGCCCAGTGGCTTGAGACGCTCACTCCAAACGAAGTCGGTACCGGGCACCAGCCACAGATGCTGATACATCCAGACCTTGACCCATTTGCGCCAGCGGTGGAGCGCCTCCTGATCAGCCCGTTGGAGCGCCTTGCGTGACAGCTTCTCCCCCTTTGTTGCCACTTTCAGAAAACCCGTTTTCAGGTGGCATTGACGCAGCCCTTCAAAGTCAGCATCCATCACCTTGCATTCAAGTGCGTATAGCAGCGGCGATACCTCTGCCAGCGGCTGCTCCGGGTGGGCAGCCGGCCGGGTATGGTCGAGCAGTCCTGCATCCAGCTGTTTCTGAAATGCATCCGGCAGATCAACAGGCAGGCTCTGGCAGGTCGTCTGCATCACGGCATGGTCACGCTGACCGGACAGTGCCTTGGCGATCCGGCGGGTCGCATCGTGGAGCATCTGTTTTTCTTTCAACCCCGGCTCTGCCAGGTACCAGAGCGCACGCAGGCGCTTCATATCAACCCGCGTCTGGTGCACGATTTCATCCTGATCGATATCCGGCCGTGCCAGCCCCGACTCCAGGCGTTCACGGGTTTGCTGCAGCAGGTCCAGTGCACTGGATCTGACTTCAGCGCCACTGGTGTCTGCATTCAAGGGACGCTGTTCGCCCTTACACACTCCGGTGGACATACGGCTAACCTCCTTCGCGTTCGACCCTCACTTCCGGTGCTCCCTGGTCCCCGACTTCCACGTGCACGGTCATCGGACTGCAGCAGACCGCACAATCCTCACTGTAATCCTGTTCAGGTTCAGTCACATCAACCGTCAGGCTGATCGGCTCACTGCACCAGGGGCACATCAGCTCAACCACTTCCAAAGGATTCATGGACTATCCTCCATCATCTGGCCCGCCTGCCCTGCTTGGCATTCGGTCTGGTTAAAGCATAGACACTCACGCCTCAAGTGCCTAAACTAGCCCCTGATTCTTGGTCGGGGTGCCCGCTTTGACGGGCTGAGATGAGACCCGCTGAACCTGATCCGGTTGGTACCGGCGTAGGAAATCGAGATGACCGACACTCACACTCCATGCATGCGCGTGGCCGGTGCGGTTTTCTCCCGTACTGGAGCGTTCACATGACACAAACACCTGCCTCTGTCGCACTGACCATTGCCGGCTCCGATACTGGTGGTGGTGCCGGCATTCAAGCTGACCTGAAGGCCTTTTCCGCTCTGGGTGTGTTTGGCACCTCCGTCATCACGGCCCTGACCGCTCAGAACACCCGTGAAGTGCGTGCAATTCACGATGTGCCCGCAGCCTTTATTGCGGACCAGCTCAATACACTGCTGGATGATATTCGGGTGGATGCGGTCAAGATCGGCATGCTCAGCCGCCCCGAAACCATTCGGACTGTCGCCAGCGTGCTGAAACGGCGCGGGCTGGGCAATATCGTGCTCGACCCGGTCATGGTCGCAAAGAGCGGTGACAAGCTGCTGGCGCATGATTCGGTTGATGCACTGCGGCGCGAGCTGCTGCCTCTGGCCAGCCTGATTACGCCCAACCTGCCGGAAGCGGCTGTATTACTGGACACGCACGAGGCCCGAACCCCCGATGAAATGCAGGCGCAGGCAGAGCAGCTGCTGGCACTGGGCCCGCAAGCGGTCCTGATCAAGGGCGGCCACCTGGCGGACTCCGCCAGCGACGAAAGTGCCGACCTGCTGATGACCTCAGACACTCGCCTCTGGCTACCGGCCAGGCGCATCCGGACCGAGAACACACACGGGACCGGCTGCACCCTCTCCTCCGCCATTGCCGCGGGCCTGGCCAAGGGGCTGGATGTTTCAACCGCCGTGCACGAGGCCAAGGCCTACATCACCCGCGCCATTGAGGCGGCAGACCGACTGCAGGTTGGCAGCGGCCATGGCCCTACTCACCATTTTCACGCCTGGTGGTAAGCCTTGGATATTCGCATTGAACAGGCCAGTCTGCGCTGGCAGCATCACTGCGTCTTCAGCAACCTGAACCTGTCACTGCCCGCAGGACACTGGACCAGCATTCTGGGTCAATCCGGTGTCGGGAAAAGCTCGCTGTTACAGCTGCTGTGCGGTATCGCCGATGATGCCGAAATTGAGGGACGTATCGAATGCAGCGATGGACGCCCCCTGCAGGGACGTGTGGCCTGGATGGCACAGCAGGACCTGCTGCTGCCCTGGCTTAGTCTGCTCGATAATGTACTGCTGGGGGCTCGGCTGCGGCAGGGCACGCCGTCCGCAGAGCAGAAAGAGCTGGGCCATTATCTGTTGCAACAGGTGGGTCTGGCAGACCGGGCCCTGTCCCTGCCGGCACAGCTGTCCGGTGGGCAGCGCCAGCGCGTCGCCCTCGCCCGTACCCTGTTTCAGGATCAGCCCCTGATCTGCATGGACGAACCCTTCTCGGCGCTGGATGCGATCACCCGTCTCAGGTTGCAGGATCTGGCCGCGAAACTGCTGTCCGGTCGCACCGTACTGATGATTACTCACGACCCGCTGGAAGCCCTGCGCCTGTCAGATCGTATTCAGGTGTTGCGCGGGACACCGGCCCACCTCACCGACCCTCTGCTGCCCAGCGGGACAGTGCCACGCAGCGTCGACGCCCCCGAAGTGCTCGAATATCAGGGGCGATTGCTCAGGATGCTGGCGGAGGACACTCCATGATGTCGCTGCTGCGCGGAGTCACGCTTGGGCTCGGTCTGCTGCTGTTGTGGCAGCTGATCGTCTGGCTCACTCAGGCGCCCCACTTCATTTTGCCGGGCCCGGTGCGCGTACTGGAAACCCTGATCAACCAGTTCCCGCTGCTGATGAAACACGCCGGCGTGACGCTGGCAGAAATTCTGCTGGGCCTGCTGCTGGGCACCCTGCTGGGGCTGGGCAGCGCACTGTCGCTGGTCACCTGGGGCAGCCTGCGTCGCTGGCTCCTGCCGGTTCTGGTTATAAGCCAGGCGATCCCCGTGTTTGCACTGGCGCCGGTACTGATGCTCTGGCTGGGGTATGGCATGGCGTCCAAGGTCGCCATGGCCACCCTGATCATTTATTTCCCGGTCACCGCCGCCTGCTTTGATGGCCTGCGCCAGACCCCGACCGGCTACCTGCAGCTGGCCCGGACACTCGGCGCCAGCCGTCGTACCCTGTTACTGCAGATTCGCCTGCCTGCGGCGCTACCGGCCTTCGGCTCCGGCCTGCGTGTCGCCGCATCGGTGGCGCCAATCGGCGCGGTCGTGGGTGAATGGGTGGGTTCATCCACCGGCCTTGGCTATCTGATGCTCAACGCCAACGCCCGCATGCAGGTCGACCTGATGTTTGCAGCCCTGCTGGTGCTCGCCGTGATGGCACTGGGGCTCTATTTTTCCGTAAACCTGATCGCACGACGGCTCACCCCCTGGGTGAGCGAATCCACGTCATCCAACTTTCGAGGACATTCCGCATGAAACGACTGACCGCCCTTCTCTGTGGTTGCCTGCTGTCGGCACAGGCACTGGCAGCCGACAAGGTCGAGCTGCTGCTGGACTGGTTTATCAACCCTGACCACGGCCCGCTGATTATCGCCCAGCAAAACGGCTACTTTGCCGAACAGGGCCTTGAGGTCTCACTGGTAGAACCGGCAGATCCCTCCATGCCGCCCAAGCTGGTCGCCGCAGGCAAGGCCGACATGGCCGTCAGCTACCAGCCGCAACTGCATTTGCAGGTCGATCAGGGCCTGCCGCTGGTGCGCGTGGGCACACTGGTCGCAACACCGCTCAACTCGCTGGTGGTACTGGAAGATGGACCGATCAAGTCCATCGCCGACCTCAAGGGCAAGAAAGTGGGCTTCTCCGTCAGTGGCTTTGAAGACGCACTGCTGCGCGCCATGTTGGGCCAGCACGGTCTGACGCTGGAAGACATCGAGCTGATCAACGTCAACTGGTCCCTGTCCCCTTCCGTGATCAGTGGTCAGGCTGATGCCGTGATCGGCGCTTTCCGTAATTTCGAGCTCAACCAGATGGATATCGAAGGTCACCCGGGGCGCGCCTTCTTTGTTGAAGAGGAAGGGGTACCGGCCTATGACGAGCTGATTCTGGTCGTGAATCAGTCCGTGCGTAACGACGATCGCTGGGGGCGCTTCATGACAGCGCTGGAACAGGCGACCCAGTACATCATCAACCACCCTGATGCCGCCTGGGACGCTTTCGTGAGCTACAAGCCGGACGAGTTGGATACCGAACTCAACCGCCGCGCCTGGCGCGATACCCTCACCCGTTTTGCGCTGCGCCCGGCTGCGCTGGATCAGGGCCGCTATGAACGCTTCGGGGCCTTCATGCAGGCACAGGGCCTGACCGAGTCCAACCCGGCCGTCGACACCTACGCCATCAGCCCTTGAGGTGCACAGCATGTCACTCTATCAACACCTCAAACAGCAGTGCGCACAGGACTGGGCGGCCTATATCGAACATGACTTCGTACGGCAGCTCGGAAAGGGAACATTGCCAAAGGAATGTTTCCAGCATTACCTGAAGCAGGACTACCTCTTCCTGCTTCAGTTCAGCCGTGCCTGGGGCCTGGCCGTCTACAAGAGCGAAGATCTGAGCAGCATGCGCTATGCCCAGGCCGGCCTCAACGCCATGCTGGATACCGAGATCGGCCTGCACATCGATTACTGCCGGGAGTGGGGGATCAGCGAACCGCAGCTGCAGGCGCTGCCGGAAGCCGCGGCGACGGTCGCCTACACCCGCTACGTGCTGGATGCCGGCCTGGCCGGTGACCTACTGGATCTGCACGTGGCCCTGGCCCCCTGCATTCTGGGCTACGCGGAAATCGCCCAATGGCTGGCCCGGCAGCCGGAGACAGTGCTGGACGGCAACCCCTACAACGCCTGGATTCAGATGTACCTGAGCGAGGAGTACCAGCAGGCCGCTCAGACCGAGCGGGAGCTGCTCGATTCCTTGGGCAACAACCTGTCAGACGAGCGCATTGCCGCCCTGGAAAAACGTTTCCGTACCGCGACCCGCATGGAAATCAGCTTCTGGCAGATGGGTCTGGACCTGGCCGACTGACAACGATAATAACCTCTCTGGAGTGATGATGAGCACCGAGCAACTGAGCAATACCGCCAAAGTGGACAAGGATTCCGTCCAGCCCTTCCCGAAATCCCGCAAGGTCTATGTTGAGGGCAGCCGTCCCGACATTCGCGTCCCCATGCGTGAAATCACGCTGGACGATACCCCAACGGATATGGGCGGCGAAAAAAATGATCCGCTGTACGTATACGACACCTCCGGCCCCTATACCGATCCGGCTGTCGAGATTGATGTGCGCAAGGGGCTGGCACCGCTGCGCGAGCAGTGGATTCTGGAACGCGATGACACGGAACAGCTCGATGGCTTGAGCTCCGAATACGGCCGTGCCCGCGCCGCCGACCTGCGCCTGGATGAGCTGCGCTTTGAGCTGACCCGCAAGCCACGTCGTGCCAAACCGGGCAAGAACGTGACCCAGCTGCACTACGCCCGTCAGGGCATCATCACGCCGGAGATGGAATACATCGCCATCCGCGAGAACATGAAGCTGGCCAAGGCCAAAGCCGAAGGCAACATCGTCGCCGAGCAGCACTCAGGGCATAATTTCGGGGCCTACCTGCCGGAGGAGATCACGCCGGAGTTCGTGCGTGATGAAGTGGCGGCCGGTCGCGCCATCATTCCATGCAATATCAACCACCCGGAACTGGAACCGATGATCATCGGGCGCAACTTCCTGGTGAAGATCAACGGCAATATCGGCAACTCCGCGGTGACCTCTTCCATCGAGGAAGAAGTGGAGAAGATGACCTGGGGTACCCGCTGGGGCGCCGACACCATCATGGACCTGTCCACCGGCAAGAACATTCACGAGACCCGTGAATGGATCCTGCGTAACTCACCGGTCCCCATCGGCACGGTGCCCATCTATCAGGCGCTGGAGAAGGTCAACGGCATCGCCGAGGACCTGAACTGGGAGGTGTTCCGCGATACCCTGATCGAACAGGCGGAACAGGGCGTGGACTACTTCACTATCCACGCGGGCGTGCTGCTGAGCTACGTGCCGCTGACCGCCAAGCGCATGACCGGCATCGTCTCTCGTGGCGGTTCCATCATGGCGAAATGGTGTCTGGCGCACCATGAGGAGAACTTCCTCTACACCCACTTCGAAGAGATCTGCGAAATCTGCAAGGCCTATGACGTGGCCTTCTCCCTCGGTGACGGCCTGCGTCCGGGCTCCGTGTACGACGCCAACGATGCGGCCCAGTTCGCCGAGCTGGAGACACTGGGCGAGCTGACCAGGATCGCCTGGCAGCACGACGTGCAGGTGATGATCGAAGGCCCCGGTCACGTGCCGATGCACATGATCAAGGAGAACATGGACAAGCAGCTCAAGGAGTGTGACGAAGCCCCCTTCTACACTCTGGGCCCATTGACCACCGATATCGCTCCGGGCTACGACCACATCACCTCCGGTATCGGTGCAGCGATGATTGGCTGGTACGGCTGTGCCATGCTCTGCTACGTGACGCCGAAAGAGCACTTGGGCCTGCCCAACAAGGACGACGTCAAGACCGGCATCATCACCTACAAGATCGCCGCTCACGCCGCCGACCTGGCGAAGGGCCATCCGGGTGCGCAGATCCGCGACAACGCCATGTCCAAGGCGCGCTTCGAGTTCCGCTGGGAAGACCAGTTCAATATCGGCCTCGACCCGGACACGGCACGTGCCTATCACGACGAAACCCTGCCGAAGGAGTCCGCCAAGGTGGCACACTTCTGCTCCATGTGCGGACCCAAGTTCTGCTCCATGAAGATCTCGCAGGAAGTACGTGATCTGGACGAAAGCCAGGTGGCAGCGATCAATGCTCAAGCGGAACAGGGGATGAAAGAGAAATCGGCAGAGTTCAAGGACAGCGGCGCCGAGCTCTATCACAAGGTGTAATAGCACCGCATAAAGGGCTGGTGAGGTCGCATGCAGGCGGCCCCACCTGCACTTGGCCTACGCGGGCTTGCGCGCCGCAATCTGTACCGCGCGGCCGCTGCGGATCTCCTGGTCAGCCAGAATCTCATAGCCGGTCATGGCCAACAGCGCCAGCAGATCGGAGTCGTGGTAGCGATTGTGCTCGAAATAGTCTTCGAATAATGCCGCTATCGCCCTGGCGTCCAGAGGCTCATCCAGGCGATCCCGGCCAAACTTGTGGGTCAGAAAACTGCCCAGAGGCTGGCGCACCATATCGATCAGAATCAGCACACCGCCCGGCTTGAGCCAGACATGCAGCTTCTGTAACAGCAGCAGCGGCTGATGCAGTTCGTGGAACAGCCGGTTGGCCAGTGCCACATCGATTGAACCTGCTGCAAAAAGGTCGGCAGGCGGATCGTTCAGATCGGCTACGCGGATGCTGAAGTCATATTCATCATCGCAGGCGTGCTCCAGCATATAGGGTGCCGCCTCGATTCCGGTCAGAGTCAGGTCCGAACGCGCCTCGGCCAGATCACGCAGGAACAGCCCCGGGCCGCAACCCAGGTCCACCACCTGGCCACCCGGACGTATGGCCGGTTCGGCATGCTTCTGCCAGAACGTCCTGAAGCGCTCATCATGATTGCGGGCATGCCCTTCCAGCGTTCGCTGCGCCGCCTGATGTCCATCTCCGCCATGATGACGGGTCAGATACTCCCGCAGCGCCTTGAGTGAATCCGCCATCTTCCCCTCCCCTTATACAAAAAAGGCCGGAACGTGTCCGGCCTTCTCTTGCGTGCCTGATCAGCTCAGGCTACGCGCGTTCACATAGGCCTGATCGGATACGGCGGTCCACTTCTGGACCTGATCGCGGAAGGCAACGAAAGAGTCATACACCTTCTTGGTGATTTCATCCTTCTCGGCTTCCTCGGCCACCACCTGATCGGAGATTTCACGCAGCTTCTTCATGACATCGTCCGGGAAGTTGCGCAGCTCGACACCGTGCTCGTTCACCAGCTGATCCAGCGCCTGGTTGTTCTTGGTCATGAACTCGGCCAGCATATCCTGGTTGGCCACGCGCAGCGCATTACGCACGATCACCTGCAGGTCTTCCGGCAGTGCCATGAACGCTTCCTTGTTGATGAAGCACTCCAGCGTAGTGCCCGGCTCGTGCCAACCCGGATAGTAATAGTACTTGGCCGCCTTGTGCAGACCAAAGGCCATGTCGTTGTACGGGCCGACCCACTCGGTAGCGTCAATGGCGCCAGACTGCAGCGACGGGAAAATCTCGCCGCCCGGCAGCAGTACCGGGGTACCGCCTGCACGCTTGAGCACTTCACCGCCCAGCCCCGGGATACGCATCTTCAGACCCTTGAGGTCTTCAACGCCATTGATCTCCTTGTTGAACCAGCCACCCATCTGTACGCCGGTGTTACCCGCTGCACCCGGTACCAGACCAAACTTGTCGTACACCTCTTCCCACAGCTCCATGCCGCCGCCCTGATAGAGCCAGGCGTTCATTTCCTGAGCGGTCAGACCGAAGGGCACTGCGGCAAAGAACTGTGCTGCCGTGCTCTTGCCCTTCCAGTAGTAGGACGCGCCATGCCCCATTTCGGCGGTACCACGCGATACGGCATCAAAGATCTCCAGTGCACCCACCAGCTCACCGGCACCGTACACTTTGACCTCAATACGGCCATTGGACATCTTGTTGATCATCTCGGCCAGGTTATTGGCACCGGTGCCCAGGCCCGGGAAGTTCTTCGGCCAGGTGGTGACCATTTTCCACTTGAACTCAGGTGCCGCCATCGCCTTGGTGGACATCAGGGCACCCGCGGCCACGGTTGCCGCGCCCGCACCTCGAATAAATTGTCTGCGCTTCACGTTGGAATTCCTTATTCATTGTAGTTGTTGTGTGAAAACCCATTGAAATTAGCACGCTCCCCCGCACCCTGCAATTAGGCCGGAAGTCGCACGAAGGCTGATACATACAGTCATGGGCGGGTGTTCCATTCATTGTTATACTGCCGTTAAAACAATGAATAAGCGGAACCCGCGGAGATGAACTCCTTTAACCTGCTCAAATCCATTGCAGAAGCACGTCCCAGTCTGCGCAAGTCGGAACAGAAGGTTGCCGACTATGTGCTGGCCAACCCCAATGACGTCATCCACATGCGCATCGTCGACCTGGCATCAGAAGCCCAGGTCAGTGAACCCACGGTGGTCCGTTTTTGCCGCGCACTGGACTATGACGGCTTTCAGGACTTCAAACTGACTCTGGCCCAGGGGCTTGCCAGCAATGCGAGCTTTGAGCAGTTTTCGCTGGATTCCAAGGACACCGTCATCGAGTTCAAGCAGAAAATCTTTGATTCGATGATCGGCAACCTGATTAATATCCGTGACCAGATCGAGCCAGGTACCCTGGAAGAAGCGATTGATGCGCTGGCCAAGGCCAACCGGGTGGAGTTTTACGGTTTCGGTGCATCCGCGCCGGTATGTGCCGACGCACAACACAAGTTTTACCGACTGATGGTGTCGGCCGCCGCCTATTCGGACCCCCATATGCAGACCATCTCGGCTCTGACGCTGGGCGAAGGGGATGTGGTTGTCGCCATCTCCCAGACCGGCCGTACCAAGGACCTGCTGCACACCATCAAGCTGGTGCGTGACAAGGGTGCCACGGTCATCACGCTGTGCCCGGGCGGCACCCCGTTGGCGGACCTGGCGACGATCCCCATCCATGTGGATGTGGAAGAGGACAAGGACCTGAGTACGCTCATGTCTTCTCGGGTAGTGCACCTGGTCATTATCGATGTGCTCGCCGTAGGCGTTGCCATGAAACTGGGACCGGCACTGGTCGACCACCTCAAGACCATCAAGCGCAGCCTGCGCAGTCTGCGCCAGAACGACAAGCGCATCCCGCCACTGAGACGCCCTCATACCGGTGACAGCAGCGGCGAGTGAACCTCGCCGTCATGCCACTGACACACTCCCCTTTTAGTCTTGTATTGCCCGCTGAGTGTTTGAAATTTCACCAGCAATGCGGTAAATAAAAATCTCCATGTGTGTTTGCTGTCATCGGACAGACACATTCAGTCTCCCGATAATGGCAACCCTGAGATCGGAGCGAGGCTATGCTGATACGGAAAGAGCAAGACCTGGATCCCGTCCAGACTGAGGTGTTCGACATCATGGTGGGCTACGATGTTGAGCAGAAAAACCGTCGCAAGCAGCGTGCGACACGTCGACTACTGGAGGCTCGGCGTGCCATCGAGCGTCATCGTGAGGAAAAGGAGCTGATGACCTGGCTTGATGAAGAATCCTGGTTTGAAGAAAACGAGTAGCATCTGAAGCCCGTTCCCTCCAGAACGGGCTTTTTGCTTTCCGGACCTAGGTGTTCGGATACAGAATATTGAGCGGTACCGCCCCGCCGCCATCAATCACGACGGCTGCATGCTCACGTCGCAGCTGTCGGGGCTCGGTCACCCCACAGGAATGGGCGATCAGCTCCACTTCGTGCACCAGATTCTGGTGGAAATTGGCCACCCGCTCCGCTTTCACTTCCGGCACCAGTCCCTGCTGCAACTTGGGATCATGGGTGGTGATGCCGGTCGGACAGGTATTCTTGTTGCACTGCAGCGCCTGAATACAGCCCAGCGCAAACATGAAGCCGCGGGCACTGACCACAAAATCGGCCCCAAGGCAGATCGCCGCCGCCACATCGGTCGGGTTAATCAGCTTACCGGATGCGATCACCCGTACCCGGTTGCGCAGGTTGTGCTGCTGCAGCTTGTTCACCAGCAGTGGCAGGCTTTCCCGCAGCGGCAGCCCCACACTGTCCATCAACGGCATGGGCGCCGCCCCTGTGCCACCGTCCGAGCTGTCCAGGGTGATGAAGTCCGGTGCCGCCTCGCTGCCGCGCTTTTTGACGGCTTCACAGAAACTGTCGAGCCAGTCGGTCGAGCCCAGCACCAGCTTGAACCCCACGGGTTTTCCCGTCACCTCACGCACATGGGCCACAAAGTCCAGCAGTTGCTCAATGTTGGAGATCTCCGGGTGTCGGTTGGGGCTGATCGAAGCCTGACCTTCGGGGATACCACGCGCCTGAGCGATCTCGGCCGTCACCTTGTCGCCGGGCAGAATGCCCCCTTTGCCGGGCTTGGCCCCCTGGCTCAGCTTGATCTCGAACATGCGCACCTGCTCAATGGCCGCCACCTCGGCCAGCTTGCCGTCATCCAGCCGCCCTTCCGCATCACGGACACCGTACTTGGCGGTCCCGATCTGGAACACGATGTCACAGCCACCTTCCAGGTGATACTTGGACAAGGCCCCTTCACCGGTATTCATCCAGCAGCCGGCCCGCGCCGCCCCCATGGACAGGGCTCGGACCGCCGGGGCAGACAAGGCACCGAAACTCATGCCGGAGATATTGAGAAACGACGGTGCTTCATAGGGGGTACGGCAGTAGGGACCGATCCGCATCGGCTGGGTACCGGCGGCGTCCTCGCTCAGGGTCGGAAAGGGACAGTTCAGGAAGTAGTAGGTGCCGGGCTTGCGCAGATCACGTGTGGACCCGAAAGCCACGGTGTTATCGATATTCTTGGCCGCGCGGTAGACCCAGGAACGCTGCGCCCGGTTGAACGGCATCTCCTCGCGATCCATGGCAAAGAAATACTGGCGGAAGAACTCGCCCAGGCTCTCGAAAATATAACGAAAGCGCCCCAGCAGGGGATAGTTGCGCCGAATGGTGTGTGCCGTCTGGCGTTTATCGACCTGGTACATCACCACTCCTGCCACCAGTGCGGCGACGATCAGCAGCAACACGATGACGCCTATCAGCGCGATAAAATCGATGGCCAGCATGAATATCGTTTCGTTCATCTCTATCCCTGTCTGCGTTATTGAGCTGTCTCTATCCTAACCTGCAACCGCGCTGACAACCATGGCTCGGGGGCTTCCGCGCAGGCGCATTAGCGCGTACGCTGAAAGCAGCGAAACAGCGGAGAACGCCCATGGTGAACCAGGTTGTTGTACTGCATGGCCTCTACATGTCGGGGCTGGTCATGCACCCGCTGTGCCGGCGCCTGCAGAAGCAGGGATATGCCACCCTGAACCTGAGCTACAACACCCTGTCACCCGAAATGGACCAGATCTGTGACAGAATCGACCGCTTTATCGGCAATGAGCCCACGGCGTTCGTGTGCCACTCCATGGGTGGGCTGATCGCCCGACACTACCTGGAGCGCGGGTCCAGGCCCAGTCATCAGGTGGACCCTGTCATTACTCTGGGAACGCCCCACAAGGGCAGTGTACTGGCGCGGGAGATACACGGCTCCCGCCTCAAGGGCATGCTGAAGAACAGTGTGGAATACCTGCTGACCGACAACCGACACTGGCCGTTCAGGGCACGCCTCTACAGCATTGCCGGTGATTTGCCGGTTGGGCTGATGCCGCTGCTCAAGCCGGATACCCGCTCAGATGGCACCGTCCTCATCGACGAAACCTGTGTCACCGGCATGACCGAGCACCGTGTCTTCCCGCTCAGTCATACCAGCCTGATCTACTCACGCCGAGTGATGCAGTACATTCTGGACGTGCTCGCCCGACCTGCCGACGATTGACCCACACTATCAACCTCCCCGGCGGTTTCAATTGTTACTCCGCCACTGGCTGAACCATTATCTATACTGAGAGCGTCAGGGAGGAAACCTATGCCACCGATCAACCGCACAGAGATCAGACGATCTTCCTCGCACCTGCGCTGGGGCTGGCTGCTGCTGGCCTGGGCCTGCATTGTGCTGGCGCTGATCGGGGCACTGGTGCCCGGCCTCCCCACCACGGTATTTGTGTTGATCGCGGGTTGGGCTGCCTCGCGCTGCTCGCCCCGCCTGCATCAATGGCTGCGCTCTCACAGCCTGCTGGGCCCCTGCCTGCGCAACTGGGAACAGGGCGGGCACATCGACAGACGTACCAAATGGACCGCCAGCGCCGGCATGCTCTTCGCTCTGATCCTGATTCTTTTCAGCGTTCAGCATCCGCTCTGGTTGAGTGCCTGCCTTGCCTTGATCGCCATCGGGGCCCTGGCAGTCTGGTCGCGCCCGGAGCCCGCGACCGTGTCAGCCAACCGGCACAAAAAACCCCGTCGCAACGGGGTTTAAGTTCTGCCATCATCTCAGCACCGAGCGTTATTCTACCGTCACGCTCTTGGCCAGGTTGCGAGGCTGGTCCACATCGGTCCCCTTCAGTACGGCCACATGGTAGGACAACAATTGCAGCGGCAATGTAAAGGCGATGGGGTCCAGTATGGACGGCTGTGCCGGCAGATGAATCACCTGCATGCCGGGTTCCGACTGAACGCTCTCCTCACAGCCTGCGAAGACAAACAGCTCGCCGCCGCGTGCCTTCACCTCCTGCAGGTTGGCCTTGAGCTTGTCCAGCATGCCGTTGCGCGGTGCCACGGCGACCACCGGCATCTCCTTGTCGACCAGAGCCAGCGGACCATGCTTGAGCTCGCCTGCGGGGTAGGCTTCGGCATGAATATAGGAGATCTCCTTGAGCTTGAGCGCCCCCTCCATCGCCACCGGGTACAGCACATTGCGCCCCAGAAACAGGGCGTGATGCTTTTCGGCAAAGTGGGCCGACATCTGCTCGATGGGACCATCCAGCGCCAACAGCTGCTGCAGCAAGCCCGGCAACTGCTCCAGTGCCGCGACCAGCTCGGTTTCCGTTTCGTCACTCAGCCCGTGACGCCGCCCCAGCGCAAGGGTGGTCAGCATCAGGGCAACCAGCTGCGAGGTAAACGCCTTGGTGGATGCCACGCCGATCTCGGGGCCGGCATTGGTCATCAGGCAGAGGTCGGATTCGCGTACCAGCGAACTGCCGGGGACGTTGCAGATGGCCAGCGTTGCCAGCACTCGATCCTTCACCTCGCGCAGTGCCGCGAGCGTATCGGCCGTTTCACCGGACTGTGACAGCGTCAGCAGCAGTGTGCCTTCGGGCAGCACCACCGGGCGATAGCGAAACTCGCTGGCCACTTCCACCATGCAGGGGATGCCAACCAGTTCTTCAATCCAGTACTTGGCAACCATGCCGGCATGGTAACTGGTGCCGCAGGCCACGATCTGAACCTGTTTGACCTGATCAAAAATGGCACCGGCCTCACTGCCGAACGCCTGCTCCAGCAGCCGACCAGAGGCTGTACGCCCCTCCAGTACCGCCTGCATCACGCGTGGCTGTTCGTAAATTTCCTTCAGCATGAAATGGCGGAACTCGCCTTTCTCGGCACTGCCCAGCCCATGCTCGAAGGTGCTCACGGCACGCTCAACGGCGTTGCCCTTCGCATCCCAGACCTGAATGCTGTCACGTGACAGTGCGGCGATATCGCCGTCTTCCAGGAACATGAACCGGTCGGTGACCGGCAACAGGGCCAGCTGATCAGAGGCGATGAAGTTTTCACCGATCCCTACGCCGATCACCAGCGGACTGCCCTTGCGTGCCGTCAGCAGCTGATCCGGCTGGTCCGCATGCATGACCCCCAGTGCAAAGGCGCCTTCCAGGCAAGCCAGTGTTGCCCGCAGCGCGTCCCTGAGTGACATCCCCTTGCCCAGCTCACGGTCGATCAGGTGCGCGACCACCTCGGTATCCGTTTCGGATGTAAAGGTGTAGCCCTGCTGCTGCAACTCGCGCTTGAGGGGCTCAAAGTTCTCGATAATACCGTTGTGCACTACCGCCAGCCGTTCACCGGACATGTGCGGATGCGCATTCTGCTCCGAGGGCTTGCCGTGGGTCGCCCAACGCGTATGCGCAATGCCGAGCTGTCCGGGCAAAGGCTGCTGCTCACAGGCCTCAGCCAGTGCCTGTACCTTGCCGATACGGCGCAGCCGGTTGATGCAGCCCTGATCCAGCACCGCCATGCCGGCCGAATCGTAACCACGATATTCCAGTCGACGCAGGCCTTCCAGCAGGATACCGGCCACAGGGCGTGCCGCGATGGCACCTACAATTCCACACATGATCAGGATCCTTTTTTCTGCGGACGCTTCCAGTTATCCAGATTGATCTGCTTGCCACGGGCCACGGCCAGCTGATCGGCTGCTACCGTCTTGGTCACTGTAGAGCCCGCGCCTACGGTGGCACCAGCGCCGATTTCAACCGGCGCTACCAGCGAACTGTTGGAACCGATAAAGGCACCATCGCCGATCCGGGTCAGGGACTTGTTGACGCCATCATAGTTGCAGGTGATGGTACCCGCGCCCACGTTCACCTCACGGCCGATCTCGGCATCGCCGATATAGGTCAGGTGGTTCACCTTGGAGCCCTCGCCGATCACGGCCTTCTTGGTCTCGACAAAGTTGCCGACCTTGCTGCCGGCGGCCATCTCGGTACCCGGGCGCAGGCGTGCAAAGGGCCCGATCTGGGCATTTTCTGCCACCACGGCACCTTCGATAATGGAGTTGGCTTCTATGCGGGTCCCGGCACCGATGCGCGCATTGCGAATAATACAGTTGGCACCGACTTCGACCCCCTCGCCCAGAATGACGTCACCTTCGAAAATCGTATTGATATCGATCAGCACGTCCTGCGCCACCTGGAGGTTACCGCGGATATCCACCCGTGCCGGATCAGCCAGGGTCACGCCGGCTGTCATCAGCGCGTCTGCCTTCTGACGCTGATACCAGCGCTCCAGATGAGCCAGTTGCTGACGGTTGTTGACGCCCTGCACCTCCTGCTCGGCTTCAGGCTGAATGGCACGCACCCGCATGCCCTCCTCGGCCGCCATGGCAATCACGTCGGTCAAATAGTACTCGCCCTGAGCGTTGTCGGCAGACAGGCGTGGCAGCCACTCATGCAATGCCGATGAGGGCACCGCCAGAATGCCGGTGTTGACCTCTCGGGTCAGCTTTTCCTGTTCGGTTGCATCCTTGTGCTCCACAATGGCCACCACGTCGCCGACGGCATTGCGGATGATGCGCCCGTATCCGGTCGGATCTTCCAGTGTGACCGTGAGCAGGCCCAGGTCGCCCTGGGACGCGATCTGTACCAGTTGCTTCAGCGTCTCGGTACGGGTCAGGGGTACATCACCATAGAGCACCAGCACTACCGAGTCCTGGCCGATCTGGGGCAAGGCCTGAGCAACGGCATGACCCGTACCCAGTTGCTCGTGCTGCCAGACAAAACTGATCCCCTGCCCGGCCATGGCCTGTTCGACCTGTTCACCACCATGGCCAATCACCACGTGCAACACCTCAGGCACCATGGCATTGGCATGATCCACGACATGCTGCAGCATGGGCTTGCCGGCCAGTCGGTGCATCACCTTGGGCTGGCTCGACTTCATACGGCTGCCCTGTCCGGCAGCCAGAATCACTACATCCGTTTTCATATCACGTTATATCCCGAGGCGTCGCAACCGCCTGTCACAACCATTACATATTCAGTGGCAAAAACTTTAGCGTATACTGACAGGCGATCAATACCTTTTGTCACAATAAAATTGACAATATGTCTCAGAAAATCTTCGACCAGCTTGGCTTGAGTGAGCGGGATATCAGTGTTTACAAGGCATTGCTGGCACTTGGTCCCAGCTCGATCCGAACCGTCGCTGAACGGGCCGGTGTCAATCGAGGCAGTACCTACGAGTGCCTGAAAAGCCTTCAGCAGCGCGGTATCGTCACCTATCTGCCCAAGGGCAAGCGGCGCTACTTTTCGGCACGGGAACCTGACGCCCTGCTGCAACTGGCCGATGCACGCCGCGAGCAGCTCGACTCCGCCATTGAGCAGCTCAAAAGCAGCGTCATTCCTGAACTGCACCACCTGAAGCCGGATTTCAGCGTTGCCAACGTGGAGTTCTATGAAGGGGATGCGGGGATTGAGCAGGTATTGCGCGATATTCTCAACCGGGTGGGTGAGCAGGAAGACCCGGTCTATTCGGTGTTTTCGTCCAAACCGATCCGTCCGTTGCTGTATCGGCCCTTTCCGAACTTCACCGCGCAGCGCGTGGCACGCAAGATCCAGGTACGGGTTATCGCAATCGGGGATGGTGGCGAAAGCGCAGACTACTCCGAGCGCAAATGGATCCGTACCGAGGGGCCCGTCGATGCGGCCTATATCGCGATCTATCCGCCCCGCTGTGCCATCATCTCGCTGGCTTCTGACAACTATCCCACCGCGGTGGTGATTGACTCACGGGAAGTGGCGGCGGCCCAGCAGATCGTATTCAACACCCTTTGGGGCCTGCTGTAACCGGCAGCTGAGTGACAGGCACAAAAAAAGCAGCCATACGGCTGCTTTTTCGTTGTCGGCAAAAACCGGTTTACTTGGTTTTGCGACGAATCTGCTGCAGGGTGCGCAGCTGAGCCGCGGCTTCGGCCAGCTGAGCCGCAGCACGGGAGTATTCGAACTCGCCGGTCTTGTCGGCCATTGCATGCTCAGCATGCTTCTGGGCTTCAAGCGCTGCGGCTTCACTCAGATCACCCGCGTGCAGTGCAGTATCAGCAAGCACTGTCACCTTGTGCGGCTGGACTTCGATGAAGCCACCCGAGACGTAAAATACATCTTCCTCACCGCCCTGCTTGCGCAGCTCGACAGGGCCTGGTTTCAGTTCCGTCAGAAGCGGAGCGTGACCCGGGTAGATACCCAGGTCACCCAGGCTACCTGTCACAGAGACGAATTCGATAAGGCCAGAGAAGATCTCTTCTTCAGCACTTACGATGTCACAATGAACAGTCATAGCCATCTTGATTACCTCTTAAAAGGTTCCGCGCGGAACGATTACAGGCCTTTTGCTTTCTCGACGGCTTCGTCGATAGTGCCGACCATGTAGAACGCCTGCTCCGGCAGGTGATCGTACTCACCGTCCAGAATGCCCTTGAAGCCACGGATGGTTTCTTTCAGGGACACGTATTTGCCCGGTGCACCGGTAAATACTTCCGCTACGAAGAACGGCTGAGACAGGAAGCGCTGGATCTTACGCGCACGGGATACAGTCTGCTTGTCTTCTTCAGACAGCTCGTCCATACCCAGGATCGCGATGATGTCCTTCAGCTCCTTGTAGCGCTGCAGGGTAGACTGAACGCCACGCGCGATGTCGTAGTGCTCCTGACCGATGATCAGCGGATCCAGCTGACGAGAGGTGGAATCCAGCGGATCGATCGCCGGGTAGATACCCAGCTCCGCGATCTGACGAGACAGTACAACGGTCGCGTCAAGGTGGGAGAAGGTGGTCGCCGGAGACGGGTCAGTCAAGTCATCCGCCGGTACGTATACCGCCTGGATAGACGTGATGGAACCTACCTTGGTAGAGGTGATACGTTCCTGCAGAACGCCCATCTCTTCCGCCAGTGTCGGCTGGTAACCTACCGCTGACGGCATACGACCCAGCAGAGCCGATACCTCAGTACCCGCCAGGGTGTAACGGTAGATGTTGTCGACGAACAGCAGTACGTCACGGCCTTCATCACGGAATTTTTCCGCCATGGTCAGACCGGTCAGGGCTACACGCAGACGGTTGCCGGGCGGCTCGTTCATCTGACCGTAGACCATCGCTACTTTGGACTTGTCGAACTGCTCAACGTTTACAACGCCAGCTTCCTGCATCTCGTGGTAGAAGTCGTTACCTTCACGGGTACGCTCACCTACACCTGCGAATACAGACAGACCGGAGTGCTGAGTCGCGATGTTGTTGATCAGTTCCATCATGTTAACGGTTTTACCTACACCGGCACCACCGAACAGACCGATCTTGCCACCCTTGGCGAACGGGCATACCAGGTCGATAACCTTGATGCCGGTTTCCAGCAGCTCGTTGGTTGCTGCCTGGTCCGCGTAAGACGGCGCCTTGCGGTGGATCGGGTAACGTTCTTCTTCACCGATCGGACCACATTCGTCGATCGGGTTACCCAGAACGTCCATGATACGACCCAGGGTGGCAGTACCCACCGGTACAGAAACCGGTGCGCCAGTGTTGGTCGTTTCCAGACCACGGCTCAGACCTTCCGTCTGACCCATGGCGATTGCACGTACGACACCGTCGCCCAGCTGCTGCTGAACTTCCAGTGTCAGGCCGGTTTTTTCGACGTTCAGTGCGTCGTAAACCTTCGGCACGTTGTCACGCGGGAATTCCACGTCAACAACCGCACCGATAATCTGAACAATACGTCCGCTACTCATGTTCGGATCCTCTTAACTTTTAAACCTGTTCACTGCATCAAACAGCAGCAGCACCACCGACGATCTCGGAGATTTCCTGAGTAATCGCCGCCTGACGAGCCTTGTTGTAGACCAGTTGCAGCTCATCAATCAGGTTGCCGGCGTTATCGGTTGCGTTCTTCATCGCCAGCATACGTGCTGCCTGTTCACAGGCATTGTTCTCAACCACGGCCTGATAGACCAGGGACTCGATGTAACGCGTCAGCAGGCCGTTCAACAGCTCTTTCGCGTCGGGTTCGTACAGATAGTCCCAATGATGGTTGAGCTTCTCATCATCATCTTCCGCCTTCAGCGGCAGCAGCTGCTCGACGACCGGCTTCTGGGTCATGGTGTTCACGAAATCGTTGGATACGATGAACAATTGATCCAGTTTGCCTTCGTCGAATGAATCCAGCATCACCTTGACCGAACCGATCAGCTGTTCCAGTTCCGGCTGATCGCCGAGACCGCCTTTCGCTGCTACGACGTTGCCGCCGAAGTTACGGAAGAAGGTGATTGCCTTGGAGCCCAGCGCACAGATATCGACTTCGATATTCTGGTCGTGGAACTCTTTCATTTTGCTTACAGCTGCCTTGAACGCGTTCACGTTCAGACCGCCACAGAGGCCACGGTCGGATGCCACGATAATGAAGCCGACACGCTTGACCTCACGCTCCTGCATATAGAGGTGCTTGTATTCAGGGTTGGCTTTCGCCAGGTGCTGAATCACACCACGGATGCTTTGGGCGTACGGACGGGAAGACTGCATGCGATCCTGCGCCTTACGCATCTTCGACGCAGCGACCATTTCCATGGCGCTGGTGATTTTGCGTGTGCTGCCGATACTCGCAATTTGCGTCTTGATCTCTTTTCCGACTGCCATAGTTCCGCCTATTAAACTTGACTCAGTATCCGGCTGCCCGATGCATCATCGGACAGCCGCCAGCTCTGACGAGCACTTACCAAGTTTGGGTAGACTTGAACTTCTCGATGCCAGCCTTGAACTGAGCCGCGATTTCATCGTTGTAATCGCCTTTCTCGTTCACTTTCGCCATCAGATCAGCGTGTTCGCTGTTGAAGTAGGCGATCAGGGCTGCTTCAAATGCACCGATCTTGTTCAGCTCGACACCCTTCAGGAAACCTTCGTTGGCAGCGTACAGGCTCAGACCCATCTCGGCGACGGACATCGGAGAGTACTGTTTCTGCTTCATCAGCTCGGTAACGGCCTGGCCGTGTTCCAGCTGTTCACGAGTAGCATCATCCAGGTCAGAAGCGAACTGGGCGAAGGCCGCCAGCTCACGGTACTGCGCCAGTGCCAGACGCACACCACCACCCAGCTTCTTGATGATCTTGGTCTGAGCAGAACCACCCACTCGGGATACGGACAGACCTGCGTTGATCGCAGGACGTACACCGGAGTTGAACAGGTCCGCTTCCAGGAAGATCTGGCCGTCGGTGATGGAGATTACGTTGGTCGGTACGAACGCGGATACGTCGCCACCCTGGGTTTCGATGATCGGCAGGGCGGTCAGAGAACCGGTCTGGCCTTTCACTTCGCCATTGGTGAACTGTTCGACGTAGTCGGCATTAACACGGGACGCACGTTCCAGCAGACGGGAGTGCAGGTAGAATACGTCACCCGGGTAAGCTTCACGGCCCGGCGGACGACGCAGCAGCAGAGAGATCTGACGATATGCCCAAGCCTGCTTGGTCAGGTCGTCAAATACGATCAGTGCGTCTTCACCGCGGTCGCGGAAGTATTCACCCATTGCACAGCCGGCGTACGGTGCCAGGTACTGCATGGCAGCCGGATCGGCAGCGCCTGCAGCCACGACGATGGTGTGATCCATCGCACCGTGTTCTTCCAGCTTGCGTACCACGTTGGCGATAGTGGACTGCTTCTGTCCGATCGCAACGTAGATACACTTGATGCCGGTACCTTTCTGGTTGATGATCGCGTCGATCGCAATGGCGGTTTTACCGATCTGGCGGTCACCGATGATCAGCTCACGCTGACCACGACCTACCGGTACCATTGAGTCGATCGCTTTCAGACCGGTCTGAACCGGCTCATCAACGGACTGACGTGCGATAACGCCCGGCGCAACCTTTTCAACTGCGTCGGTGATTTTCGCTTCGATCGGTCCCTTACCGTCGATCGGGTTACCCAGCGCGTCAACGACGCGACCGAGCAGTTCCGGACCCACCGGTACTTCCAGGATTCGACCAGTACAACGGGCAGTCATGCCCTCTACCAGACCCTGGTAGTCACCCAGTACTACGGCGCCTACAGAGTCGCGTTCCAGGTTCAGCGCCATACCGTAGACGCCACCCGGGAATTCAATCATCTCGCCGTACATGACGTCGGCAAGACCGTGGATCAGGATAATACCATCGGAAACGCTGACGATGGTGCCCTCGTTACGGGCTTCAGAAGACACGTCGAGCTTTTCGATGCGCTTCTTGAGAATCTCGCTGATCTCAGAAGGATTCAGTTGCTGCATTGTTATTCCTCACACTCAGGAATTCATCGCTTCGGCCAGTTTCGCCAGTCGTGCACGAACGGAACCGTCGATCACAAGGTCATCAGAGCGAACGACCACACCCCCGATGATGGATTTATCCACCTGAGATGTCAGTTTCACTTCACGACCCAGCTTGCTGCTGAGGGCTTGCGCCAGTTTTTCCTGCTGCGCGTCATCCATGGCAAATGCGGTTGTCAGGTCAACATCGACCTTCTTCTCCAGATTTGCTTTCAGGATTTCGAACTGTGCAGCGATTTCCGGCAGCAGGGCCAGACGGCGGTTTTCGGCCAGCAGGCAAATAAAGTTCTTACCCGCTTCATCGATCTGCTTGGAGCAGATATCGATAACCAGTTCCGCTTTCTGTTCTACCGACAGCGCCGGGTTGCTCAGCACTCGTGCCAGCTCGCTGTCCTGAGCCGCCTGGGCGGCCAGGGACAGCAGGCTGGACCACTGATCGAGGTTGCCCTTCTCGCGCGCATACTCGAATGCGGCTTTGGTGTAGGGCCGAGCGACTGTATTGAGTTCAGCCATCGTAAACCTCGCTTAAAGCTCAGCGGCCAGTTTCTCAACCAGCTTAGCGTGCGCTTTTTCGTCAACAGAGGCTTCCAGAATCTTTTCGGCACCGGCAATTGCCAGCGCACCAACCTGTGCACGGAGAGCTTCCTTCGCACGGTTGATTTCCTGCTCGATTTCAGCTTCGGCAGAGGCTTTCACGCGATTTGCTTCCTCGCGTGCCTGCTCCTTGGCTTCTTCGACGATCTGGTTAGCCCGCTTGTTGGCCTGTTCAATGATGGCGGCTGCCTCTTCCTTGCTGGCACGCATGTCGTCAGCGGCTTTTTCCTGAGCCAGCTTCAGATCACGTTCAGCACGGTCGGCCGCATCAAGCCCTTCGGCAATCTTCTTCTTACGCTCAGCCAGCGCACCGGTAATCGGCGGCCAGACGTATTTCATACAAAATACGACGAAGAGGAAGAATGCAATGGCCTGACCAATGATGGTGAGATTGATATTCACGCCATTACCTCTCGCGGTTGTCTGTTCAAGTAGTTGCCCACAGGGGGCAGAACGCTATTCAAACTACTTATTAGCCAGCAACAGCGAACAGGACGTACAGACCCAGACCCACACCGATCATCGGGATCGCGTCGACCAGACCCATGACGATGAAGAACTGGGTACGCAGCAGCGGTACCAGCTCAGGCTGACGAGCAGCACCTTCCAGGAATTTGCCACCCAGGATACCGATGCCGATAGCAGCACCGATTGCACCCAGACCCAGCATCAGAGCAGCAGCGATATACAGCAGTTCCATTTTCTTCTCCAACAGTTTTTCAAGGTTAAGTTTAAGTTTTCAAGTTTTACAAAAGTAAATCGTTAGCTATCCGATCGCACTCAGTGATCATCGTGAGCCATGGCCAGGTAGACGATTGTCAGGACCATGAAGATGAACGCCTGCAGCGTGATGACCAGAATGTGGAAGATCGCCCAGGGCACGGACAGTACCCACTGCGCCCAGAACGGCAGCAGTGCGATCAGGATAAAGATCATTTCACCGGCATACATGTTACCGAACAGTCGCAGAGCCAGGGATACCGGCTTGGCCAGCAAGCCCACGACTTCCAGGAACAGGTTGAACGGTGCGAAAATTTTCGGCAGCGGCTGGAAGGACAGCTCCTTGATGAAGCCACCAATGCCCTTCTGCTTGATACTGTAGTAGACGATCAGAGCAAACACACTCAGAGCCATGCCGCCGGTCGCGTTTACGTCAGTGGTCGGTACGATCTTCATGTAGTGCACGCCCATCTCGTTAAAGATGTAGGGCACCCAGTCGATCGGCACCAGGTCCATCAGGTTCATCAGGAACACCCACACGAAGATGGTGAGCGACAGCGGCGCAATCACCGGGTTCTTGTGGTGGAAGATCCCCTTCACGTTGTCGTCAACGAACTCGATGATGGTTTCAACGAAGTTCTGACCGCCACCCGGTACGCCAGATGTCACGGACTTGGCGACCTTGCGGAAGAGCCACATGAACAGCAGCCCCAAACCGATTGACCAAAGCAGAGTGTCCACATTCACGGCCCAGAAGCCGAACTCGTGCGGCAGCGCCAGCTCACCGTTTGCCGGATCGGTGTTCACGAAACGCCAGCTGTCGGTCTTTTCGTGGTAGCCGAACGTAAGGTTCGTCAAATGGTGCGATATGTACTCTGAGGATGTAACTGTTCCACTTGCCATTCTCAGTTTCTCTCATTCAAAGTTTTTCAGGAACCGGTCTTGAACAGCTTCACCTGCAGCATCCAGCCGGATAATTGCAGCAGAATGAAGGTGCCAAATAGGGAAAATGGGCTCAGAGGTCGAACCAGCAGGAAGGTAGCACTGAAAAGTGCGACCGCCAGCATCATTTTCCCTATTTCGCTCGCGTACATACTGACCAGTACGGTGCGTGCACTGTTGGCATGACGATTACCCAACGCGCGCCAGGTAAAATACAGATTCGGTATCAGGTAGAGGCCGCCCCCCAACAGGGCCGAATAGGCTTCGACCCGGCCAAGCAGCAAACAGGCCGCAGATACGAGCAGTATCAACGCGGCCTGTAACAAAAAGATGCGCATGAACCCGCGAAAGCTGCGCTGCCCGTGTCGGCTGCGCGCTGCCGGGGCCTGTTCCGCCTCATCTTTTCTCAATTCCGATCCTGTTTTCCGCCTGAACAGTGCCCAAATTGCGGCCCGATTATAGGCATTCCCCCCCATATTCTCAACTGAAACCGCACGCTTTTGCACTAAGGTCTTAACGAAATTCGCCTTTGTGTGCGCTCTGTTGATCGGGGTCAGCCAAGCAGCTCCAGGATCGCTTCCAGCTCTTCGTGGGATTTGAAATCAATGGCAATTCGCCCCTTGCCGCGGGCATTGGCCTTGATCGTGACCGGTGCGGAAAAGCGCTGGGACAGCTCACCGGCACGCTGTTGCAGACGCGGGTCCGGCTCAGGCTCGGCCTTGCGCGCCGGCTGCTCCTCCTGCTGCTGATAGCGCTTGACCAGTTGCTCCGTTTCACGCACAGAAAGCCCCTTGGACACGACCTCATCCGCTGCCTTGATCTGCATCAGCCCTTCCAGCGCCAGCAGCGCACGGGCATGCCCCATCTCCAGGTCACCGTACTCCAGCATGCGCTTGACCTCGTCACTCAGGCTCATCAGGCGCAGGAGGTTGGCGATGGTGGAGCGGGATTTGCCGACCGCATCTGCGACCTGCTGCTGGGTCAGTTCAAACTCGGTCTGGAGGCGATGCAGCGCCAGCGCCTCTTCCATCGGGTTCAGGTTTTCGCGCTGAATGTTCTCGATCAGCGCCATGGCGATGGCCGCCTCGTCAGGCACATCACGAATCACAACCGGGATGCGGCTGAGGCCGGCCATCTCGGCGGCCCGCCAGCGGCGCTCACCGGCAATGATTTCGTAACGCCCTTCCGTTTCCAGCGGACGCACGACGATCGGTTGCATCACGCCCTGGGACTTGATGGAGCTGGCCAGATCTTCCAGTGCCTGGGGCTCCAGATCCCGGCGTGGCTGATAACGCCCACGCTGCAGGCTATCCAGCGCCAGTTCCTGCAGGCCTGACTGAGACTCATCAGGGGCCGAGCCCTGTTCGGCTACCGCCTGACTGCCTGCCGATACATCTGACAGCAGCGCATCCAGTCCACGCCCAAGACCACGTTTCTTTGCAACCATTACTCAGCTTCCTGTTCCGTCATAACCGCTTGTTCTGTGTTATTTGTCGCTTCCTGTTCGGTCCGGCGAATCAATTCTCCCGCCAGTGCCAGGTAGGCCAGCGCACCGCGCGAGTGCTTGTCATACTGCAGGGCCGGCAAACCGTGACTGGGGGCTTCAGCCAGGCGCACGTTGCGCGGTATCACGGTGCGATAAACGCGATCACCAAAGTACTCCACCAGATGTGATGACACGTCTTTGGTCAGGCTCATGCGCGGGTCGAACATGGTGCGCAGAATGCCTTCGATCTTGAGCGCGGGGTTCAGGCGCTGATTGATCTTGTTGATGGTGCCCACAAGGGCACTGATCCCCTCCAGGGCATAGTATTCACACTGCATCGGTATAATCACGCCGGATGAAGCGGACAGCGCATTCACGGTCAGCAGGTTCAGTGAGGGCGGGTTATCGATCAGGATGTAGTCATAGTCATCCATCACCGGCATGAGTGCCATTTTCAGGCGAAACTCTCGTCTGGGCAGCTGCAGCAGCTCAACTTCGGCCGCCGTCAGATCACCGTTGGCACCTGCGACATGATATCCACACTCGGTATCGGTAATGATGCAGGCCCTGGCATCGGCCTGGTCCGTCAGCAGCTCGTAAACCGAGTGTTCCAGCTGATGCTTGTCTATGCCGCTGCCCATGGTGGCATTGCCCTGAGGGTCCAGGTCGATCATCAACACACGCTTGTGGGTCGCAGCCAGGGACGCGGCCAGATTGACACAGGTGGTCGTTTTACCCACGCCCCCTTTCTGGTTGGTAATGGTGATGATTTTCGCCACGCTCATACTCTCCCTAGAACCAGCAGATGCCGCTCCCCGTCAGTGACCGGCAACTCCAGCCGGTGGCTTTCGAGCAATTTGAAGCCGGGAGGTATCTGCTCGATTTCCGAATCAGGATACAGCCCTTTCATGGCAAGAAAAACTCCTTCCCGGGTGCAGAGGTGACCGCTCAGGGTCAGCATGTCTGCCAGGGAGGCAAAGGCCCGCGATGCCACCATGTCAAAGGCCGGTTCCTGCACTGATTCAACGCGCCCGTTGATCACGGACAGGTTTTCCAGGCCAAGCTCGGCCTTCACCTGAACCTGAAACCGGGTCTTCTTGCCGTTGCTGTCCAGAGTCGTCACCGCCAGATCGGGACGGCAGATGGCCAACGGAATGCCGGGCAACCCCGGACCGCTGCCCACATCCAGCAAACGGCCCTCGCCGATCCAGGGCAGAATACTGAGGCTGTCGATCAGGTGACGGTTGATCATGGCTGCAGGGTCTCGCACTGCCGTCAGATTATATGCCTTGTTCCACTTCACCAGCAGACCGTGGTAGGCCAGAAGCATATCCGTCTGTTCGGGAGTCAGTTCAATCTGCAAGGGCTTGAGGCCTTGCAGCAGTAGCTGCCGATAATCCTGCATCAATGTGCCGCCTGTTGTGTCTGGCCACTCGCGGTGGATTTCATGTGTCGTTTTTTCAGATACACCAGCAGCAACGATATCGCGGCCGGTGTCATCCCCTGAATACGGGACGCCTGTGCCAGGGTAGCCGGTCGCTGTTCGCTCAACTTGGCTTTCAACTCGTTGGAAAGGCCGCTGACCTGCTGGTAATCGAAGTCATCCGGCAGCGCCGTATTTTCCTGACGTCGCATCTGCTCGATTTCATCACGCTGACGATCAATATAGCCGGAATACTTGAGCTGAATTTCAACCTGCTCGGCCGCCTGAGCATCCTGCACCGGCTCACCCTTGAGTTCTGCCACGTCGGCATAGCCAAGCTCCGGGCGCTTGATCAGGTCTGCCAGGTTGTATTCGCGTCCCAGGGGCGTTTTCAGCTTTTCATTCAGCGCTTCGGCTTCTGGCGTCGACGGGTGTACCCAGGTGCTGCGCAAACGCTGTAATTCCTGCTCCATCGCTTCGCGTTTGGCCTCAAAGCGCGCCCAGCGCTGGTCGCCGACCAGCCCCAAATCACGGCCCTTCTCGGTTAATCGCAGGTCCGCGTTATCCTCGCGCAGAATCAGCCGGTATTCCGCCCGGCTGGTGAACATGCGATAGGGCTCGGAGGTGCCGTGCGTAATCAGGTCATCCACCATCACTCCGATATAGGCATCATCACGGCGCGGATACCAGCTCTCACGCTCAAGTGCTTGGGCTGCGGCGTTATAGCCGGCCAACAACCCCTGTGCGCCGGCTTCCTCATAACCGGTGGTGCCGTTGATCTGACCCGCGAAAAACAGGCCGGGCACATGGCGTGTTTCCAGCGTGTGTTTCAGATCCTGCGGATTGAAGAAATCATACTCAATGGCATAGCCCGGACGCGTGATATGAGCGTGTTCAAAACCGCGGATCGAGCGAACCAGTTCCATCTGAACATCAAATGGCAGACTGGTGGAGATACCGTTGGGGTACAGCTCATGGGTTGTCAGCCCCTCGGGCTCCACAAACACCTGATGGCGATCCTTGTCCGCAAAGCGGTTGATCTTGTCTTCAATGGACGGACAGTAACGCGGCCCGATGCCTTCAATCACCCCGGTATACATGGGTGAACGGTCAAGACCACTGCGAATGATCTCGTGCGTGCGAGTGTTGGTGTGGGTGATGAAACAGTTCACCTGCTGGGGATGTTCATCTGCCGATCCCATGAATGACATGACGGGGGTCGGGCTATCGCCCGGCTGAGGTTCCATCACGCTGAAGTCGACACTGCGTGCGTCTATGCGCGGGGGTGTCCCTGTTTTCAGTCGGTCAACCCGAAACGGCATTTCGCGCAGCCGCTCAGCCAGGCGGATTGACGGTGGATCACCGGCGCGACCACCCGAATGGTGATCCAGTCCGATGTGAATCACGCCACCGAGGAAGGTTCCCGCCGTGAGTACTACGGAACGGGCATGAAAGCGAATACCGGTTTGGCTTACGACACCCGCAACGCGCTCGCCTTCCATGATCAGGTCATCAGCGGCCTGCTGAAAAATATGCAGATTGGGCTGGTTTTCCAGAATGCTGCGAATGGCAGCCTTGTAAAGCACGCGATCAGCTTGGGCACGAGTGGCACGCACGGCAGGTCCCTTGCGAGCGTTCAATACCCGGAACTGGATACCGCCTCGATCGGTTGCACGTGCCATGGCACCGTCCAGGGCGTCAATTTCCTTCACCAGATGGCTTTTGCCAATACCGCCGATGGCAGGATTACAGGACATCTGTCCCAGTGTTTCGATGTTATGGGTCAGGAGCAGGGTTTTTGCGCCTGTGCGAGCAGCAGCCAATGCCGCTTCTGTCCCGGCATGTCCGCCACCAATCACGATCACATCATAGCGGTCAGGGTAATCCACTGAAGGCCTCACAAGATTGCAGGTTATCGCTGGCCGTCTGGCCGAAGAAAAGGCTGACAAGTATAGCGTTCTGTGAAGCGTTAAGAAATGGTCAAAAAATGTTCAGCCTGTTTGACCGGCCTGTCTTTCTTCTCTTAAGAAAAAGAAAAGATATATATAAGAAAAGATTACTGTGATTGTTTATGTTTAGGGGCGCTCTTTTCTCGGGATATCCATTTAAAGGCTAATAGTTTCATGCAGTTACACGAAGTACATCCCTGTCATCCAAATACCGGGAGTCTGGTTGGGGCCTGAGGACAGCCTGTGTGTGAAATGGCTGTTTATTCACAGGCAAAGTTTGTCCCGCTGTTGCGCACAGTTATTCACCGGTGGATATCACAGCGAACCCCCAACCCGATGTGGATGAATTGTTCCGGGGAAAAGTCCATCGGTATCCTGTTGGTAATCTGGGCGTAACCGAGTTGTGGGTCAAATAGGATCCACGAAAACTGTGAGTACGCATGTGAACAAACCTGTGAATGGCTTGTATAACTCTGCCTGAAGTTGAAGAGGCAGTTTGTGGATTAAGTTTGTTGAAATGCACGGCAAACCCTATAAGCCCTTTATTTTCAATGTCTTATTAGGTTGCCGTATGTGATCAAGTATGTGGAGAACGAGTTTAACCCACACCGATTCAATGGCTTGAATCCGTTGTTGTATGTCATACATACAGTTTTCAGTGGGAAAAAAATTTTGTGTGGATGAAAAAAATAAGGAAGGGAGGTGTGTATAAGTGGCGGCCGAGGGGAACGGCCGCACCAGGGAGGCAGTAAAGGGGCGTTACTGACGGATACCCTCAACGCTGAGGATCAGGGTGACTGCTTCAGCATCAGGCCCAAGCTGTGCGTTGATACCGAAGTCTGCCAGGCGAATCTTGGTGGTGCCTTCAAAGCCGGCACGGTATCCACCCCAGGGGTCTTCACCTTCACCCAGCAGGGCGGCGTCGATCACGACTTCTTTGGTCACACCGTGCAGGGTCAGATCACCGGTTACCTTCAGACGACCGTTATCCAGTGCTTCCACCCGGGTAGATGTGAAGCCTGCTTCCGGGTAGGTGTTCACGTCCAGGAAATCGCCGCTGCGCAGGTGCTTGTCACGCTCGGCGTGGTTGGTATCAACACTTGCCGGATCGATGCTGACACGCACTGCACTGTCTTGCGGCTGGTCGGCATCCCAGCTGAAGGTACCGCTGAAGTCATTGAAGCGACCGTACAGCCAGCTGTAGCCAAGGTGGCTGATTTTGAAGTTGATGAACGCATGCTGGCCCTGGCTGTCGATCTGGTAATCAGCCGCCTGGGCGTTCACGCCAGACAGAGCCAGGGATGCGCCAAGGGTAAGACTTGCCAGTACTTTTTTCATATCAGTGTTCCTCCGTTTGAATCGGGGTCGGTTTAAGCATTCGGATCAGGGTAGTGTCGCGGTCCAACAAGTGGTGCTTGAGTGCGCCTGCGGCATGCAGGGCCGCGAGTCCAAGCAGGATCATGGCAGCCCAGAAGTGAATCCAGCCGGACAGGTCGGCCTGGTTGTCCAGTCCACTGATCAGCGCAGGCACTTCAAACAGGCCGAAGAAGCTGATGCCATCCCCTTTTGCGGTTGAGATCAGGTATCCGCTCAGCAGTATGACGGCCAGAAGTCCGTAGAGGAGTCCATGGGTCAGGCTGGCGAGCCGTTTTTCCCAGGGCTGATGACCCACGGGCGCCTGTGGTGTTGGCTGGCGCCAGCGCCAGAACAGGCGGAAAGCCAGCAGCACCAACAACAGCAGGCCAATGCTCTTGTGCCAGAAAGGGGCTGTTTTGTACCAGGGACTGTAATAGTTCAGGTCCACCATCCACAGGCCAACAATGGCCAGTCCGATGATGGCAATGGCCATCAACCAGTGCAGCAGAATGGCGATCCAGCCATAGGATGAGGTGTGGTTGTTGAGTTGCATATGACTCCTCCATCAGATGCCGCTATTTTGGCAGCCCGTCTGGAGGAGATGAATGCAGGCATTTGGCAGAAATTGATCGAAAAAACTGATCCTTTGGCTATTTTCCGATGCAGAATGAGCTGAAGATACGTCCCAGCAGGTCATCGGAGGTAAATTCACCGGTGATTTCATTCAGCACCTGCTGGGCCTGACGCAGATCTTCGGCCAGCAATTCTCCGGCGCCATGCAGCTGCAGTTGCTCGGCGCCGGTCTCCAGCAGTTCGCGCGCACGTTCCAGTGCATCAATATGGCGGCGGCGGGCCATGAAACCGCCTTCAGTGGTGCTGCTGAAGCCCATTACCTCTTTGAGATGCTGGCGTAGCAGGTCCACACCTTCTCCATCGCGCGCGCTCAGGGAAAGAAGTGTGTACTCACCCTGCTGTGAAAGCCCGATTGGTTCGCCGGTCAGGTCGGCCTTGTTGCGGATCAGCGTGACATGGCTGAAATCATCCAGATGACTGGCCAGTTCAGGCCAGAGCTGTGCCGGATCGGTGGTGGCAGACCGCGAGCTGTCGACCATCATCAGAATACGGTCTGCCTTGCGGATCTCTTCCCAGGCGCGATCAATGCCGATCCGTTCAACCGCATCAGGTGCGTCCCGCAGACCGGCCGTATCGATGATATGCAGTGGCATGCCATCGATATGAATATGTTCGCGCAGCACATCCCGGGTGGTGCCTTCGATATCGGTGACGATGGCGGTTTCACGCCCGGCAAGGGCATTGAGCAGGCTCGACTTGCCGGCATTGGGGCGCCCCGCAATTACCACATTCATGCCTTCTCGCAGCAGGCTGCCCTGTCGGGCTTCCTGCCGTACCTCTTTCAGTTGCGACAGAATGGTTTCCAGATCGGCCTGAACCTTGCCGTCAGCCAGAAAGTCGATCTCTTCTTCCGGGAAGTCGATAGCGGCTTCGACGTAGATACGCAACTGGATCAGTGCTTCTACCAGCGCATGTACTCGCTCGGAGAAGGCGCCCTGCAGTGAGCGCAGAGCGCAGCGGGCGGCCTGTTCGGAGGAGCTGTCGATCAGGTCTGCGATGGCCTCGGCCTGAGCCAGATCGAGCTTGTCATTGAGGAACGCGCGCTCGGAGAACTCGCCCGGGCGTGCCAGTCGTGCACCCAGTGTGATGCAGCGTTGCAGCAGCAGGTCGATAATAACTGGACCACCATGGCCCTGCAGTTCGACCACGTCTTCGCCGGTAAAGGAGTGGGGATTGGGGAAATAGAGCGCGATGCCCTGATCAAGCTCCTGGCCACCCTCGCCCAGAAACGGCGTGTAGTGCGCGTGACGGGGTTTGGGAGTGAAGCCGAGCAGCTGTTCGGCAATGCTCAGGGCCTGCGGACCGGACAACCGGATAATGCCAACGCCGCCGCGTCCCGGTGGTGTTGCCTGTGCTGCGATAGTGTCCTGAGTCTGCCCCAACATGCCTGTCTCCCCATACAATGAAAAAGGCTCCCGAAGGAGCCTTGTATTCTACTCTGGTCAGACGCCCTAGTCTTTGGCGGCGCTGCCTTCGATCTGCTTGTTGATCACATACTGCTGGGCGATCGACAGGATGTTGTTGACCAGCCAGTACAGTACCAGACCTGCCGGGAACCAGAGGAAGAAGAAGGTGAAGATAATCGGCAGCATCTTCATCATCTTCGCCTGCATGGGGTCAGGCGGTGTCGGGTTCAGCATCTGCTGGATGAACATGGTGATGCCCATCAGGATCGGCAGAATGAAGTACGGATCCATCTGCGACAGGTCCTGAATGTAGCCGAAGAAGGGCGCGTGGCGCAGCTCGACCGACTCCATCAGTACCCAGTACAGGGCGATGAAGACCGGCATCTGGACCAGGATCGGCAGACAGCCACCCAGCGGATTGATCTTCTCCTTCTGGTACAGCTTCATCATCTCCTGAGACATCTTCTGACGGTCGTCGCCGTACAGCTCTTTCAGGCGCGTCATCTCAGGTGCGAACTTGCGCATCTTGGCCATGGACTTGAACGCCTTTGCGTTCAGGTGGAACAGGGCCGCCTTGACCAGGATGGTGATGCCGATGATGGCCAGACCCCAATTGCCGACAACGGTGTGGATCCACTTCAGCAGCATGTAGAGCGGAGACGCGATCCACCAGAGCCAGCCGTAGTCGATGGTCAGCTCCAGGTTGGGCGCAATCTGCTCCAGCTGGTCGATATCCTTGGGACCGGCATAGAAGGTTGCCGATACGGACTGGCTTTCACCGGCGGCTACATTGAAGCTCGGTGACAGGAAGCCAACCAGATACTGGTCATTCACCTTGCGTGACTGGTAGGTGTACTCGGCACCCGGCTCGGGTACCCAGGCGCTCAGGAAGTAATGCTGGACCATGGCAACCCAGCCATCCGGGCTGGTGGCCTTGAAGCGCTCTTCATCCATGTCGCCGAAATCAACTTTCTGATAGTTGTTTTCAGCGGTAGAGAACACGGCACCCAGATAGGACTGCATGCCCATGGAGGTCTGCTGGGAAGGATCACCAGTGCCATCACGCTTGATCTGGCCAAAGAGAACAGCGCTGAAGGGCTCAGTTCCTGCGTTATTGACCAGGAATTCCACGTCCACATCGTACTCGCCCCGCGCGAAGGTGAAGCGCTTGGTAACGGTCACACCCTTATCGGTGGTGAGGGTCAGGTCAACCTGCAGACTGTCACCTTCCAGCTCGTATTCGCTCTTGGCACTGCTGTAAACCGGTCGACCTTCACTGGCAGCATCGGGGCCATCCTGACCAACCAGGCCGCTCTGTGCCACGTAGGTACGGTTGGCATTCTGTTCCAGCAGGACAAATGACTGGTTGGAATTGAGGGCCGACTCATGCTGCGGCAGAGCAGCGTGAATAATGTCACCGCCCTTGGGATCGATCAGGAGCTCCAGCACATCGGTGCGCACCTTGATCAGGTTGCCGTTGCTGGCCTCGACTTTGGAATCAGCGGTTACCGGCACATCAGCGCTGGTTGCGGCATCACCTGCCTGGGGCAGCTCGGATGCGGCCTGACCATTACTGTCGTAGGCGGAAACGGTTGCAGCCTGTTCCTGTTGCGGCTGTTGCTGGGCGGGGCCGTAATCTTCATTCCACTGCAGCACCATCAGGTAGGAGACCAGTGCCAGAGCGGCGATCAATATGACTCGCTGTACATCCATGGTGGTAGAACCATCAGTTTATTGTGTGAGCTTTCGGGCTTTTTTGCTGGCACGCGACCAACAGCGCCTGATCATGTCATGCACATCCGGATTGTCGAGATCATCAAGTCCCTTGCGGGCCAGAATAATCATGTCCAGTGCCGGAAGTTGATGCTGGTGCAGGCGAAAGGATTCGCGAATGATACGCCGAACACGGTTGCGTTGCACCGCCCGACGGACATTTTTCTTGGATATGACGAAACCGATCCGGGGATGTCCCAGATCATTAGGGCGGGCCAGGATCAGCAGGTGCCGGTCCGGTACTTTGACGTCAGCACGGTCGAATACGCGCTTGAAATCCCCGCCGGTTAACAGACGTAGCCGGCGGGGATATCGGAAATCGGTCATTCAGTCATGCGACCTTATGCAGAGTCTGAATTATGCAGACAGACGCTTACGACCTTTGGCGCGACGGCGGCTCAGAACCTGACGACCATTTTTGGTAGCCATGCGGGCACGGAAGCCGTGATTACGTTTGCGTTTCAGAACGCTGGGTTGGAATGTTCTTTTCATTGCCTCAGTCCTACTTACACTGATGTACGTGAGGTGGCTGATATCCACGGGTAAAAAATCAAGACGCGAAATTCTAAGGAATCGCTGGTTGTCTTGCAAACACTTTTTGTATGAATAGTGCACATTTCCGGTTGTGCTGACGAAAAGGTGAGTATCAGCCTGCGGGGGCACTCATTTTTAATAATTCTGTTGATAAACACAATTACATTTTTATTTTCAATTTGTTGGTCTGTTATTAACCCTGAGAAAAAGCTGTCATCAACTGTTTTTTCGGGATGATACGAGGTGTTTTAGGGTGAATTTTAATCAGCTGTTTCGGTTGTTCACTTCGGCGTGAAAAAAACATCAAGTATTGTGGATAACCGGCGCTGCAGCAGGTAGAATAGCGGAATTACGTTGTTTAACCCGAAGACGGATGAAAGTGCTTGGGAGCATGATGGATGTCGGTTGACCTTTGGGAACAGTGCCTGAATGCGCTGCAACAGGAGTTCCCGTCCCAGCAATTCAATACCTGGATCAGGCCGCTGAGAGCTGACGCCTGCTCGGAATCCGAGTTGGTGCTGGTAGCGCCCAATCGCTTTGTGCGTGACTGGGTCGCTGACAAGTTTCTCGCCCGCATCCAACAGGCGGTTTCCGAAGCGACAGGCAGCATGAGTACCGAAGTGAGACTGGATGTCTCAGGCCCCGGTGCTGCAGCGCCTCGTGCCCGTACTCAGGTTGCGCGAACGCGCTCGACACGTTCTGCAGCAGAACCCCAGGTGCGCCCTTCACCGTCGCCGATGGCACCTGCCGCTACCCCTGCGCATGACAACATTCCGTCCATGCGCCCTGCTGCTCAGCCACAGATGTCAGCGCCTCAGGCTGCTGCTCCAAATGGCATTTCGCCCGAGTCTTTGGGTACACCGGAACAATCGGTATCCCAGCCTTCAACGCCAGCCGTGTCGGAACAGGCTCAGTTGGAGCCGGCCCAGGATGACCTGACCCCGCAGATGGGGTTCTTCGATCAGTTCGAGACTGCGCCCGAGCACCCCGTAGGTGCTCCCGGTGGGCGTCGGGTTGAGGTGGAAGGCGGTGTGCGTCACCAGTCCAACCTGAACCCCATGTTCACCTTCGAGTCCTTTGTACAGGGCAAGTCGAACCAGTTGGCGCTGGCTGCGGCACAGCAGGTAGCCGACAACCCGGGCGGTTCCTATAACCCTCTGTTTATATATGGTGGTGTTGGTCTGGGTAAAACGCACTTGATGCATGCGGTGGGAACCGAGATGCTCAAGCGCAACCCCAACGCGCGTATCGTGTATCTGCATTCCGAGCGTTTTGTGGCTGACATGGTCAAGGCGCTGCAGTTGAACGCGATTAACGACTTCAAGCGCTATTACCGCTCGGTTGATGCACTGTTGATCGACGATATCCAGTTCTTTGCAGGTAAGGAGCGCTCTCAGGAGGAGTTCTTCCATACCTTCAATGCCCTGCTCGAAGGTGGTCAGCAGATGATTCTGACCAGTGATCGTTATCCGAAAGAGATCAGTGGTGTCGAAGAACGTTTGAAGTCCCGTTTCGGCTGGGGGCTGACGGTGGCGATCGAGCCGCCTGAGCTGGAAACCCGAGTTGCCATACTGATGAAGAAGGCGCAGGAGGCGCAGGTGAATCTGCCCGATGATGCGGCCTTCTTCCTGGCACAGAAGATTCGTTCCAATGTGCGTGAACTGGAGGGCGCGCTCAAGCGTGTCATTGCCAACGCGCATTTCACAGGTAATGCGATCAATACACCCTTTATCAAGGAATCCCTGAAGGACCTGCTGGCGCTTCAGGATAAACAGGTTAGTATTGATAATATTCAAAGGGTTGTAGCGGACTACTACAAGATCAAGGTAGCTGATCTGCTCTCCAAGCGGCGCAGCCGTTCCGTGGCCCGGCCGCGCCAGATGGCGATGAGCCTGGCGAAAGAGCTCACCAACCACAGTTTGCCGGAAATCGGTAATGCCTTTGGTGGTCGCGATCATACGACGGTGCTTCATGCCTGTCGCAAGATCAAAGAGCTCCGGGAAACCGATACCGATATTGCAGAAGATTACAAAAACCTGCTGCGTCATCTGACGGCGTAGTAAAAGGACCTGACAGGGTAGCCCGAATCATGAGACTTGTTATATCTCGCGAAGCGCTCATTAAACCACTGCAGCTGGTAGCTGGTGTTGTGGAACGCCGTCAGACACTGCCGGTGCTGTCCAACATTTTGTTGGTGGCCGAAGGTGATCAGCTGGCGTTGACCGGTACCGATCTTGAAGTCGAGCTGGTGGGGCGTGTACAACTGGACGAGCCTGTTGCCGAGCCCGGTTCGGTGACGGTCCCGGCGCGCAAACTGATGGACATCTGTAAGTCCCTGGCGGATGACGCTCGCATTGAGCTGGAGCTGTCCGGCCAGAAAATGATGATTAAATCCGGGCGCAGCCGTTTCAGCCTGTCCACCCTGCCCGCGCAGGAATTTCCCAACGTGGAAGACAGCCCTGAGACCTTTGAGCTTCAGCTGCCGCAGTCGTCTCTGCGTCGTCTGATTGAGCAGACCGGTTTCTCCATGGCCCAGCAGGACGTGCGTTACTATCTGAATGGCATGTTGCTGGAAGTGGCAGACAGCGAGCTGCGAACCGTTGCCACCGATGGTCACCGTCTGGCCACGGCGGTCAGCACGGTTCAGACCGACGCCGGTTCCCAGCAGCAGATCATTGTACCGCGTAAGGGTATTCTGGAGCTGGCCCGCCTGCTTCAGGGCGGGGATGAGCTTGTGCGTTTGGTCATTGGTGCCAACCACATCCGTGCCAACGTGGGAGATTTTACCTTCACCTCCAAGCTGGTCGACGGCAAGTTCCCGGATTACCAGCGCGTGATTCCACGCAACGGTGACAAGGAGCTGCTCGGTGATCGTCAGGAGTTGCGTCAGGTGTTCAGCCGTATTGCGATTCTGTCCAATGAGAAGTACCGCGGCGTGCGCCTTACCCTGAATGACGGCTATCTGCAGGTGATGGCCAACAACCCGGAGCAGGAAGAAGCGGAAGAGACCGTCGCCGTTGACTACCAGGGTGGCCCCCTGGAGATCGGTTTCAACGTCAATTACCTGCTGGATGTGCTGTCCATCCTGAACTCTGATGTGGTGCGCTTTACCCTGCTGGACTCCAACAGCAGCGCTCTGATTCAGGGCTATGATGAGCCCGATGCACTCTATGTCGTCATGCCGATGCGCATGTGATGGCATTCAGGGGGCCTCGTCCGAGGCTCCCTGCCCACCTCTTTCCTTTCATGCCGCTTAAGCAGCTTAAAATCGAGCATATCCGTAACCTTGAGCAGGTGAACCTGTCGCCCCTCAGTCGTATCAACATCCTCTACGGGGATAACGGCAGTGGCAAGACCAGTGTGCTTGAGGCCATCCACTTTCTGGGGCTGACTCGCTCCTTTCGCAGTGGACAGTTTCGTCACCTGGTTCAGGAAGGCTGCGACCGCTCGCTGGTATTTGCCCAGGCAGACCCGCTGGCCAATGGCCAAAGCAAACCGCTGGGGGTCGAGCGTCATCTGGAGGGTGATGTCAGGGCGCGTTATGCCGGGGCTTCTCTTGGTCCGGCGGACCTGGCCGAACTCTTGCCGATCCAGGTTATCAACAGTGATACCTTTGACCTGCTCGATGGCAGCCCGGGCACCCGGCGGCAGTTTCTGGACTGGGGAGCCTTTCATGCGGATGCCACGTTTATCCAGTACTGGCGGGGCTTCAAGCGCGCACTCAAGCAGCGCAACTCACTGCTGAAATGTGGTAAAATTGACCCTCGCATCAGACGGGTCTGGGATGCGGAGTTTGTGCATTATGCCGAGCAGATGACCAGCTTGCGCCAAGCCTATATCGACCAGCTCAGGCCTGAGTTTGAAGCCGTTTTAAGCGCATTGCTGCAGGGTGTTGAGGTTCGTCTGTTGTTCAGTCCCGGCTGGGATCAGTCCAAGGGGCTGGAGCCGTTATTGGAAGCCGGCTTCGAGCGAGACCTGCGTCAGGGGTTTACCAGCCTCGGCCCGCAGCGAGCTGACTTGCGCTTTAAGGTTGGAACGCTCAATGCAGCAGACCGCCTTTCCCGTGGCCAGAAAAAACTTGTCGTCAGCGCGTTCAGGCTGGCGCAGGGTGCATTGTTCCATCGATTGAGCAATCGCGCCTGTATATATCTGATTGATGACCTGCCATCGGAACTTGATGAGCGTCATTGTCGGCAATTTTGTGAATTCCTGCAGGCGAGCGCCAATCAGTGCTTCATAACCTGCGTGGATCCGGGATACCTCAGCCGTATCTGGGATCCGGAGACGGATGTGGCACTGTTCAGGGTGGAATCCGGTACGTTAACGCACATGGGTGCGCCAGGAGATCAAATATGAGTGGTGAAAACCAGAATTACGACTCGTCCAGTATCAAGGTACTGAAGGGGCTGGATGCCGTCAGGAAACGTCCGGGCATGTATATCGGTGATACCGATGATGGCAGCGGCCTGCATCACATGGTGTTCGAGCTGGTCGATAACGGTATCGATGAGGCACTGGCCGGACACTGTTCCGAGATCGGTGTCATCATTCACCCTGACGAGAGTATCACTGTATCGGATAACGGTCGTGGTATTCCCACCGATATTCATGAAGAAGAAGGTGTTTCAGCGGCCGAAGTGATCATGACCGTCCTGCATGCAGGCGGCAAGTTTGATGACAACACCTACAAGGTTTCCGGTGGCCTTCATGGCGTGGGTGTATCGGTTGTAAACGCCCTGTCTGCCGATCTGAAACTGACGATTCGCCGTGCCGGTAAAGTGCATGAGCAGATTTATCACCACGGTGTACCGGAAGCGCCGCTCAAGGTTGTCGGTGAAACAGACCAGACCGGCACCATCGTGCGTTTCAAACCGTCTGAGGAAACCTTCAGCAATATTCAGTTCCAGTACGACATCCTGGCCAAACGACTGCGTGAACTGTCGTTCCTGAATTCCGGTGTACGGATTCGCTTGAAGGATGAGCGCTCTGGGCGTGAAGAGGTGTTCGAATACGAAGGCGGCCTGGCGGCGTTCGTTGAGTTCCTCAACAACAACAAGTCACCCGTGAACAAGATCTTTCACTTCAATGCCATGCACGAAAACGGCGTGGGTGTTGAGGTGGCCCTGCAGTGGAATGACAGCTTCCAGGAAAGCCTTCACTGTTTTGCCAACAACATCCCTCAGCGTGACGGTGGTACCCATCTGTCCGGTTTCCGAACCGCGCTCACCCGCTGCCTCAATAGCTATATTGAATCCGAGCAGCTGAACAAGACGGGCAAGGTCAGCACCAGTGGTGATGACAGCCGTGAAGGCCTGACCGCTATCATTTCAGTCAAGGTACCTGATCCCAAGTTCTCGTCGCAGACCAAGGACAAGCTGGTATCGTCTGAGGTCAAAACTGCCGTGGAGCAGCTCATGGGGCAGTTCCTCAATGAGTACCTGCTGGAGAATCCGCAGGACGCCAAGGCGGTTGTACAGAAGATGATTGATGCGGCTCGTGCGCGTGAAGCGGCTCGCAAGGCGCGTGAAATGACACGCCGCAAAGGGGCGCTGGACGTGGCAGGTCTGCCCGGCAAGCTGGCTGACTGTCAGGAAAAGGATCCGGCACTGTCTGAACTCTACCTGGTGGAGGGTGATTCTGCGGGCGGCTCCGCCAAGCAGGGACGCGACCGTCGGACCCAGGCGATTCTGCCGCTCAAGGGCAAGATTCTGAACGTGGAGAAGGCCCGCTTTGACAAGATGCTCACCTCCGCTGAGGTTGGCACCCTGATTACAGCACTGGGGTGTGGCATTGGACGCGAGGAGTTCAATCCGGAAAAACTGCGTTACCATCGTATTATTATCATGACCGACGCTGATGTGGATGGCTCGCATATCCGCACCCTGCTGCTGACGTTCTTCTTCCGTCAGATGCCGGAGCTGATTGAACGCGGTCATATCTATATTGCGCAGCCTCCCCTGTACAAGATCAAGAAGGGTAAGCAGGAGCAGTACCTCAAGGATGACGAGGCATTGGACAACCACCTGCTGCAAGGCGCTCTGGACGGTACGAGCCTGTACCCCGGTGAGGACTCACCAGCAATCTCCGGGCCTGCACTTGAATCGCTGATTACACGATACCGTCAGGTTGAACGTATCTGTGATCGCCTGAGCCGTGTATATCCTCATGAGGTGCTCAAGCGTCTGCTGTACCTGCCGACCCTTACGCTCGACGCTCTGGCGGACAAGGATCAGGTTCAGGCCTGGTCAAATCAGTTGTGTGATGCCCTCGTCAATTACGTCGATGGTGGCGACCGCTACTCCTGTACTCTCCGTGAGGACCGTGAGCACAGCCTTTATCTGCCGGTTATCAAGCTGGTACAGCACGGGGTTGATACTGACTATGTGCTGGATGTCGAGCTCTTCCGCTCACGTGATTATGCGGCCATCGTTGATCTGGGTACTGAGCTTCAGTCCCTGCTGGAAGACGGCGCCTACCTTCAGCGTGGCGAACGACGCTTCGGGCTGACAGAGCTGGGTCAGGGTATTCTCTGGTTGCTTGAGCAGTCACGTCGTGGCAACTCAATTCAGCGCTACAAGGGTCTGGGTGAGATGAACCCTGATCAGCTTTGGGAAACCACCATGGACCCGGATGCCCGTCGCATGCTCCAGGTGTCCATTGATGATGCCATTGCTGCGGACCAGCTCTTCACGACTCTGATGGGTGACGAAGTTGAACCGCGTCGTAATTTTATTGAGTCCAACGCCTTGAATGTATCCAACCTGGATATCTAATCTTTAGCCGGACGTAAGGCTTTAAAAACCGCTCCACTGTGAGCGGTTTTTTTTGTGCCTGCACTTCGTCTGTATCAGGCTATTATGTGCACCCTGCACCCTGCACCCTGCACCCTGCACCCTGCACCCTGCACCCTGCACCCTGCACCCTGCACCCTGCACCCTGCACCC
>NZ_JACVEW010000026.1 GCF_017776525.1 Marinobacterium alkalitolerans
GGCAATGTAGCTCAGTTGGTTAGAGCATCGCATTCATAATGCGAGGGTCGCAGGTTCGAGTCCCGCCATTGCCACCATCTCCGGTACAGGGGTATCGCCAAGCGGTAAGGCACTGGATTCTGATTCCAGCATGCGCAGGTTCGAATCCTGCTACCCCTGCCACCTATTCTCTGTTTTTAACACCTCCGCTTTGTTCTAAGATGTGGGTTAGTACCAACATCAGCCCCCGGAGAGTGCATGAGCAGCTCAGACCATATTCTCTCGGCTCTGGCCGGCCAGCATCCTGAAGACAAAAGCAGCCGTAACATCAACATCCTGTTTGCCCACTGTGACAACGCGCGCATGGAACAGCTGTTGACCAACCTGCGTGCGGCGCATTTTGCCCCTCGCGGTCAGGCCGTACACAGCCTTGAGGAGCTTAAGCACTGTCTGGAGATGCGTACCTGGGATATCCTGCTGGTGCACACTCGGCCAGGCGCCTCCAGCGGGCTGAATATCGAAGAAAGCCAGCAGTGGCTCAAGCAACAGGGGCGTGACCTGCCCTGCATCCTGCTGCACCCTTCGGACGAAACGACCGACCCGGTGCATTGGCTATCTCTGGGCGTGGATGCCGTTGTTGATGCACACAATGAGCCCTGGTTGATGCTCGCTCTTGAACGCACCTATCAGCAGCTACAGCATCGGCGCGAGCTGCGCAGCGCCCAGACCGAGCTGCAACAACTGACCGAGCGCAACCACCTCCTGACAGAAGGCTCCAGCACGGCCATCTGCTACCTGCGAGACAACACCCTTGTGTATGCCAATCCAGCATGCGTGCGTTTACTGGGCTATGACAGCGCCAAGCGCTTGCTGGGCCATCGCCTGGGAGCACTGGTCGCCCCCCACCAGTCGGACCGGTTGAGCGAATGCCTGCATCAGGCTCAGGAGGCGATCCCCGGTGAGGCGGTCCAATTGACCTTCTACCGACCTGACCAAACCATGTTTGAAGGTTGCGTCAGTGCCAGCCGATCCGAATATGAGGGCAGCCCTTGTCTGATTGTCGATATCAGACAGCCGGAGAGCGAAGCAGAGGCGTTTCAGTACATTGACCCGACTACGGGCCTTCGTAACCACAAAGCCAGCTTACAGGCGCTCGAGACAGCCTGTGCGCGTGCCCGCCGAGGCGGACAGGACCGCAGCCTGCTGCTGTTGCGCCTTGACCACCTCGATGTGATTCGCTCTGAGGTCGGCATTGATGGTGAAGGGTTGATTCTGCGTGCCATCGCCCGGACGCTGAAACAGACAGTCAACCCGGCGCACGAGCTGGGGCGTCTTGATGACGACAGCTTCATTGTCTTGATGCAGAACTCGGACCCCAACAAGGCCCTGAATCTGGGACAGGCACTCTGTCACGCCATTCGCAACCATGTTTGTAGTGTCGCCAACACCTCGATCCACACCACCGTTTCCATCGGCATTGTGATGATCAACGACAGTGCACCACCGCCTGCGACGCTGCTGGAGCATGCGCATGAAGCCGCAGACAGCCTGCATCAGGGCAACCGGCCCGGGAATGGCGTTCAGCTCTACAGCCCTGACCAGGGCGAAATATCGCAGCTGGACGGCAAGATGAACCGCCGCCTCGCAAATGCACTGAGGCTCAACCGTTTCAGGCTGCTTTACCAGCCGGTTGTTCCGTTGCGGTTGGAGCCTCCTGCAGCCTGTTACGAAGTCTTGCTGCGCCTGATGAGTGACAGCAACAAGGCGATTTCACCCAACGCCTTTATCATTCAGACCATCGAGCCTGACATTCTTCGTGAGCTGGATCGCTGGGTCGTCAAGCACGCCCTAAGTGCTCTGCAGGCACCGGAAATTGCCGATCAGCATATTGCCCTCTTCATCAATCTGTCAGGCCCCTCCATCCGCTGCAATGAGCTGCCGGAGTGGCTGGCCGAAACACTGACTCAAACCACCGTTGCCCCTTCACAGCTGGTCTTCCAGATCAGTGAAAGCGATGCGGCCGTGGACCTGATGGCTGCACGGCGCTTTGTCCGGGCGATGAAGCAGCTGGGGTGCCGCACCTGCCTTAAACACTTTGGCAGCTCGCCCAACTCGGCTCATGTTCGCCGTGAGCTGGAGACTGAGTTCGTCAAGCTGGACAGCTCTTACATGCGAGATCTGCAAAACGACAGCCTGGATCTGGAAACGCTGGAAACTCTACTGGACCCATTGCGGGAGCAGAAACGCACCCTGATCGCGCCTCAGGTTGAAACCACACATGTAATTCCGGAGCTGTATACGGCAGGCATCCACCTGCTGCAGGGCCACTACCTGCAACCCCCGCGCGAGCAGATGGATTATGATTTCTTTAACGACCGGGACAGCTGACCCGGTCGTTACAGGCGGGATCAGACCAGTGTATCGCTGTCGCGATCGCGGAAGCCGATCAGATACAGAATGCCATCCAGCCCCAGAGTGCTGATGGCCTGCTTGGCGCTTTGACGCACCAGTGGCTTGGCTCTGAAGGCGATGCCCAGGCCCGCAATGGAGAGCATGGGCAGGTCGTTGGCACCGTCACCTACCGCGATGGTTTGCTCCAGACGCACGCCTTCCCGCTCGGCAATCTCTTTCAGCAGCTGGGCCTTGCGCTCGCCGTTTACGATCTGCCCGGTCACCTCACCGGTCACCTTGCCGTCTTGGATATCCAGTTCGTTGGCATACACATAATCGAAGCCCAGCTTGTCCTGCAGGAAGCGACCGAAGTAGGTGAAGCCGCCTGACAGAATGGCTGTTTTGAAGCCCATCGCCTTGAGGTGTGCAACCAGCTCAGCCGCCCCTTCGGTCAGGGGCAGGCGTTCGGCAATCTGCTCCAGTACGGAAGCATCCAGCCCCTTCAGCAGGGCGACACGACGGCGGAAGCTTTCATCGAAGTCGATCTCGCCGCGCATGGCCGATTCGGTAATCGCAACCACCTGATCGCCTACGCCGGCTTCTTTCGCCAGCTCGTCGATCACTTCCGCCTCGATCAGGGTGGAGTCCATGTCAAACACCACCAGACGGCGGTTACGGCGGTAGATGTCATCGCGCTGGAAGGCGATATCCACATCCAGGTCGCTGGCCGCCTTCAAAAACTCTTCACGCAGTGCAGCCGCGTCAGCCGGCATGCCACGCACTGAAAACTCCACACAGGCACGTGTTTTCGGACAGGTTTCCTGCTGCAGGGAGATACGGCCGGACAAACGGCTGATATTATCAATATTCAAGCCGTGATCGGCGGCGATACTGGTCACGCGCGCGATGTGCTCGGCCCGGATCTGACGCGCCAGCAGGGTGATAATGTGGCGAGACTTGCCCTGCCCTTCCACCCAGTGCTCGTAGGCCTCGCCCTCAACCGGCTCGAAACGGACCTGCATTTTCATTTCGTGCGCCTTGAACAGCAGATCACGCAGCAGCGGGGACGACTCAAGCTCCGTGGGCACCTGAATCAAGACGCCCAGTGACAGGGTGTTGTGGATAACCGCCTGGCCGATATCGAGGATGTTGATATGATAGCGAGCAAGAATTCCGGTGATCGCCGAGGTTACACCGGGCCGGTCATCACCGGAGACTGTCAGCAGGATGATTTCGTTCATCGCATCTTTCCGTTAAATAAAGCACCGCTGGCATCACCAGCCCTTGGCGCAGAGTATACCAGACCGCTCTGCCCACCGTATGCCCGCAGCCCGGAACCGAAGGGATTTTGCCCGTGGCCGAGAGCCTGATAACACTGCCCGACATGCCCGGCTGGGCACTGCTGAGCCTGATCGGCTTGATCGCACTGGCCGAGTCGCTGGCCTTTGTCGGCCTGGTACTGCCGGGCGTGGCGCTGCTGTTCGCACTGGGGTTTGCCGCCGGCAGCACCGACCAGACCCTGTCACTTTGCCTGTTACTGGCCTTTGTCGGCGCTGTGCTGGGCGATAGCCTGAGCTTCTGGCTGGGACGCCACAGCGCGCCCCGCATACGACAGTTGCGCTGGCTGCAGCAACACCCTGAATGGATCGAGCGTGGAGAACGTTTTTTCCAGCGCTGGGGTGCGCTCAGCATCATCATTGGTCGCTTTGTCGGCCCGCTGCGTCCCGTTATTCCCTTTGTCGCCGGCAGCTGCCGCCTGTCCCCCATTCGTTTCACCGCCTACAACCTCGCTTCCGCACTGGGCTGGGCACCCGCTTATCTGCTTCCCGGCTACCTGACCGGCCGTGGCCTGCACCAGCTCCCGGAGCATCTGACACCGCTGCTGTGGACAGGGGCAGCTCTCGCCTTCGCGCTGCTGGTGTGGCAGCAGATCCATCTACGCCTTCACCCTGAGGGCCCCCTGTACCGAAGGCTGTCCGAACGCATGCCGCCTGATTGGCCCCCGGGTCCCCTGTTGATGATGGCATCCGCCGCTGTGATGTTTCTGGCCTGCAGCCTGCTGAGCCTGAGCCCGGTTGGGGTCACCTTCAACACATTGACCCTGCCGCCATTGCAGCGCCTGGGTGAGCTGCTGCCCGCCCTCGCACTGACATTGACACTACCGGGTGATCTGCAATGGGCACTGGGGATGGCGCTCGCTACCAGTCTGTTTGGTAGCCTCGTCCTGCGGCAGTCGCAAGCCTGGGGCGTCTTTGCGGGAACCCTGCTGGTGGTAGGGCTGAATGTGGCGCTTAAGCACCTGTTTGCCATTGAGCGCCCCGTGGACGCGCCCCTGCATACCTTCAGCTTCCCCAGCGGACATGCCTCCGCTGCAGCCGCCTGGATCGCGCTAACAGGGGTCTGGTGGTCTCATAACCGCCCGCACGCCCTGCGGCACTGGAGCTACCTGCTGGCGGCAATCGCCATGCTGCTGATTGGCCTTTCGCGGACTTTGCTGGGGGTTCACTGGCCGCTGGATGTGCTGGCCGGGATAACGGAAGGCATTTTTGTAGCCGCCGGCTATCGGCTTTGGCTGTACCGCCGGCCGGCCGCGGCACCGGTCACAGGCAGGTGGCTACTGGCCTGCCTGCTTGCAACGCTGGTGTATGTGATGCTCAGGTTCGAGGCAGCAGCCGAGCTTTATCGGCTCGGCTGAGCCCGGCACCTGCCGGACTACTGCTTCTTGCGACGTGCACGGGGCGGATGCTTGGGCTTGTGAGCCTTTTTCCGCTTGTGCTTGGGAGTAGTGTGCTTGCCTTTCTTGTTGGAAGGGGCATCGCCGGGATGCCCTTCAGGCTTTTTTCCGCGCTTACTCCTGCGAGGCTTGCTGTCGCGCCCGTCCCCAATCTGGCCCTTGGCCAGCTTTTCACGCTGGGTCGGCTTTTTCCTGGGTTTTGAAGGTTCGGGCTCGCCCACCAGTTCAAAGTCGATCTTGCGCTCATCCAGATCGACACGCACCACCTGTACATCCAGCCGGTCGCCCAACTTGAAGACACGGCGGGTTCGGTCACCGATCAGGCGCTGCTTGGCCGCTTCAAAGTGGTAGTAGTCGCTGGGCAGTGCCGTAATGTGGATAAGTCCTTCCACATACAGGTCTTCCAGCTCCACAAACACACCAAAACCGGTCACGGCCGCAACAACACCGGAGAAGGTTTCGCCAATCTGACTCTGCATGTATTCACACTTGAGCCAGGCCACCACATCACGGGTTGCATCATCGGCACGGCGCTCGGTCATGGAGCAGTGCTCGCCCAGCACCAGCATCTGTTCGTTGGTGTATCCGTAATGGAAGCCCGCGTCCGCCTGAAACTTCTTCGGACGCTCAACCCCTTTCACTTTGGCCTCACCATGAATGGCGCCACGAATGGCACGGTGTACCAGCAGGTCCGGATAGCGGCGAATCGGCGAGGTAAAATGCGCGTAGGCGTTGTAGGCCAGACCAAAGTGCCCCAGGTTTTCCGGGCTGTACACCGCCTGCTGCATGGATCTCAGCATCATGGTCTGGATGATGTGCCGATCCGGGCGGCCCTCGATCGCCTCGGCCAGTTTGAGGTAATCCTTGGGCTCGGGGCTGTCGCCGCCAGGCAGGTTCAGACCCAGCTCACCGAGAAAGGCCCGCAGATTTTCCAGTTTCTGCTCCTTGGGTCCTTCATGGATACGGTACAGGGCCGGCTTGCCATACTTGGCCAGGAAGCGGGCCGTGGCCACGTTGGCGATCAGCATGCACTCTTCGATGATCTTGTGCGCATCGTTCCGGTGTACCGGTACGATCTCGTCGATCTTGCGCACCTGGTCAAATACGATGCGGGTTTCGACGGTTTCAAAGTCGATCGCGCCGCGCTCCTCGCGGGCCTTGCGCAGTGCCTTGTACAGGCCATGCAACTGATCAACGTGCTTGACCACTTCCGCATATTCGCCGCGCAGGCGCTCGCAATCCTCATTTTCGGGATCGAGCATGGCACCCACCTTAGTGTAGGTCAGGCGCGCCTTGGAGTTGATCACCGCTTCGTAGAACTTGTAGCCGGACAGCTTGCCGGCACGGCTTACGGTCATCTCACACACCATGGCCAGACGGTCAACCTTCGGGTTGAGCGAGCAAAGGCCATTGGAGAGCAGCTCCGGCAGCATGGGTACCACAAACTCGGGGAAGTATACCGAGTTGCCGCGCTTGACCGCCTCCTTGTCCAGCGGGGAGTCGGGCTTCACATAGTAGGACACATCCGCGATGGCGACCCAGAGGCGCCAGCCGCCGAAAGTTTTCTTCTCACAGTAGACCGCATCGTCAAAGTCCTTTGCGTCTTCGCCATCGATGGTTACGAACGGCATGTCGCGCAGGTCGAAGCGGTTCTGCTTGTCCTCGTCGCGCACTTCCGGTGTCAGCTCACCAATCTGCTGATGCACCTCTTCCGGAAATTCGTCGGGAATCTCGTAATTGTGGATGGCGACCTTGATCTCCATACCCGGTGCCATGCGGTCACCCAGTACTTCCACCACCCGAGCACGGGCCGGCTGCTTGCGTGTCGGATGTTGGATAATCTCCACCACCACCAGCTGGCCATCTTCATACTCAAGGCCTGTGGTCGGATCCGGAATCACCATCACCTGGTTGGTAATGCGCTGGTTTTCACAGATCAGGCTGCCAAAGCCGCCATGACCATCGAAACGCCCTACCAGCTTGGTGGTGCAGCGCTCCAGTACCTCGACGATCTTGCCTTCCTTGCGACCGCGCTGATCGATGCCGACCGGCTGTACCAGCACACGGTCGCCATCAAACACTTCACGCATGTTGCGCGGGCTCAGGAACAGATCATCTCCTCCTGCATCAGGCTTGAGGAAGCCGAAACCGTCGCGGTGACCAATCACGCGCCCCTGAATCAGGTCCATCTTGCGGATCAGGCCATACTCGCCCTTGCGGTTGGAGATCAGCTGGCCATCACGGCACATTGCGATCAAACGGCGGCGTACACCCTCAACACCATTTTCGTCATCAATGCCGAGCTCGCGGCACAGTGCCGGGTGGTTGATGGGGGCTCCCCACTTGTCGAGAAAGTTGAGCAGGAAATCACGGCTGGGAACAGGTTGTTCATACTTCTCAGCTTCCTGCTGAGCATTGGGATCTTTATCTTGCCAATTTTTAGTCATTCAGTATCCAATAAATATCTGTAACAGCCCTTAGACTGCCAGAGTCGACTTTCATTCAGAATAGTCGAGAAATTCTCAAAAAATAAAGCCGGCTGACGCCGGCTTTTCTCAATCAGGGCATTTCTTCGGCGTCTTCGCCTTCTTCCTTCTGCGGCGGCAGCAGATCTTCACGCGTGACGTTCATCATCAACAGCGCATTGGCAGCCACATAGATTGAGGAGTAGGTACCGATCAGTACGCCCACCAGCAACGCCATGGCGAAGCCGTGAATCATTTCTCCACCGAAGTAGAACAGTGCCACCAGCACCAGCAGGGTGGTGATGGAGGTCATCAGGGTTCGGCTCAGTGTCTGGCTCAACGAGGTGTTCATCACCTCTACGGAGTCGCCCTTGCGCATCACGCGGAAGTTTTCGCGGATACGGTCATAGACCACGATGGTATCGTTGAGCGAGTAGCCGATAACGGCCAGCACCGCTGCCAGTACCGTCAGGTCGAACTCCACCTGCAGCAGCGAGAAGAAACCGAGCACAACCAGCACGTCGTGTATCAGCGCCACGACAGCACCGACGGAGAACTTGAGCTGGAAGCGGAACGCCAAGTACACCATGATCATGAAGAGCGCCAGCAGCATGCCCAGACCGCCCTGCTCACGCAGTTCTTCGCCGACCTGAGAGCCGACGAATTCATTGCGTCGCAACTCCAGATTCTGATCGGAACCGCTCTGCAGCGCCTGCAGCACCTTGTCGCCCAGTTTGGGATCATGATCCGCCTGCAGGCGGATCAGCACGTCACGCGGCGACCCGAAGGTCTGCACGGTCACGTCTTCAAAGCCTGCGCCCTGAAGCTGAGTGCGAACCCGCTCCAGGTCGGCCGCTTCTTCATAGCCGATTTCCACCAGGCTGCCACCGGTAAAGTCGAGGCCGAACTTGAGCCCGTTGACCGCCAGAGAGCCGATGGAAATCAGCATCAGAACGAGGGAGAACGCCAGCGCCAGCTTGCGAACACCCATGAAATTATAGATTTTGCCTGTTGCCATGGGTTTCTCCTCAGATCATCACTTTCTTCAGCGTACGACCGCCATACACCAGATTGACCAGTGCACGGGTGACCAGCAGCGCCGTGAACATGGAGGTCAGAATGCCCACCGACAGAGTGACGGCAAAGCCCTTGACCGGCCCGGTCCCCATGGCAAACAGAATGACCGCCGCAATCAGCGTCGTCACGTTCGCATCCAGAATCGTGGTGAAGGCACGGGCGAAGCCGCCATGGATGGCCGACTGAATGGGTTGCCCGTTGCGCATCTCTTCCTTGATACGCTCAAATATCAATACGTTGGCGTCCACGGCCATCCCCACGGTCAGAACGATACCGGCAATACCCGGCAGCGTGAGCGTAGCGGACAGCAGCGACATGACGGCTACCAGCAGCACCAGATTCAGCGTCAGTGCCACGTTGGCCAGCAGACCAAAGACCTTGTAGTAGATCAGCATGAAGGCCAGTACCAGCGCAAAACCGATCTGCACCGACAGGGTGCCCAGCTCGATGTTTTCTGCACCCAGGCTTGGACCAACGGTACGCTCTTCCACAAAGTAGATCGGCGCGGCCAGCGCACCGGCACGCAGCAGCAGTGCCAGCTCCGAAGACTCCTGTGCACTATCCAGGCCGGTAATACGGAACGAGTTGCCCAGGGTGCTCTGAATGGTGGCCAGGGAGATAATGCCCTTTTCGGTGTACGGGATGCGTTTTTCCACCCGTTCACCATCGATGGTCTGCACCAGCGTGCGCTGCTTGTGCTCAACGAAAATCACCGCCATGCGGCGCTGAATGGCGTTGCGCGTCACACGGCTCATCATCTGGCCGCCCTTGGCATCCAGTGTGATGGATACCTGCGGCATGCCATTTTCATCAAACGCAGCCTGCGCATTGGACACGCTGGAGCCGGTGATGATCACGTCCTTTTCCAGCGTTGCCGTGCGGTCGGGGTTATCGCGGAAGCCATACACCTCGGTGCTGGTACGGCTGGCATCCGGTCCGGCCTCAAGGCGGAACTCCAGATTCGCGGTCTTGCCGATGATACGCTTGGCGGCTGCCGCATCCTGTACACCGGGCAGCTGCACCACGATACGGTTGCGGCCCTGGCGCTGTACCAGCGGCTCGGCCACACCCAGCTCGTTGACACGGTTACGCAGCGTGGTCAGGTTCTGCTTGATGGCGTAGTCTTCGATCTCGCGGATGGTCTGCTCGGTCAGGTTGACGTACAGCCAGGCTTCGCCATCCACATCCTGGCTATCGACCAGAAATTCCTGGTAGGTTCGCAGCAACAGGCTGGAAGCTTCGTCACGTGTTTCGGCGTCGATAAAGCGGATCGCCAGACGGCCATCTTCCAGATGGTCTACCGTCCGGTAGCGCAGGCGCTCGTCACGCAGCTTGCTTTTGATCTCGCTGACATATACGTCCAGACGCTGACCGACCGCCTGGGCCATATCGACCTCCAGCAGGAAGTGAACACCGCCACGCAGGTCAAGGCCCAGCTTCATGGGACCGGCGCCGATACTGCTCAACCACTCAGGCGTTGTGGGCGCCAGGTTCAGCGCTACCACATAGCCATTCCCCAGTTGATCCGCGATCGCTTCCTTGGCCGCAAGCTGGGCATCAGAGCTGCTCAGACGCACCAGAGCGACCCCGTCCGCTTGCATTTCGGTGCCTTTCACCTCCACGCCGGACGCCTTCAGTGCCGACTCGATCTGGCCCAGAGTGTCGGCGGTCACCTCGGTGGTACGGGTACCGGACACCTGAACGGCGTAATCATCGGGATACAGGTTTGGGGCTGCATAGATACCGGCGATCACCAGCACCAGCAGGATCATCAGATTTTTCCACAGGGGGTAGCGGTTGAGCATCGTGCTCGGTCCTCACCAAAAACAAAAGCGCCACCTGAGTCAGTGGCGCTGGATCACACGGATGGGGGATCAGATACTTTTGATCGTGCCCTTCGGCAGTTCGGCAGCGACGTGCGCTTTCTGGAACTTCAGTTCAGTGCCTTCAGACACTTCCAGCACCACGTAGTCGTCGTTCAGACGCACAACCTTGCCGATCACGCCGCCGGCGGTGATCACTTCGTCGCCCTTGGCCAGGTTGGCGAGCAGGTTTTTATGCTCTTTTGCACGCTTGGCCTGAGGACGCCACATGAAGAAGTAGAAGATCAGACCGAAACCGACCAGAAACAGGATGTTGAACATGCCCGGATCCATTGCGCCCGCAGGGGCTTCAGCGGCCAGTGCCGGAGAGATGAAAAAGCTCATTCAGGTTGTACTCCCGATTGCATTGAAAAGTATTCGTTTCACGCCGTCAGCGGCGGCGTTTCCTGCCCGCGCTGACGATAGAATTCGTCTACAAAGTCGCTCAATTTACCCTGTTCAATAGCGTTGCGCAAACCAGCCATCAGCTCCTGATAATAGTGCAGGTTGTGGATGGTATTGAGCTGCGCTCCAAGGATCTCCTTGCACTTGTCCAGATGGTGCAAATAGGCGCGACTGAAGTTCTGACAGGTATAACAGCTACAGGTTTCATCCACCGGCGCGGTATTGGTCTTGTTGGCCGAATTGCGGATTTTCACGATGCCGTTACGGGTAAACAGAAAACCGTTGCGCGCATTGCGTGTCGGCATGACGCAGTCGAACATGTCCACGCCACGGCGCACACCTTCAACCAGATCCTCCGGTTTGCCCACGCCCATCAGGTAACGCGGCTTGTCTTCCGGCATTTTCCAGGCCAGATGATCCAGAATCCGGGTCATATCCTCTTTCGGTTCGCCCACCGACAGGCCGCCAATGGCATAGCCATCAAAGCCGATCTCGGTCAGGCCTGCCAGCGATTCGTCGCGCAGGTCTTCGTACATGCCACCCTGAATGATACCGAACAGGGCCGACGGACTGTCGCCGTGCGCATCCTTGGAGCGCTTGGCCCAGCGCATGGAAAGACGCATGGAGTCAGCCGCTTCCTGGTGCGTCGCCGGATACGGCGTACATTCGTCAAAGATCATGACGATGTCCGAACCCAGCTCACGCTGCACCTGCATGGAGCTTTCCGGCGTCATCAGCACCTTGCTGCCGTTCACCGGTGACTGGAAGGTAACGCCTTCCTCCGTGATCTTGCGCATCTTGCCCAGACTGAACACCTGAAAGCCGCCGGAGTCCGTCAGGATAGGCCCCTTCCACTGCATGAAGTCATGCAGATCACCGTGCTGCTGGACGATCTCGGTGCCCGGACGCAGCATCAGATGAAAGGTATTACCCAGAATGATCTGGGCGCCGGTCGCTTCGATGTCACGCGGGGTCATCCCCTTCACCGTGCCATACGTCCCCACCGGCATGAAAGCCGGGGTTTCCACCACCCCGCGCGGAAATATCAGGCGGCCACGGCGCGCCTTGCCTTCCTGCGTCAGGGTCTCAAACTGCATGAAACATTCTTTTCTCACACTGACTCCTCATCCGCCGCATCGCGACGGGTCAGAAACATGGCATCGCCGTAGCTGAAGAAACGATAACGCTCGGCAACCGCGTCTGCATAGGCATCCATAATCGCCTTGTGCCCGGAGAAGGCGCTCACCAGCATCAGCAGGGTCGACTCCGGCAGGTGGAAATTGGTGATCAATGCCTCCACCGTGCGATAGCGATAGCCCGGATAGATAAAGATGTCGGTATCGCCATAGAACGGCTGGATTTCACCGGACTGGCTGGCCGTTTCCAGACAGCGGACACTGGTGGTACCCACCGCAATCACGCGGTTACCCCGCGCCTGTGCCGCACGCACGGCCGCACAGGCCTCATCGGACACCTCGATGTACTCGGCGTGCATGTGGTGGTCCTGGATGTTATCCACCTTCACCGGCTGGAAGGTGCCGGCCCCGACATGCAGGGTGACGAAGGTCTGCTCAACCCCCATCGCCTTGAGCGTTTCCAGCAGCGGCTGGTCAAAATGAAGTCCGGCCGTAGGCGCCGCAACGGCTCCGGGTTTGCGGTTGTACACCGTCTGGTAACGCTCGCGGTCCGACAGCTGGTCTTCGCGCTTCATGTAAGGCGGCAGCGGCATATGGCCGTGCTCTTCCAGTGCGCTGACCAGGTGGCCGTCCAGATTGGTGAAACGCACCTCGAACAGGTTCTCCTGACGTCCGGTGACCTCGGCTTCCAGGCCACCTTCCAGTGTCAGCACCGTGCCCGGCTTGGGCGAACGGCTGGAACGGATATGCGCCAGCGCTTCGGTATCCGAAGTCACGCGCTCAATCAGCATCTCGACCTTGCCGCCACTGGCTTTCTGGCCGAACAGCCGCGCCGGAATCACTCGCGTATCGTTGAACACCAGCAGATCACCGGGCTCGAGCATTGAAGGCAGATCGGCAAAATGACGGTGCTCACGCTGACCGGTGTTACCGTCGACGCACAGCAGCCGGCTGGCACTGCGCTGCTCCAGAGGGTAGCGCGCAATCAGCTCCTCCGGGAGATCGAAGTAGAAATCTTTTACCTGCATGAATTTACAACTGGCAACCTGTTGGAAAACGCCAATTCTAACCGAGCCACGGCTTTTTTTCAGTCTTGATTGACGAATCAGGCAGGACAAATATAATATGCGCCTTCACTGACGCGGGCATCCTACCCTGACTGCCCCAGACGACAGTGCCAGTGTGGTGAAATTGGTAGACACGACGGATTCAAAATCCGTTGCCTTAACGGGCGTGCCGGTTCGAGTCCGGCCACTGGTACCATGAAAATCCGTTTACAATCAACACCTTGCCCCAACCCCGCCTCCATCCTTGCGGTATCTTACAATACCCAAACTTCCTTTGTGTCCACAAAGTGTCCACTTTAGCCCCACCCTGTTAACAGGCCCACAACCACTCAAGACCTTTGGCATCTTCGCTATCCAAACAGCAATTGCTATGCTCTCGTTTTCAATACACCGTAAAGCTCAACCTAAGGATAGGATGATGTTTGCAGTTATTGCTGAGAATGATGAGTCACAGTGGAGCGATGAAACAGGCACTCGTTACCACTTCCCAAAGCGCTACCTCAAATACCTCCCTGAAGGCACTCAAGTTGTCTACTACAAGGGTAAGATGAAGAACAAGCGGTACTCCGATACCAGACTTTCACCGGCCCCTCACTATTTTGCCATTGCCACGATCGCCAGCGTTTATGCTGATAGAGAAAGCTCTAAAGGTGACTACTTCGCCGACATTAAAGACTATCAGCCGTTTGACCAGGCAGTACTTGCGAAGCATGAGGGCTCTTATTTAGAAACCATACCTGATAACCGCAAGAGTAATTACTGGCGAGATGGCGTCCGCCCCATCAACCAGAGCACCTATGACATAATCCTCAGCTTTGTTCGTGGCTTATCGCACCCGCCTGCTTCTTACACACCTGAACTAGACCTCAACGACAATGACCAAGCCTTTGAGTCTTATGTAGAAGGCGAGAAAAAATCTAAATATGTATCTACATACGAGCGTGATCCGCGGCTTCGTCAACAAGCAATTGATATACATGGCGTGACGTGCGAGGCATGTGGTATCAACTTTGGAGAAAAGTATGGGCCTTATGCTGAAGGGCTTATACATATTCATCACATTGTGCCTGTCTCAACCTTTGGCAAGAGCAAGAAGGTGGACCCTAGAACAGAACTCATTCCGCTGTGTGCGAATTGTCATGCTGTTATTCACCGAAGAAAAAATAGGACCTTATCGGTAGAAGAGTTGAAGAAGATGATATCTGCTGCCAGTAGCCCTTAGAGCTCAATGAGAGGGTTTAACCGTACCGCATCATTCAGGTGATCCGGTGCCAGGTGCGCATACCTCATAGTCATCTGTATGGACTGGTGGCCGAGGATCTTTTGTAGCGTGAGCAGATTGCCGCCTTTCATCACGAAGTGGCTCGCGAAAGTATGCCGCAGTACATGTGTGCGCTGCCCTTTTGGTAACTGAATCCCTGACGCCTCAAGTGCATTGGTAAAGGCATCGTAGCAATTGCCAAAGAGTCGCCCGCTACTGGTCGTTCTGATTTCTTCGTACAGCTCTGGCGAGATCGGGACCGACCGGCTTCGGCCGTTCTTGGTGCGGTGGTAGGTAATTCGGTGGGGTTGTAACTGTTCGGCGGTTAGCTTCTCTGCCTCGCTCCACCTTGCTCCCGTCGCAAGGCACACTTTTGTCGCCAATAGCGCATCCCGTCTCCGGCGTTCCGCCAAGTGATTTAATAGAAGAGAGACTTCATCCGTGGAGAGCCAGGCCAGCTCGTGCTCATCCACTTGCAGCTTACGTACATTCTTAAGCGGGTTTTCGCCTTTCCAGTGTCCCAAGCGGATCAGCTCATTGAATACAGCTCTCAAATACACCAGCTCATGGTTCAACGTGTTGGCAGTTACGGTTTCCGATCGGGCGGCTCGGTAGTGTGTAAAAGATGCACCGGTTAACTCACTGGCAATAGGGTTGCCGAGCCCCTGACACGTAAACTCCAGCCTTCCCAAGCGGTTCTCCGCATCCTTCAAGTGCTGACCGTGCAGTTGATACCATTCTTCGATCAGTTCAGATAGGCGGCGTTGATCCTTTTTAGGCGGCTCCCATTCAGGGTTTTGGGCATGCTGAGACTTCATCCAGGCTTCCCAGCGCAGTGCTTCGGCCTTAGTTGCAAAAGATTTCCGATAACGCTTTCCTGAGCGCCCACCTAAACGAAGGTCTATTTTCCATCTGCGTTTGTTATTATCTCGGCTAATCATTCATTAGCCCTTCAGTACCTTCTTTCTTGAGATATATAAGATATTTATCTTGGGCATCAAACATATCACTTCTACCCATATCAGTTTTTAATATGTCACATCCAAATTTTGTCAAAGACATCTTTCCGTTTTTATGAATTTTGGTAAGTCCCATTTCTTTAGCCATATAAAGAAATGCGAGGCTCTCATAAATACTACCATTTTTATAATTAAATTCTATTATAGTAGATGAGTAACCTGAATTTTCCGATATGATTCCCAGGAGGTATTGAAATGATTTTTCAAAGCTATTTCTAATATCTTTTACATTCTCTGGACTAAAATCCATTTTTTGGTCGCCATCACTCATGACTTGAACTTCATGATACTTTTCCACAATTGGCGATTGAATTTCAATCAAACCTGATAACTTTTTGTTTTCATCTTTAAGTGATAAGATAAATTTATTTAAAGCTTCAATATCTTCATCTTTTTTATAGACTTCCTGATTTTTTGCTTCAAGATCCATTTTCATTTTTTTTATTATTGAATTTTGTTCTTCTAATTCAGTTTTAGCATTTTCATTATCCGATCTCAATACTGCATAACTCTCGTCATAACCTTTCATAAGATCAAGATGGTGACGCTTTAAATCTCTAGCTTCATCTTCATCTAAAGCCTTAACCTCATCCTTTTTAATTTTTATATCCTTTAACTTATTTTGGTGATCTCTCCAAACCCCATACATAAACCTTTCAGCATAAGGAAATATAAACATATAAAAAAATGAAACTAATAGGGGATATGTGAAATAAAAAATAAACTTCTCATCAGATGGAATATCTTCTATGTATTTTATTTTTTCTCGCACACTTAATGAGGAGAAAATAATTAGTAAAGTTTTATAGTTAATAATAGACCAGGCTATTGAAAAGCTTCCCAAAAAAGGACTATGCAGTCTGTCATATAGAGTAGCCTTTATTGCATTAATTGAATCCATTATCATTTTATTCACTCTTGAGAACTAGTCTTTCTCGAAAATAAAATATTTTATTTTTCCTAAGTCGTAATTTTTCTTCAACGCCTGCCTAATAATCCTTATCCCACTATCAGAGCAGATCTTATTTATAAACTCATCTCTTTTAACTCTATCAATCCTTTTATGAGAAGAGTCATCAAGCTCCATTACTATTATTGGTCTAAATGTCTTAGGGCAACAAAGCACATAGTCAAAGTGTTTTGCCTTGATTTTATTAAACCACTTATAATCAGCATCCCCGAAGCGCTGCTTTTTAACTCTAAAAACATCAGCTACTCGGACTTTGGATAGAATATAGTATTTATCACCAACAACATCCTGTAAGACCTTCATATATTTCAGCTCAGCAGGCGTGAGGATGCTATCTTCCACCTCATAGATTTCAGAGTAGTCCTTTACTACATCGCTCTTGGGCTTTTCCTTGAAGTCGATGACCTTATCACCGCTTTCCTTTAAAAAGTCTTTTGGCAAGAAATCACTGAGGCTCAGTGTCTTTGGCGCTTTGGATTGCTGCCCTGACTCCCAGGGATCAAGCTCTACACTAGAGCCTTTAGCTCTTCGGGGAGCATTGCGCTGCCCTTTGAGCCCACCTGTATGAGAAGAGTTGTTTTTGACGAGAAAAACGATGGTGGCGATAAAGCCAATTGCAATGATGAATTCCATTTCATTCTCCTTGCTTACCTATCCCTGTACTGCCGAACCAGGCATTGTTGATCCTCTCTGCGAGTACGTACCCTTTCCCTACCCGTTGTAAGCCTTCCGTGTCTCTTCAATCTCAGGACTAACCTGCCCTAGCTCCGGATGCGTCTCACCAAATACAAACCACATCTTGAACTCTGGAAAGGCCCCGGCGATTGCTGAAATGTGATCCTGGTTAATTCGTTGCCTCTGATGATAGAGGTTTTTGATTGTATCTCTTTCTAGACCAGTCTTGTCAGCAAACTCGCTGAATCGTTTGCGTTCACTGCTCCCGTACCAATTTATCAGCGCTATAAGACGCTCATTCATGATAGAAAAATACCATCGTGTTAAATCTACACGATAACAATCATCGTGCTAAGATTATCGTGTAATTAATTCACTATCCGTTAGCTCTCATAGAACAGTATAAAGGTAAAACGCCATGAACGCCCCCGTATCGATCCAGCTTCCTGCTTCCATGCCATTCGTTCCGATCATGGATCGCGCTCGTTTTGCTGAGCTGGTTGGTATCACCCAGCCGACTCTCGAGAACATGATCCATCGCGGTTACATCCCTGTGATTTCGCCTAGCAACGGCGATGAACGTGCCCGCCGCTCCTTCGTCAACGTGGCCAAGATCATGGCCGAATGCATGGAGGCAATCTGATGACTGCTCAACTGACCCTGCTCACACCTGCTGAGTACCACCAGGCTGAATCTGACCGCCTTGCCGCTATGCAGGACTATGAGTGCATCTTTGCCATGTTCTCTGAAGTAGCGGCTGAGTCCTGTCGTTTGGCTGTTCAGGGTGTGGATATTAACTGTGAGGTTAATCCGATTGGCTTATATCTAGTGATCTGCGCCCCTGTGCCTACTGGTCCGCTGTGTGTCCGTAATTACCACGTCGATGCGGTTAACGCTTGGCATGACGTTGGACGGGGCCACTACTTCCCCGGTGTTGGCTCATTTCGTTCTGACATGTGCGTGACTGACCGTTACACCATCCATTTTGGTGCGCCTTTGTCTCAAGTTGAGCCAGCTATTGAAACCATCCTGCGTCGCTTTGCCCTGATGGATCGCAACACAGACGCATGTCGCGTCATGGGGGTGGCAGCATGACCAGCCTGATTCTTTACCTACTGTATGCCTTGGCAGCAACCGCTTATATCCGGTTCTACAGCGACACCGATCAGCCATTTGAAACGATGGTTGGTATGTGGATCGGCCTTGCCATTGCCTGCCTCTTGGTCGAGCTCATCAGTTTCATGGGCCGCTTGGTGTCCTTTCACCTGTGGAAGCGTAAACAGCGCGCTTCCTCTCCCTCTCCCACTACTCAGGGCTGCACCCCTGAAGGGGGCGTCAGTGCTCACCGCGCTGACGACAATTCGACTGGCGGCGTAACCGCCCCCGAGGTCACATGGCGTGCCTCGGGTTCTCATTCCGCTGGTGGAGCCCATGAATAAGCGGCTGCGCCAAATGGTGAAACCGGCTGAGGCGATGGGCCTGTGCCTTGTCTGCGGACAGCACCAGTGCAACTGCCCGCCGGTTCCCACTGAAATGACCACCAAACCGCGCCCGCTCTACACCTTCGGCGGTCGTGTCTCACGCTGGTCTGTTTGCTCATGCGGTGCGCTGCTCGCTGTACCCACCGCTTACCCCGTTAAATGCCCTGATTGCGGCGAACTGAACTGAGGAAAACACCATGAACATCACCATGAATGCTGACGTTATCCAGGCAAGCCGTTACGACATGGACGGCAACAAGGGCGGTTCCATCATCACCACCCAGAAGTCGGACGGGACCAACCCCGACCGCGCTGGCCTTGAGCTGATGAAGCTGGCCTGTGACTACGCAACCGTGGACCTGCTGCGCGATCACCTGCCCTGCAAATGCGAAATCGTGGCACAGCCCACCCAAGGGGCCGGACAGAAGATGGCGTTCAAGGTCGTCTCCATCAAACCGGCTGGCACTAAGGCTGCCGCGTGATTGGGCAGCGCCCTCGGTTCGGCGGGAGACGCGAAGCGTCTCTTGACCGAACGGCGCAAGAGGCAGAGGGCGCGCTACAGCACGCGACGCGTTGAGTTTTCCACAAGGGGGAGTCCATGCAGGTATTACCGATTTGCTCAGGCGACATGACCACGCTCGCAGATGGCAGCCTTGCATGCTCCACCCAGTGGCAACTGTTACCGGTGGATCAACTGCTGACAACCTTTGATCCGCTGAGTATGGACCCGACCGTTCTGGCTGCGGCGTTCGGGTCTGGCTTTATCGCAGTCGCAACCTTCCAGTGTGCCGGTCTTGCGGCCGGCGCCGTTCTTAAATCAATCCGAAAAATGTGAGGTGCTCTCATGGATTACACCACTATCACCGGCTCCATCGATTTCACTACTGCTCTGGCTGCAATCGGCGCTGTTGCCGCTGCACTGGGTGCACTGTACATCGGTATGAAAGGTGCGAAAGCCGTGTTGGGCTTCCTGAAGTAATTCGGGGTCTTCGGCGCATTCCTGGGGACTTCGGTCCCCTTTTTTGTCAGTGGGGGTCTTATGGGGGATTTATGGGTATGGACGTTTTTCGTGCTTGGCTGCGCTTGTGCGTATGGGGCGTTCTCTCGGCTTTAGTGCAAACTGCATCTGCTGCTGAAATCTCATCTAGTTCAAAAATTTATTATGCCGAAGGTGGTTTTCCTTACTCCACCTGGGGAACTGGTGTTTGTCGGCAGCTTGGATATGCAGCCGCTTATTCCAGCGGCGCTTATATCTACTGCTCTGATACTGGTAGAAATGATGACCTCCATGATCGCGTATATGAGTCGCTTTGTCGGTATGCAATGTGGCATCCAGCATGCAACGATGAAGTTCCTTTCCCGGATGAGAAGTGTCAAGAATGGGAAGGTGGCGAAGTCGTCCTTGAAATGGATGCTTTCACCGGCGGCTATCCCTCTCAGTATTACAGTGTTGAAGGCTGTCGCGCTGTTACTACTACAGCAGGCTGTGCCGACGATTTGGAGACCGGCAACCGTGTCTGCACGGCTATCGTTGAGTTCACCGGCGAGGAAGCGACCGGTACGGCTGAAGAAGGCCAGTGCGATGTCGAAAGCGGTTGTGAAACTGCCGGAGAAGAGCCCAAAAAGTGTTTCGATAGTAACGGTGTGTATCTCGGCACGGTTTCCGCCAATTCCTCCTGTCCAGCCGGTTACACTGATGATCCCCAGGGCGAGAAGAACTGCCTCAACCCTGATGGCACCGTGGGCTATATCGTAGGGGGCTCCGCTGAGTGCCCCGAAGGCACTACGGCTGAAGATGATAACAGCTCGCCCACCGATCCCACTGATTACACCAATTCCGATGGTTCTCTGGATACCGGTGACGGGACCGGTGATTCTGATGCGTCAACCGGTGACGGATCTACAGGGGACGGTTCTACGGGGGATGGCTCTTCCGGCGATGGGTCGGGGAGTGGTGACCCTGATGTTCAGCCTGATGACCAGAATCAGCCTGACTGTGATCCCACCAAGTTCGGCAAGGATGGTTGCTTAAAGCCCACCGATGAACAGCAGGAGCGGGGTAAAGATGCCGGTCTTGGTTCGTTCATGGAGCGGCTGGATGCGGTGCCCATCATTGCCGCCGTCAAAGACATTAGCGGCTCAGTCCCTTCCGGCTCCTGCTCGCCGTTGTCGATTGATACAGCCTTCTTCTCATCCTCAACGAATATTCACTGCACGGTCATTGCCGAGAACTCGGGCATTCTGGAGGCGGTCTTCACTGCCATCTGGGCCCTGTTCGGCATCCGTATAGTCATGTCTGCCTAAGGGGGATTTATGCTCGCACTTCTGCCGTTCTATGACACGCTCGAACACTGGTTCAAAGAGATGTTGTACTGGCTCTTTGATGTGTTGGCTTCGCTCCTGGAGGAGTTGCCGGTACCGGAATTCTTTAATGATGCCTCCGGTGCATTCTCCTCCATCCCGCCCAGCGTGGCTTTTTATCTGGCACCGATGGAGCTGGAACTTGGGTTGAGCATCATCCTCGGTGCCTATGTCCTCCGGTTTGTCATTCGCCGTATTCCGATCATTGGGTGATCTATGTCTGTCTCTGCTTATACCGGCCTGCCGGGTTCCGGCAAATCCTATGGGGTCGTTGAGAACGTCATTCTTCCGTGCCTTAAAGATGGCCGCCCGATCGTGACCAACCTGCCGCTGAAACTCGGTGAGCTGCAGGAATGGTGCCGCAAGAACGGTGCGCCCATGCCGCGGATTGATATTGTCGATCTGTCCGAAGTGGCCAAGTCGGTAGAAGAAGGGTTCCTCTCCATGCGCTATGGCGCGGTGCATGTGTTCGATGAAATCTGGCGGGTCTGGCCCTCGGGTCAGAAGGTCACCCAATGCCCTGAAGGTCATCGGGAATACTTTGCCGAGCATCGCCACCAGGTCGATGCTGCAGGGCGCTCAACCGAGATCGTTCTGATCACTCAGGACCTGTCCCAGATCGCTTCATGGGTGCGCAACTTTGTTGATGAAACCTATCGCGCCCAAAAGCTGAACCATGTTGGGCAAGACAAGCGCTACCGCGTGGACGTGTATCAGGGCGCAGTCACAGGGCAGCAGCCACCCGAGTCGCGCCGGTTGCGTCAGTTCTATGGCAAGTACCAGCCGGAGGTGTACCAGCTCTATCAGTCGGCCACCAAAGCCCAGAACAGCGGTATGCATGGGGCGGGGAAAGAAGTGAAGGCCGATAAGCGGGCCAACATTCTGAAGTCACCCAAGATATTGGCCAGCCTGATCGGGGCACCGATTCTCGGTGTGGTCGCCCTGATCTCCGTGTTCAGCATGCTGCAATCCGGTTTTGTCACTGGTGCGCAGACCGAAGACCTTGAGCCTGAAGTGAAACCCTCGGCCCCGCCGCAGGTATTCAACATGAAACAGAAGCCCAGCGCCTCCGCTTCAACCGCCCAGGCACAACCCAAGCCCAAGCCCGAACCCCAGTTCGATGATCCAGATGGCCGCCTGCCGGCTCCATCGGATGACTGGAAGCTGGTCGGGTCCGTTCGTATTCCGGATGGGTTCTTCTACGTGGTGCGCAACACGGTGGGATACCGCTATATCGACCCGTCTGCTTGCCATGAGTATGAGGGCGGTTATCAGCTCTGGTGTCACGTTGACGGGCATCGGGTGGATCGAACAACCGGATACCAGCGAGGAACCATGGTACGGACGCCTGCACCGAGCGCGATGTGATCCCGCGATCCGTGAGCGTAGCGACTCGGGCGCGGGACACCAGCGCGCGAATGCAGGTAGTCCACTACCACTCCGAGACGGCCCTGTAGCACGTCTCAAATAAAAACACGCAAGACGTTATAAGCAGTCACTAGCAGTCATTAGATATCAGGTGCAGCTGATGAACAAAGAAAGCCTTACCCGTTACAACACCCAGTTTGAGCCTTCAAAGGATGGTCGTGTTTTTGTAAGTCCTCATGGTGAAGTAATCGACCTGTCTGGGGTCAAAATTCTGGATACGTCCATTGATACCGTGCGTCAGCTCTACAACGGCATGTTGAACCATGACCTCCTGGACGAATTGGAGGAACGATTAGAGGCTGAATTTAAGCCAGTGGTTGAGTATCAGGGCCATCTCTGGCGGCTGCGGCGTGGTGGAAAGGCGGGCTTCAAGTTCCTGCTGCAAAATGCCGAGTTCGGCGTAGTCATTCTGATCAAGAACAACCACACCACTGCCGATCGGGCCGGTAGTCACTGCAAAATTGAGGTATCCCCTAAGTTGATCCGTGACCAGTCCCCCGATGTGCTGCAGCATCAAATGGATGAATTGGCGGCGGGTTGGTTCGTGACTGCACCTTCTCCCTGTGGTGTGGCGATCCACCTCGCAACCGATTGGCAAGGCTGGGTACCGCCTGCCGACTTCGTGGACCGGCTTACCTGCCGATCACAGCGCGTAAATGACCGCAACGGCTTCCAATCGCTGGAGGTGACAACCGGCGAAGTCGCGAGTATCTACGGGCGTGGGCAGTCCTACACGTTTGGCACTGTCTCAAGCCTCCAAGCGACGCTGTACAACAAGTCGAAAGAGATCATTGCCCACGATAAAATCGACTACTTTCACGGCATCTGGTCACGGAAGGTCGATCACGACCTGACTACACCCCTATGGAATCCTGACCAAGACGTATGGCGCTTGGAGTTCCGCTTCTCACAAACTGTGCTTCGCCAGTTTGCCGACTACAACCAAGTATCACTGAGTACCTACGAATCCGTCACCGACTACCTTTCACACCTCTGGGCCTATGGCCTTGACCGATTCCGACTGGATGCTGACAGGCGCTTTGTAGATCCGTTCTGGACCGTACTGCATGATGACACCCAGTGGGGCAAACCTGCCTCCAACTTCGTGGCCAAGCGGAAGTACAAAACAGCCGGGATAGGTAATGAACGGAACGTAGCCCTTGCCTTGGGCAACCTGCTATCCATCTATGCCAGGAACAACATCAGTGCTCGCAAGGCTTGGAGCTGTTTGAAGAAGTCGGGGCTTTGGCGTGATCTGATGGGGTACATCAAGGCCCGGGACCTAACAAAATCGGACCTATTCGACCTTATTGAACGCGGGCTACTTGAACGGAGATTAACCAGCAAAGTTGCAGCATAGCCAATACCTCATTAGGTAGTCATTGGCTCGCTTCATTCGTCATTCGTATATTTTTTGTTCAAATTTCGCTATGATGCAGATGTGGTGCAAATTTGATGCAGCCACAGATGAATTACTCTCGAAAGGAAAACTAGACATGCCACAACTGAAGCAAACAGATACCACTCGCCCACGCCCAGCGACTGCGCGTGATGTGGTTGCTGCGGCTGAAGCTGGTAACAAAGTCTTTGAGTTCCATCAGAAGCACAACCGCTTTCCTAATCAGGATGAGCTGGCGTTCTTCGCTAAGTACAACAGGTTCCCGACTGAATCAGAGCTTGCTGCAGAGGCTCGCCACTGATCAGTGTCTAAGGTTTACACCTGCCCTATTTTCAGGGCCCTGCCAGGATGGCAGTACCACAAAACCAGCTTTGAAGATTACAAGCTCAAAGGCATCGTACCTGACTACTTTGGTCGAGATGCTGAGCTTTCGCTTCCTGACGTTCACCATATTCACCTGGCACACACTGACGAATTAGCGGCAGAGTGGGTGGAGCGCTACCCACACATATCTCAGGTGTATTACCGAACCACCCGCATCAGTGAACCTGAAAACGACTACTGGTTGATTTATGCTTACGATGATGTTGATCAGTGCTACTTGCTGTTGACCATTGTGGGCCCTGAGGCCCATAACCAAGACAAATGGCGCAGCTATTTAAACGGGCTCCTCATATCCATTGTAGAACCTTGGATTCAAGGACGTTTGGAAGGCGTTGAGTAGTGACCACAAAATGTCCACGCAGTAGAGAAACAAAGGCTGCCACTGAGATCAAAAACATCATAAGCCTTTGATATGAAAGAACATGATAGACAGTGGTAACCCGTAAAAAGGTTTCAAAATCCGTTGCCTTAACGGGCGTGCCGGTTCGAGTCCGGCCACTGGTACCATGAAAATTCGTTTAGAATTGACACCTGTAATTAGTGAGCCTTCACGGCCACAAGATCTTTTCCAGCTCCGCAATAATCGCCTCCCGTGTATCCTCCCCAGCCTTATCAAGATTAAGCTCCCGCCACTTTACAGCGGGAAGCTTATCGAGACCGTCCTGTCCAAGACGCTCCCATTCAGGGCTGCGCCGATAGAAGGATATAAGGAACTGTTTATGGTCCTCGGGCATACCGGATACCACGCCCGCCGCCAGTGTAGCGCGAGCGGCCACTAGTGTTTCGAGTAAAACCTCATCTTCCGTCATACCCCGAAAGTTCTGCTCGTATTCCTGCGCGATGTCTTTTTCAGTTGGAACCAGAAGCGACTGCGGTGAATGATCGTGGCTAATGAGATAGATGATGAGCGCTGTCCGCAGTTCATCGGTGAGCCCTTCATTCTCTAAAAGCTGGTTCACATCGAACAGATCACGGGGGTGCTGCCGATCCAGCGCCGCCATGATTTTACCGGCATAAAGATCAGCAAAAGAAAGCACATTGATTTCAGCGAAGCCGAATTCATCTTCCGCCTTCTCTGAAATCATCGTCATGACAGGATCATAGACACAACCCCGCAGAACCGGTGTCACCTCGATCTTTATCTGTACGCGATCAGGTGTTCGGACAACGAGCTTGTTGATTTTGGAGTGCCCCTTCGGGGCCGTCGCGTTGATTGATATACGGTCATCGCTTTTTCTGAGGCGGTCCGCAATGCGCTTTAACGCCGCATCTATTCCCGATAAAGCCTCGCCCCTGTCCCCCTGCGGCAACCAGGTAAGATCAATATCGACGGATAAACGTGGCATATCACGGATGAACAGGTTAATCGCCGTCCCTCCTTTAAGCGCGAAGCACTCCTCTTCCGCCACATGCGGAAGCGTGCGGACCAGCAGCTCGACCTGTTTACGATAACGATCCTCAAAAGCCATCAAGCTCCTCCGGTACGGTAACCTGGTAGACAGGATCAAGCTTACCGCCCTTGACCAGCATCCTTTTACCGGACCCAAGGTTGATCTTCGATTTCTCGATACGATCCAGCCATTTATGCCGATGCCGGTCGGCAAAAAAGAAGAACAAACGTTTGACCTTCACGCTGCGACACTGCTCCAGCAAGCGCTGTAACCGGCGTGGACTGAGCCCCGCCAGCCCCTCCATGATCATATCGGCATTGTGAAAGCTCTCATCAGTCGGTAATTCATCGAGCAGCTCCAGAATGGCCCGCTCGGGAGACGACATCATCATCGGCCATTTCCATTGCCCCCAGCGCTCGATCCGCAGCGCCCCGGGTAATGAAGCTTCAGGTGCGCTGACAGCTCCGGATTCCAGAGACGGCCCTTCAGCCATTTCAACAGGTGGCAGAAAACGTGCGCGGTTATGCACGATAAACTTAACGTCCATCGGTAATTTGGCTACCCAGCCGGGCAGCTTCCCATCGCTATAGAGGTGAATGGACGATATAGAATGAGAGAGGTAATGGGCATAACCCTGGAGCTCCAGCGCCGACCGTCCACCGACAGAGACCGGCAAGCCGAGAAGCGTCTGCATGGAAATCACCACCTGCTCCCAGCCAAGAACGCCGCGCGGACGACGAAACACGCCCCGAACCGGCTGCTCCAGCCAACCGGAACGAACATACTGGCTGCGCAAAGAGCGCGAATAACCACGCGCCTCCAGCCAGCCCGCATCGACAAGCAACCCCTCGGGCAGCTCGCGTTCCAGTCGGTTTAACTTATTTCCATTACGCACATTCATACTATACAAATTAGATCAATTTCAAACCAAGCACAAGTTTAAAATATCACTCATAAGAACAGTCAAACTATGCAAAATGGATCATAACCAAACCTTCAAGGGAGTGGTAAGCAACATCAACCTGTTAAGCGGACCGATTTGATTCCAAGCGCTCCTTACGCTCGTTAACCTCGCGGATATCGAGCCTTACTCATCCATAAGCACCCGATTTCTGCCGGCCTGCTTGGCTTCGTACATGGACTTGTCTGCCCTTTCAAACAGACTCTCTGAGGTATCGTCCTGACGCACCTCGGCCCCGCCGATGGAAATCGTCACTTGCACCGGCTGTCCCTGAAAGTTGAACGGGCTCTTTTCAACGGCCTGTCGAATCTTCTCGGCGGCCTGCTTCGCTTCCTCTGCGGTTGTCGAAGGCAGCAGGATCACGAATTCTTCGCCGCCGAAGCGGGCGATAAAGTCCACCTCACGCAAATGATTTCGAAGTACCTTGGCCGTCAGGCGTAACACCTTGTCACCGGCCAGGTGGCCGTACTGGTCGTTGATGCTCTTGAACTTGTCCAGATCGCCCACACAGAGACTGAACGGCGTCCCATAGCGCTGAAAACGTTTGAGTTCTTCGTCAAACTTCTGGTCGAAAGCAAGGCGGTTCGGCAGACCGGTCAACGGATCCGTTCTGGATTCGACATGCGCGTCCTCGGCCTGCTTTCGGAACGACTCCGCTTTCTGTTCCATTTGACTGACGCGCTCGATCAGCGCGCTCTTTTCTTTTTTCAGTGTCGCCAGGTGCTCGTCTTCGCTCGCCTTGTGGGTATTCATCGCCTGAATAATGCTGTCCAGCTGCGCGTTAACTGACAGCTTGAGCTCGTTGATGTCGTGCGTATTCTCAACCGTGGTATGAATACGGCTGACATCCTGACGCACGGTCTGATCCAGCAAATTATTGCGCTTGCGTTGCTTCTGCTCCAGCTCATCGGAGGTGTCCACAAAGCTGCGCAGGTAGGCCAGTTGCTGATTCAGGTTCACCAGGTAATCCTGAATATCTGCTTCCAAATTGCCCCCGCAGGCGCGCATCAGCCCCGACAGGTCTTCCAGACAGGCTTCCAGCGTTTGGGCATCAGGGTCAACTTCAAGCCGATGCATCAGTCCGTGGGCACGAGCGGCATGCCGGGAAGGCACATTGATCTGTTTCAACAGCTCCAGCATGCGGGCGGCCAGCCGTGCCGTAACCACATCGTTAATTTTTGAGACATCGTCATCGGCATCTTTTGCCACAGCCACATGGCTCAGTTTTTTCTGCACGCCCAGAAGTGTCGAGGCGATATCCGGCAGCAGCGACAGGTCAGTATCCGGCTCCTCCAGGCGCTGGCGTACATCACCCAGGGTACCGCCACAGGCCCCATCCCTGTCCTGCAACAAAAGCAGCCCTGACCAGTCTCTAAACTGCTTGAGCAGGGAATCAACCAGCTGCCCGCGAGTACCCTCGAGCCGCCTTACATGCTTTTCCGTCTTGCGCAGCAACTCCTGCACCGAATCGAGCTTGCCGGCGTCCAGCTCTGATTTAAGCTGGTCCAGCAATGCATCCAGTTTGGGTGACTGCCCGTGGGTCGCCAGATTGAGCTGTATGGCAAGACTGCGCAAATGAACGAACACGCCGGACAGCTGCTTCTCATGCCGCTCAGTCTCACGTACCAGCGCCTTGTATTTACTTTGCCAGTCGTCTTTCTTGCCAAACATTCAGGTAGGTACTCTTGTAGTTGTTGTCAGTTTCTTAATTCGAGCTTACTGCCTCGTCTTGCTGCCGCCACAGGCAGCTAAACCGTCGATCAGGCGCCCCCAGAGGATTGTCGCTGCTGCCTTCGCGAAACCTTCTGTCGGTACATGCGTTCATCTGCAATTTTTATAAGTGCCTGCCTAGTTTGGGCATCCTGCGGATACTCGGCCACGCCCGTACTGAACTCAATATTGCACCCGATCGGGTTGCTGACTTCAGCCTCCTGCAATGCCTCGACCAGCCTCTCAAATACCGAGGCCGTTTGCTCGCGTGTACACCGTTCTGCAACCACCAGAAATTCATCACCGCCCAGGCGAATCAGGTAATCACTACTGCGCAGGACTTTCTGGAGCTGGCGAGCCAGGCGCTTGAGCGCCATGTCACCTACATCATGGCCGAGGCTATCGTTAATTTCCTTGAAACGGTCCAGGTCAACCATGACCAGCGACAAGGGTTCGCTCTGACGCTCTGCCCGCGCCAAGGCTTTCTCCAGAAGGTCGTCAAAACGAAAGCGGTTATAGGCACCCGTGAGTGTATCGAGTTCGGCCTGTTGCTTCAGGTCTTCATATGCATTCAGGAGCTTTTGATGCTGACTATGAAACGCCGTTTCCAGCAAGTCGATTTCACGAATTCGCCAATTCTTGCGCGGAGCTTCCACCAAGTCAGTGTGATCATCGATCTGACGCATTTTCTCACTTAGTCGTTCAACAGGCTGAATAATATTGCGCCGGGCATGATGCGACAGGATCATCAAGGTGGATACCAGAGTGAGTATTACAATCAGCAGCACACCCCACACAAGGTACCGAAACGGCAGTTTGAGGGATAGCACAGGCGAGCTGATTGCCAAGGCTCCTGCCAGCTGCCCCGACTCAACGCCGTCATGGCACATCTGGCAGCGCTGATCGAACAGTATGGGGCGGTAATATGTGAGTGTGAGGCCCTGCTGCTGAAAGAAATCACGCTTCTCCAAGCGTTCGAGCTGCGCCTGAATCAGGTCAACTTTGCCGCCATACTGGCGGGCAACCAGGTCGCTGCGAAGCACGTCATATCGAATGGCTTGAGTTTCGTCTTGCAACAGGTCCAGCTGAGCACGGATTTCCTCTGAGGCCGCACCTCTGGCCATCAGGTTGTAAAAACGTTCAAAAACCAGGTCTGATGTCAGGTGACTGTCCCGGTATATTTGCTGCTCAATCGCACCCTTGTATGCAACGAAGCTGATGCCTGCTAGCAGGATCAATGCAACAAGCGCAGCACGCAGCAGTGCTGTGTTGAGGGAGTGGGATAACGAAACTGACGGACGCACAGCGATATCGCTTTAATACCAGACACAACCTGTTATCACTATACAGTACATGTCCCTGAGCGCATCCGCTAATGAAGATCTTCGGCGGCATCCATATTCGCTCTGGCCTGGGGCTCAATTGCAATCGCTCTCGCAGCTTCAAAACAGTTGAACTATTGTTTGTTTAACAGAAGTAGCAGGCGCGCCCATGGCCAATTCTCCCATTGCCTCCGAAAAGCTCAGGGAAGTCATTCACATCCACACGGACGTCATCAAGCTGGGCCACAGCCTGGGGGACATCATTCAGCTTGTGACCGACCGCACGCTGGGCCTGGTCGACGCCGACGGAGCAGCCATTGAGCTGGCCGAGAACAACGAAATGGTTTACCGGGCTGCCTCAGGCATTGCCCGAGACCACTTGGGCCTCCGGCTGAAACGCAAGAACAGCTTCTCCGGCCTGAGCGCCGAAACAGGCAAAGTCATGTATTGCCCGGACAGTGAACGGGACCCCCATGCGGACCGTGAGGCCTGCCGCAAAATAGGGATGCGATCCATGGTAGCTGTGCCGCTGATTCACGGTGATACCTGCACCGGTGTTCTCAAGGCGATGGCGAAGGCACCTGAAGGGTTTGATGCCGGCAAAATCGAGCTGCTGGAACTGTTGTCTGAGCTGGTCGCCTCGGCCATGTACTTTGCCACCCACTTCAACGATTCAGACATCTACTATCAGGCGACCCATGACCCGCTGACCTCGCTGGCCAACCGCTCACTGTTTATGGACCGGTTACGCAAGGGCACGGCCAGCTGCCTGCGCAGCCGACAGCTGCTGGGGCTGGTCATGCTGGATGTGGATGACCTGAAGCTGGCCAACGACCGCTACGGACACCGCCTGGGGGATGCTCTGCTGCTCGAAATTGCCAACCGTTGTACCTCGGTCTGCCGTTCGACAGATACCGTGGCGCGACTGGGAGGCGATGAGTTCTGCCTGATCCTCACGCCGATAAAGGACCGCAAGGAGATCGAGTGCTTCCTTAAACGGCTCAAGAAAACCCTGGCACCTCCCCTGCTGTTTGATGACATCAAGCACGAAGTGAACACCAGTATCGGGACAGCCGTCTTCCCCGAAGACAGTGACAGCCTGGACCAGCTGATCGAAACCGCCGATGCGCGCATGTATGAAGACAAGCGCAACCGAAAAGCCTCAAAACGCTGACTCTCCTTATAAAAAGCCCCGGCAGTGTGATCACGCGGCCGGGGCTTTCACTTTCAGGCTAACCGAGCCTGATCAGATCTCTGTATATCAGACGTCGAAGCGGTCGGCGTTCATCACCTTGGTCCAGGCATCAACAAAGTCCTTGACGAATTTCTCCCTGTTATCATCCTGCGCATACACCTCTGCATAGGCACGCAGGATGGAGTTGGAGCCGAACACGAGGTCCACGCGTGTCGCGGTCCACTTCACATTGCCGGTGTTGCGCTCGACCACTTCATACAGGTTGGAGCCGACCGGCTTCCAGCTGTACTGCATGTCGGTCAGGTTGACGAAGAAGTCATTGCTCAGAACGCCTTCCCGATCCGTGAACACCCCGTGACGGGTACCGCCGTGGTTGGTGCCCAGCACACGCATGCCGCCCACCAGGGCTGTCATTTCAGGTGCCGTCAGCCCCATCAGCTGGGTGCGATCCAGCATCATCTCTTCGGGCGTGACCACGTAGTCCTTTTTCACCCAGTTGCGATAGCCGTCATGCAGCGGTTCCAGGTATTCAAAGGAGTCCGCATCGGTCATCTCGTCGGTCGCATCACCACGTCCGGGCGTGAAGGGTACGTCGATGTTCACACCGGCATCCCGCGCGGCCTTTTCAACCGCTGCCGTACCGCCCAGCACAATCAGATCCGCCATGCTGACAGGCTTGCTGAGACCGGACTGAACGCCTTCCAGAGCCTTGAGCACCTTCTGCAGACGCTCAGGCTCGTTACCTTCCCAGTCTTTCTGCGGTGCCAGTCGGATACGAGCGCCGTTGGCACCCCCGCGGTAGTCAGAGCAACGGAAGGTACGCGCGCTGTCCCATGCGGTTGCAACCAGCTCGGACACACTCAAACCGGTTGCCAGAATCTTCGCCTTAAGGTCGGCGATCTCATTGGCATCCAGCGTGTAATCAACGGATGGCACCGGATCCTGCCAGATCAGGTCTTCATCAGGTACATCCGGCCCCAGATAACGGCTCTTCGGCCCCATGTCACGGTGGGTCAGTTTGAACCAGGCCCGTGCAAAGACTTCATCGAAGTACTCCGGATTCTGCCGGAAGTGCTCGGTAATCTTGCGGTACTCAGGGTCCACTTTCAGCGCCATATCCGCATCGGTCATCATCGGCATGCGGCGGATCGACGGATCTTCCACGTCCACCGGCATGTCTTCTTCCTTGATATCCACCGGCTTCCACTGGTTGGCCCCGGCCGGACTCTTGGTCAGCTCCCACTCGTGATCCAGCAGCATGTCAAAGTAACCGTAGTCCCACTGGGTCGGGTTGGATGTCCAGGCCCCTTCCAGGCCACTGGTCACCGCATCACGGCCTATGCCTCGGGTCTTGTGGTTCATCCAGCCAAAACCCTGCTCTTCAATCGGGGCAGCTTCGGGTTCCGGCCCCAGAATGTCGGCGTCGCCATTACCGTGCGCCTTACCAACGGTATGACCACCGGCGGTCAGGGCAACGGTTTCCTCATCGTTCATCGCCATGCGCTCGAAGGTAACGCGCATGTCTTCGGCGGTTTTCAACGGATCAGGGTTGCCGTCCACCCCTTCAGGGTTCACGTAGATGAGACCCATCATGACGGCTGCCAGCGGGTTTTCCAGATCGCGCTGGCCGGAGTAACGGCTGCCTTCACTGCCTGTGGGTGCAAGCCACTCGCGCTCGGATCCCCAGTAGGTATCCTTCTCAGGGTGCCAGATATCCTCACGCCCGCCGCCGAAACCGAAGGTCTTGAAGCCCATGGACTCATACGCCATGTTACCGGCCAAGATGATCAGGTCGGCCCAGGACAGCTTGTTACCGTACTTTTTCTTGATCGGCCACAGCAGACGACGCGCCTTGTCCAGGTTGCCGTTGTCAGGCCAGCTGTTGAGAGGCGCAAAACGCTGGTTGCCGGTACCACCACCGCCACGGCCATCCGCCACACGGTAGCTGCCAGCGGCGTGCCAGGTCATGCGGATCATGAGCCCGCCGTAGTGCCCCCAGTCTGCCGGCCACCAATCCTGGCTGTCAGTCATCAAGGCCTTGAGGTCATTTTTGACCGCTTCCAGGTCAAGCTTTTTGAATTCTTCCGCGTAATTGAAGTTTTCGCCCAACGGGTTGGTCTTGCGGTCATGCTGATGAAGGATGTCCAGATTCAGCGTTTTGGGCCACCATTCCATGACATCTTTGCTGGCCGAGGTATTACTGCCGTGCATAACAGGACACTTGCCTGCCGAACTATTATTCTGGCTCACGTCTGCTCTCCTTATCCTCTTAGAGCCGTGATGGCCGAACTGCTCCGTACTGCTCTTCATGGCCATCACAGGCATAGCTCTCCGCATGTGCGGAATATTTAGCGTGTGAAATCAGAATAGTCAGAGGATCAGGATTCGCCCAAATGGCTTTCTTTATCCTGGTTATAAAGAATCGCTATCAGGCGGTTCAGGACAACTCCCGATGACAGAATACGCGGTTGCGTCCGTTGCGTTTGGCGGCATACAGCGCCTGGTCAGACATCTTCAGCAGCACATCGCCCGTAACCGGGTCAGGCAGGTCACGACTGCAGGCCATACCCACACTGATCGTCACATCTCCCATCGACTGGACCTCTTGCAGCAGCCTTCGTGCCAGTATCAGGGCCTCATCATGACTCGTACGCGGCAGAAGAATAGTAAATTCCTCGCCTCCATAACGGCCCAGGCTATCAACGCGCCTGAGTGATGACTGAAGCTGCTCCGCTACCCGCTTCAGGATCCTGTCCCCTTCGGCATGTCCCTGGTGGTCGTTAACCTGTTTGAAGTGGTCGATATCCACCATCAACACGACCAGCGAAGTATCGAAGCGATTACACCGGTCCACCTCTCTGTGCAGCCGGTTCATCAATTCGCGTCGGCTCAGAACGCCAGTCAGGGCATCGGTCTCAACCAGCGCCCTGAGTGCCTGCTGCACGGATTCACTGCCCACCAGCTGCTGGCGAAAACGGAACACCAGGCTCGTGGTCAGCCCGGCAATCATCGAGATGAGGACCCAGATCCCGAGATGGATACGGTCAACCCGCGCCAGCATGTCATTCACCAGCGGGTCTACATGTGCGGCACTGCGGGTGAAGCTGATCCCCCCGCGCAGATCACCGACCTTATACCCCTGCTGTTCGTGGCAGGGCAAGCAACTGTGAACAATGTCCAGCCGCGCCATATAGCGGTACTGATCGCCCACGCGGTCAACATGTTCTGTCGCGCCGGTCTGCTCCATCAGGCCGAGGGAATCACTCTCCCAGCGGCCCGCCCGGTTAACGGGATTCAACGGGTTCCGGCTGGTAATGCGCATGTTTACATCCGCATCGGCCAGAAGCTCGGAGATCTGACGCGTCATGTAGGCGGGGTTAACCTGAGTCAGGCGCCTGCCCAGATTGTCCGTAATATCGCGGTTTTCCAGTTCAAGATAGGGGTTGGGCGGGGTAAGGGAGGACACCGGCACATACACGCTGCCCTGAGCAGCATTCCAGTGACGTGTTGCACGGATCAGTGTAAATGCAGCCCGGCCTTGCGCCTGAAACACCGACAGTGCCGCACCCTGAATCGCATTCCGATTGATCAACCATGAGGCGCCCACCACAAAGGCACAGAACAGCCAGACAGCCAGGTTGATCAGGATTAGTTGGCGTATTCGCATGGCCCACCCATTCACACCCTACACCCACAGCATACAAGTGTTTGCTTATGTATAGAAACTCTAGCGTAGAGATGCTGGCCGGGATCACTGTTCATGAAATAAACAATTGATCCCGCCCATGGGTGAAGTTATAATACTAAGGTCTAACACACATTTTTGGGGAGTGTTGTTATGAACCAGAAGCACTACACCGGTCTTGCAAACGAAGATCGTCGTATTCACCAGGAACTGGTGGCTATGGGCTACACGGATGCCGATGCATCCAACAGCCAGAGTGCTGTTGCCAAGGCGTTCAACCAAATCCGTGACCTGCTGACCTGGATGCGCTGGAAAGCAGAAGTCGGCGTATATGGTTGCCGCATCGGCGCACCGCGTCACGCCTATCAGGCGTAACGCCTCTTCACCACTTCATGGTGTTGATTCCTTATCTGTTGTTTGTTCTTTTGATGCCCGCAGGCCTTGCCCGCGGGCATTTTTTTATCCGCTCGATCAATCCATCCGCTGCTCAGGGCACGTAGACTTCCCTTAAACGACAAGGGAGTTTAGATACGTGACGGAACCCGTCCTGCGCCTGATTCTGGGCGATCAGCTAAGCCTGAACCTGGCGACCCTGAGAGATGCCGACCCGGACAGGGATCTGATTCTGATGTGTGAGCTGCACACGGAAGCCACCTACGTCGCCCACCATCGAAAAAAACTGGTGCTGGTGTTTTCCGCCATGCGTCACTTCGCCAGGGCCCTGAAGTCAAAAGGCTTTCGTGTTCGCTACCGAAAACTCGACGATACCGATTCCGTCACCTGCTTTGTCGAGGAGATGGAGCAGATTCTGGAGGCTTCCGGCTGTCGCCGCTGCGTCATCACCCAGCCGGGTGAGTTCCGCCTGCTGCAGCAGTTTACGCAATGGCAACAAGAGTGCGCTTATCAGGTGGAACTGCGCGAAGATGACCGTTTCCTGTCAACGCCGGCAGCGTTCGAGCAGTGGGCGAAAGGGCGCAAACAGCTGAGGATGGAGTATTTCTACCGCCTGCTGCGGCGCGAACACAATGTTTTGATGCAGAATGGAAAACCGATTGGTGAGCAGTGGAATTTTGACAGTTCAAACCGCAAGGCCCTTCCGGCGGATCGTATCCCCCCTTCACCCACACGCTTTGAACCCGATGACATCACGCGTGACGTGATTCAGATGGTCTCGCAGCGGTATGACCACTTCGGTGATCTGGATGATTTTCACTACGCCGTCACCCGCGAGCAGGCGCTTCAGGTTCTGTCCGAGTTCATCCGCGACCGCCTGCCGAATTTCGGTGACTATCAGGACGCCATGCGTCAGGGCGACCCCTGGCTCTATCACTCCCACCTGAGCTTCTACCTGAACCTGGGACTGCTGGACCCGGCCGAGACGCTGGCCGCTGCCGAGAAGGCCTTCCATGACGGCCAGGCACCGCTGAACGCGGTAGAAGGCTTTATACGTCAGATTCTGGGCTGGCGGGAATATGTCCGTGGTCTCTACTGGCTGCAGATGCCGGACTACGCAGAGAGCAACTTCCTCGATGCACAGCGCCCCCTGCCGGCCCTGTACTGGGGCGCTGAAACAGCGTTGAACTGCCTGAGCCAGTGCGTAGACGATACACGTCGACATGCCTATGCACATCACATCCAGCGTCTGATGGTACTGGGCAACTTTGCATTGCTGACCGGTATCGAGCCCAAGGCGGTGAACGAGTGGTATCTGCTGGTGTACGCCGATGCCTATGAGTGGGTGGAGATGCCCAATGTACAGGGCATGGTGCTGTTCGCCGATGGCGGGCTGATGGCCAGCAAGCCCTATATCGCCAGCGGTGCCTACATTCACCGCATGTCCGATTACTGCACTCGGTGCCGGTTCGATGTGAAACAGAAAACCGGACCGCGCGCCTGTCCGTTCAACTATCTGTACTGGGATTTTCTGGATCGACACCGGGACAAGCTGGCCTCCAATCCGCGCTTGGGGCTAGCGTACCGCAACCTGGACAGAATGTCAGCCGAAGCACTGGAGGCAACCCGAGAAAGCGCGCGTATTTTCCTGCAGGAACTGGAATGATCAGCGCAGAAGGCTGCCCAGCGGTCCCGGCGGCAGCTCCTCCAGAGGAAGCTGGCGGTACTGCTTGAGCTGTGACTGGCGCAGTTTTTCGGCCGGCTCCAGTGGCAGTCGGTCGGTCAGTCGCAGGTAACGGTCCACCATGCGCAGACGCTCATCCCGCTTGCCACTCGTATCGCGGGCCGCCTCCAGAAACAGCTGCGCCAGATTCAGCAGGGCCGGCACATTGCCCGGATCGTACTCGACCGCCAGCCCGAAATAACGCATGGCCTGAGACATCTTGCCCGCCAGGTAGTGTTTCACGCCCAGTCGATTTACCTTGTCGCTCATCGCCTGATCACGGCGCGCGCCGGTACGGGGTGCTTCCTGCTCGTCGGTCTCTGGCTCCAGGATCGGGACACTGTCCCCGGCCAGCACCAGCTTTTCGCGCTCCAGCTCCAGAGGCTGCTCCAGCGCCCGGTTGTGCTCTTCAGCAAATGAGCGCAGCTGCTGAGCCTGCTGCATCTCGCCCAGATCCTCACACAGCCGCGACTTGAGCAGGTTGGTCTTGACCTTCAGGCTTTCATCACGCGGGAAGGTGAATTCGGCGTTATTCAGAATGGCATCGAAGTCATTGCGCAGCTCGATTTGACGGCGCTTGTCGGCGTCCTGCATCTCGAGCCGACGGATATTTGCCAGACGCAGATAGGGCTCGGGGGAGCGGTAACAGCTGCGCCGCCCCAGCATGATGGAGCGCCGATACGCCCCTTCTGCCATATCCAGCACCCGCGTCTGAGTCGCTACCCGGCCCAGCTCCATCTGGCGGGGAATGCCCAATGGTGACTTGGCAGTCGCCTGTTTCAGCGTTTCTCGTGCCTCATCGAGTGCACCATTTTGCTCATGCACTTTTGCCAGCAAGTCATACGCGGAGATCAGCAACGGATAATGTTCAATCAGGCTGTTGAGCAATTCCCTGGCGTCTGTCAGGCGGTGCATGGCGGTCATCGCCTGTGCCATACATAGCCCGATATCCTTGTCCTGTGTCTGCCAGAACAGCGGTTCCAGCACCTCATACGCTTCTTCCGGGCGTTTCAGGTCGATCAACAAACTCGCCTTGAGACGACAGGCATACTCGAAGTTGGGGTCCTGACGCGGGATATCGTCACAGGCGATCACGGCCCCCTCGAGGTCCCCGACCTCAATGGACTGCTCAACCGGACGCAGAATCTGTTTCCGCAGCACCAGCTGATCCAGTCGCGCCTTGAGTTCATCAATGGAAAAGGGCCGGGTAAGCAAATCGTCGGGACGGCTGTCGATAGCGTGCAGTACTACCTCCTGCGAGGCATCACTGGTCATGAAGATCCAGCCCGCCGTGGGGCGGATATAGCCCCGGTAGCGCGCTTCTTCCAGCAACTGCATGCCGGTCACGGCATCGCTGCTGTTATGCCCCAGCAGGATAATATCGTAGGACGATTCCTGAATCAGATTCAGGACCTTGTCGTTCACTGTGGTCGCCAGCAGATTCTTGACGCCCAGCTCACGCAACATGTAATAAATAGTCGACCGCAGGTTGCCGCTGCTGTCAATCAGAAGCACACTTTTGTCTGAGTAGTCGACCGTACGGGATGCCACTGTGGCTATTTACCTGTTACCAAACGCTGAACGCCCGAAGGCATGAATATGAACAAGTATACAGAGGGAAGGTAAACCGAAGAAGAGCAGCGCCCTGTCCCGGAAAAAAAACCGCCGAGCATCGGGTGAGAATACTCGGCGCGAAAGACAGTTCTATGCTGTACAGTCACTATAAAGGCGTCCTGCAAGGCGATGCATGACATCGATCAAACTTTGGCCACACTGGATCTGATTCGCATGGATTAATACCATCGCCTAAGACGCCGCCGGGCCTTTTTGCTCTAGAATGTCGACAATAAAAGGAATAAAGACAGCATATGACAACGGCACTCATCACACACAAGGACTGCATGCTGCACAACCTGGGACCGGAACACCCGGACAGCCCGGTGCGGCTCGCGGCCATCCACAAGGTACTGGAGCGTACCGGCCTGATTGACCAACTGGACCAGATTACCGCCGTTCCCGTCACTGAAGAGCAGATTTCGCTGGCCCACCACCGGCTGCACAGCCGTCAGCTGGACGCCAAGCAGCCCGATAGCGGCATTGTCTACACCGACGACGACACAGCCATGTGTCCGGACACCATGCAGGCCGCACGCCTGGCGGCCGGCAGCGTCATCATGGCGGTCAATCGGGTGCTGGATGGCAAGGCCGATAACGCCTTTTGCGCCATCCGCCCGCCGGGCCACCACGCCGAGTACAACATCGCCATGGGGTTCTGCCTGTTCAACAACGTGGCCATCGGTGCGGCACATGCGCTGCAGCAGGCCGAGATCAAGCGCGTTGCGATTCTGGATTTTGATGTGCACCACTGCAACGGCACTGTGGATATCTTCAAGGACCGCCCCGAGGTGCTGGTGTGCTCCACCTTTCAGCACCCCTACTACCCCGAGCGCTATCACCAGATTGACCGGCCCAATATCGTCAACTGCCCGATTGCCGCCCATACCGAGCCACACATCTTTCACCGTGCGGTGGAAGAACACTGGCTGCCGGCGATCGATGCACACAAGCCGGATTTGATCCTGATCTCGGCCGGCTTTGACGCCCACAAGGAAGATCCCATGGCGGATCTGAACCTGGAAGAGGGCGACTACCGCCAGGTCACTCAGGTGATCAAACAGGCAGCCGACAAACACTGCGGCGGGCGCATCGTATCGGTACTGGAAGGCGGGTATAACCCGGTAGCACTGGCCTTCAGCGTGCAGGCCCACCTGGAGGTGCTGGCCGGCTTCTGATCGATATCCCGTACATACCGAGCAAAAAAAACGGAGCCATTTGGCTCCGTTTTTTGTTGCGTCTGTCGCTGAATCAGCCGACGAACTTGATCATCACACCGGCCGCAACCGCCGAGCCGATAACGCCGGCCACGTTCGGACCCATGGCGTGCATCAGCAGGAAGTTCTGCGGGTTGGCTTCCAGACCCAGTTTGTTGGATACACGCGCTGCCATCGGTACAGCGGATACCCCGGCGGAGCCGATCAGCGGGTTGATCGCATTGCCACCCTGCAGCTTGTTCAGGCCCTTGGCCATGAGGACACCACAGGCGGTACCGATACCGAAGGCAACAATACCCAGTACCAGAATGCCCAGTGTCTGCACGTCCAGGAACTTGTCGGCAGACAGTTTGGAGCCCACGGACAGACCCAGGAAGATGGTGACGATGTTGATCAGTGCATTCTGCGCCGTATCGCTCAGACGATCGACCACACCACACTCACGCATCAGGTTACCGAAACAGAACATACCCAGCAGCGGCGCCGCATCCGGCAACAGCATGGCCACCAGAATCAGCAGCAGAATCGGGAACATGATCTTTTCGGCCTTGGACACATGGCGCAGCTGGCTCATGCTGATCTTGCGTTCGGCCTCGGAGGTCAGAGCACGCATGATCGGCGGCTGAATCAGCGGTACCAGTGCCATGTAGGAGTAGGCCGCTACCGCGATGGCGCCCAGCAGGTGCGGTGACAACAGGCTGGCCACATAGATGGCGGTCGGGCCGTCAGCACCACCGATGATGCCGATGGCAGCCGCATCCTGAATGGTGAAGTCCAGAATACCGAAGCTGCTCAGTGCGACCGCACCCAGTACGGTGGCAAAGATACCGAACTGTGCTGCCGCCCCCAGGAACAGGGTCTTCGGGTTCGCCAGCAGCGGGCCGAAGTCCGTCATGGCGCCGACACCCATGAAGATGATCAGCGGAGCCGCACCGGACGCAATGGCCACGGTGTAGAAGTTGTACAGCATGCCATTGCCGTAGCCATTATCCTGAGCCACCAGGCTGGCAGCCGAATGCACGGTCGCATTGGAGTTGTGGTAGGCATGGGTCAACTCATGCACGTCAGTGCTGCTGACTCCCAGCACACCCGCCAGCTGTTGCAGGACTTCAGGTTTGGCGAAATGAATGGCGTTTTCAACCGCCGACATTGCCAGACCGGCTTCCGGGATATTCGCCAGAATACCGCCGAAACCGATCGGAACCAGCAGGAGCGGCTCAAAGTTCTTGCGAATGGCAAGAAAGAGCAGCACCAGGCCGATAATCATCATGGTGAACTGGCCGAAGGAGATATTGTAAATCCCCGACGCCAGCCATAGATCCATCAACTTTTCCATGGAGCCTTACCTTATGCCAGCGTCAGCAGGGAATCACCGACCTGTACGGCATCACCCTCTTTCACGTCCACGGAAACCACGGTGCCGGCGCGAGCCGCACGCACTTCGGTTTCCATCTTCATCGCTTCCAGAATGACCAGCACGTCGCCTTCCTGAACCGACTGACCCGCCGCTACCTGGACTTTCCAGATGTTACCGGCCAGAGGTGCCGGAACCGGCTCACCGGAACCCGCTGCCGGAGCAGCCGGTGCAGCCGCAGGCGCCGCTGCCGGAGCAGACTGAATGGAGGAGACATCGCCGCCTTCTGTTACCTGAACCACGTAGTTCTGGCCGTTGACATTGATGGTGTAGACTTCCGGTCCGTTGTTTTTCGGGGCTGACATGGTTTTTGCGTCCTCAAGAGTCGGTACAGGTTCAAAGGCGTCGGGGTTACCACGGTTTTCCAGGAACTTCAGGCCAATCTGCGGGAACAGCGCATAGGTCAGAACGTCGTCGATCTGGTTATCGCCCTGCTCCAGCTTGATGCCCTTCTCTTCAGCAATCTGCTTCAGCTCAGCGGTCAGTTTTTCGACTTCCGGCTGCAGCTGGTCTGCCGGGCGACAGGTCAGCGGTTCCTGACCATCCAGAACACGTGCCTGAAGTTCGGCGTTGTAAGGTGCCGGTGCGGCGCCATACTCGCCCTTCAGGATGCCCTGTACTTCCTTGGAGATGCTCTTGTAACGCTCGCCCATCAGTACGTTGATGACCGCCTGTGTACCCACGATCTGGGAGGTCGGCGTCACCAGCGGGATGTAGCCCAGGTCTTCACGGACGCGCGGGATTTCAGCCAGCACTTCGTCAAACTTGTCAGCCGCACCCTGCTCCTTGAGCTGGTTTTCCATGTTGGTCAGCATGCCACCGGGCACCTGAGCCACCAGAATACGGGAGTCGGTGCCACGCAGAGAGCCTTCGAACTTGGCGTACTTCTTGCGCACTTCGCGGAAGTAAGCCGCAATTTCTTCCAGCGCTTCCAGGTTCAGACCGGTATCACGGTCAGTGCCTGCCAGTGCCGCTACCACAGACTCGGTTGCAGTGTGGCCATAGGTCATGGACATGGAAGAGATCGCCGTGTCGACACGATCCACACCGGCTTCAACCGCCTTAAGGATGGTCATGTCGGACAGGCCGGCTGTGGCGTGCGCATGGAACTGCACTTCCAGACCGGTCTGCGCCTTCAGACGAGAAATCAGGTCAAAAGCGTTGTACGGCGTCAGGATGCCGGACATGTCCTTGATGGCAATGGAGTCAGCGCCCATGTCCTCAAGGGTCTTGGCATAATCCACCCAGGTTTCGATGGTGTGCACCGGGCTGGTGGTGTAGGAGATGGTGCCCTGAGCGTGCTTGCCACACTCTTTAACAGCCTTGATGGCCATTTCCAGGTTACGCGGATCGTTCATCGCATCGAAGATACGGAACACGTCCACGCCGTTGGTCGCGGCACGCTCAACAAATTTGGTCACCACATCATCGGCGTAGTGGCGGTAGCCCAGCAGGTTCTGACCACGCAGCAGCATCTGCTGTTTGGTGTTGGGCATGGCCGCTTTCAGTTCGCGGATGCGGGTCCAGGGGTCTTCACCCAGGTAACGGATACAGGAATCAAAAGTGGCACCGCCCCAGCTTTCCAGGGACCAGTAACCAATCTTGTCCAGCTTCTCGGCAATCGGAAGCATGTCATCGAGTCGCATGCGTGTGGCAAACAGAGACTGATGCGCGTCACGCAGAACGACGTCGGTGATGCCAAGCGGTTTTTTTACGTCGGACATGAGTCAGGCCTTTATCTAGCTAAAATTCTTGTTATCTACCCGCGTCACTTGGAACGGTATTTGTGTACCGCAGCGGTAATGGCCGCAACAACTTCATCGTTGTTTCCGGCTGAAGCACCGGCGGCAGACGGTTGTGGACGTGGCGTGGGCGCTTTGGCGACCGGTTCTGGCAGGTACCGGGTGGCCAATCGCGACATGATGCCGGTTGCAAACACCAGCAACGTCAAGAAGACGAAGACGAAACCCATGCCGAAGGCCATGAGTGTCAGGCCCTCCGAGAACAGATTATCCATCTATGGGTGCTCCTGTTTAGTTTAAACCCTTGGGCCTGCCGGCGACTTTTGGCCGCACTCGTCCCCTCTGGTATCAGAGACGGAGCGACAGGCTGATGTTGTGACTATGGCCTCTGCTGGTGATCACTATCAACAGAGAGCACACAATCAAGCGAATCTATTCTACCGCAAACTCAGGGGCCAATTGCAAGATTGTCGACAATCTGTAATTTTTTTACAGAATCAAACTTGAAGGCCGCTCAGCGCGACAATAGTGTTGACATTAGCACTTCTAGTGCCGTTTTGAACAACAATAAGGGATTAGCCTTTTGGCTAATTTACAAGGACAGGCTCAAACAGGGTTCTGACAGGGGCAGTGGATAGGGTGCCCTGCCCCCAGACATGAAAAAGCCACTCATTGAGTGGCTGGACGGAAGACCTTGACGTTCTCATACCCCAGTTCATGCAGGTGCTGGGCGTGCATTTGCGACATGACGCCCTTGTCGCAGTACAGCAAATACTCCCGCTCCTGCGGCAGCTGCGCAAAATCGGTTTCCAGCTTGTAAAAAGGAATCACGCGAATGTCACAGCCCGGCATGTTAAGCGGCTTGCGCTCCTGCTCACGCGGCGGGCGGATATCAATCAGTGTCTGATTGTCAGCCACACGTGTCATGGCCTCAATCTCACTATTGATATTATGATTTTCCACGATGTCATCGATGGCGATGACCTCCGCCTGCTTCAGCGCGCGTTCCAGCACGTCAAAATCGAACTGGCTCTCTTCTTCCTCGACACGCTCTCGACGCGCATGGGTCGTCGGCTTGTCAGAAATAACACCACAGAACTCCGGCATGGCGCTGGCAAATTCAAAGGTGCCGATTTCACGGGCGATATTGATGATATCCGGCTTGTCCATGGTGACCAGCGGACGCAGCACCAGGTGCTCGCAGCTTTCGTCGATCAGGCGCAGGTTGGGCAGTGTCTGGCTGGAAACCTGAGCCACGCTCTCACCCGTGACGATGGCATTAAGCTTCATGCGGTCAGCCACCTTGTCTGCCGCACGCATCATCATGCGCTTGAGCACGACGCCCATGTGCGAGTGATGAACCGACTGCAGAATTTCACCCACGACCTCCTCAAAAGGCACGGTGATGAACTTCACGCGCGCAGAGGCACCAAACTTTTTCCACAGGTAAAGTGACACCTGCTTAACACCGATTTCATGGGCATGACCGCCAAGGTTGAAAAACAGGAAGTGGGTTTTGCTGCCGCGACGCATGGTCATGTAGGACGCCACAACTGAATCGAAACCACCTGAAATCAGCGACAGTACGTCTTCCTGCGTGCCCAGCGGGTAGCCGCCCAGGCCCTGATGATTGGCCGTGACAACAAACAGCTTGTTGTCACGAATCTCCAGGTCAACCCAGACCTCCGGGTTGCGTACATCCACGCCTGCCGCTTCGGTATGCTGACGCAGGCCACCGCCGATGTAGCGTTCCATCTCAACCGAGGTGAAATCATGATCGCCGGTGCGTTTGACACGCACCTTGAAGGTTTTGCCCTTCAGCCGTTCGGCATAGGCCTCACGGGTCAACTCAAAGGCATTATCAAAATCACCCAGCGGATATTCCTGCACTTCCAGGAAGTTCTGAATGCCGGGCACCCGCTGCATTACATCGATGATCTGCTCACAGAGCGCATCGTTCTGGCCCGGAAAGCTGACTTCAACCTTATCCCAGAAACCGCTGACCTTGATGTCCTCATCGAGGCGCTTCAGCAAAATCTGCAAATTGCTCTGCAGGCGCTGAATCAGGCGACGACGAACAGGGCGACTTTTAATCGTAATTTCGGGAAAAAGCTTGGCAATGAATTTCATGGGCGTTCCGGAAATAAAAAACCAGTTAGAGAATCCGGCTAGCGATTATGATCAGAATTCTGAAAGGGGATGGCGCGCCCGAGAGGATTCGAACCTCTGACCGCCTGGTTCGTAGCCAGGTACTCTATCCAGCTGAGCTACGGGC
>NZ_JACVEW010000027.1 GCF_017776525.1 Marinobacterium alkalitolerans
TTCTATAGCCCACAGGAGGCACTGTGACCACTCGTCGTATTAGCGGTCGACTGTCAGGTGAATACCGTCACAACACATAATATTCATGAGTAATGTCACTCTGACCCCAATTTCACGCAAGCCTTAGAGCCCCTGCTTTTCGGACCAGACACGAAGCTGTTCAAGAAACTCCAAAGCACTGCGGCCAAATTCAGTCAGCTCATAGGTGACCGCAAGGGGACGTTCACTCAACACTTTTCGAATAACCATTCCCTTACTCTCAAGCTCCTTAAGCCGCTGATCAATCATCTTCTTGCTTGCTCCACCGAGCATCCGGTTCAAGTCGTTGAATCTGACCGGACCATCTTTGAGGTGGTAAATGATTGAGCCGGTCCACTTACCTCCGATCAGGCGCATGCCCTTTTCGATGGCGCAGGGCTCCATACAGGGATTAACAACTTTTTTGCGACCATAACTATCTGTTTCTACTGTACTTTCCAAGATATATCTCCGGTTGCCGAGTAGGTTACCAAAAGTTAACTAATTGATCCTGCTTTGTTGGTAACCATAATAAACCAGGTATCGAAAAGTTACCAATGTCTTACAGCGGAGATTGCACCATGAGTAATGTTCTTATTATCAATGCGCACCACCATTACCCGTTTGCCGAAGGTCGGCTGAACAAGTCTCTGACGCAACTGGCCGATGAGCTGATTACGGGAAAAGGACACAACACACGCATTGTTACGATCGATGAAGGCTGGGACGTTCAGCAAGAACTGGAAAACCACCAGTGGGCTGACATCATCCTGTTGCAGTCACCGGTCAACTGGATGATGCCGCCTTGGACATTCAAGAAGTACATGGACGAAGTCTACACCGCTGGTATGGGCGGTGCCCTGTGTAATGGCGATGGCCGCCATCAGGATGCTCCCAAGGAAAACTATGGCGCTGGCGGGACCTTACAAGGCAAGAAATACATGCTGTCTCTCACCTTCAATGCGCCGGCCGAATCATTTGATGACGAGAGCGAATACCTGTTTCAGGGCAAGAGCGCTGATGACCTGTTCTTCCCGATGCACATGAATTTCCGCTTCTTTGCCATGGAGTCGCTGCCTACTTTTGCCTGCTTTGATGTCATGAAAAATGCAGAAGTGGAAAAAGATTTTGAGCGCTTTAAACAGCATATCGATGAAAATTTCTAAGTAGATGGCAGTTGCCTGAATGGGACCTTTGAGGTGGACCCATCCTGCTGAACGTTAATACAGGAAAAATGATGAGTACGACGTATAGAGTGCAATGTGATTGTCAGGCGGTTGAGGTCTCGATGACAGGGGGGCCAAAAGTGCATGGGTACTGCCATTGCGAGGATTGCCGCGAACTGCTCCAAGTGCCCTATCATTCGGTGCTGGCCTGGGAGGACGGTAATGTTGAAATTACCCGGGGGCAAAGCGAAGTGATCGAGTTTCAGCACCCGACCAAGCGAATGAAGCGGGTTTTCTGCAAGCATTGTGGTGATGTGATCTACAACACCAATGCCATGGGCTGGAAACTGGTCTCCCAGTTGCTGTTCCGTCGTTGCAACAACGATACCTTGCCTGAGGGCTTCGCCTCCACGTCGCATTTTTTCTACGATCGCCGCATCATTGATATTGCTGATGATCTGCCCAAACGAGGGTAATGAAAAAGGGCGCGTACCCGGCTCTAAGTGAGCTGGGTACGAAAGACAGCAACGTTGGCAGTCAGGCCGGGTAACAGGTATTGGAACAGCTGCACAACGCTCAATACCTCCTGCAGGTTGGCATCCTTGGCTGCAGCCTGTTGCAGGGTTGAAGGTGTCAGGTGATTAGGGTTGGGTAATTCCAGCGCCAGATCAGTGGCTGCCTGGTGAATACCTTCAACGATACGAGAATACGGGGGTGTCGCAAGATGCTTGGACAAGTCATCCCAAGCCTCCAGAAAATAGCTGGGCCAGCGTGCCAGAGCCCTGTAGTCCGTGTTCACAAATGGCAGCCCAAGTTGCTTTTTGATCCTGTCATAGAGCTCCAATGTATCCGGCAAGCAGTGGTGCGGTTCCATGAGAGATAAGGCGGACCTGTTGGTCTCTGATGAGTTGCTCGGGAGGCGTTCGATGCTGGTTTTGTTGCTCAAGGCATGGCCTTCGAGTAACAGCCGAGCCTGAGTTGCAAGCAGCAGGTAGGGCATGTTTCCGGCGGAAAAGGTTTCGATGGTGTCCCGAATTGCGTCAATTTCAGCCTCTGCATAGCCCAGATCTGACAGCCTGGAAGTGAGGCGCGATACAGGCAACTGTGTGACACAGTGTTCAATGTGATGTCGTAAATCAACACATGCCCGTTGAAATGCAACAGAGTCCAAGGCGGGTCTCAGCCCTTGCCAAAGCGTTTGATAAAAATGCGGGTAATGCGCAAATGCCATGGTGACGACGCCCATCCAGGGTGCACGCAATATCTTTTTTGTGTCCTGATAAACCTCAAGCAGTTCATCCTCGGCTTCAACCTCGGGCACCGGGTGAATTACGGGGAGAGGGGAAGGAAGATAACGGGCCAGCGCCGAGTTTGAATGATCCATTATTTCACCCCCAACGCCACAACCAGCTCATCAAAGCTGTCAACCAGGATATCCGGAGAGAAAGTAAGCTCTGTCTGAGTGGAACCCGGTCCCCATTCATCCTTTCTGCGAACTAACGCAGTCCGGTAACCGGCTTTCTGTGCGGCAATCAGATCATATTCATGGCAGGCCACCATGCAGCACTCCTCTGGCGACAACTGGAGGTACTCGGTGACAGCCTGATAGGACTCGGGTAGCAGCTTGTATTTGCCGATACCTTCACAGGAAAACACCGCGTCCCAGTTCAAACCGTTGTGACGAGCGGTATCGATAATAAGGCGATAGCTGAGTATGGTGAAAGAGGCCACGATGAACTTCTGTCTGAGCTTGGCTTGAGCGTCAGGAAAGTCTGGCCAGCAGTTAAAGTGATGCGGGGTTTCATAAGCAATCAGGTGACGATCCTGTTCATCGAATGTCTGCAGTTCGAACTCATCAATCAGCTCATCCAGTACTTTGCGATGGGCATCATCAAAGCGGTAGTCGGGTTTTGCAAACTCCCCCAAATTCAGCATCAACTGCATGGATCGCCGGCGAAGTTCGTTCGTGATCATGCCCCAGTCCCGTTCAATACCATGACGCTTGCCTGCCTGTTGAAAGGCTGACTTGAAGCCGTTGTGCCAGTCGAGAACGGTTCCGCCCGTGTCAAATGTTAGGGCGCGTAAATTTTCCAAGGCCATGCCAGTTCCTTTTTCTTATAATTGCTCAGGAAAAATTAGACGATGCAACGATCTTGGCTGGCAGGCAATTAGTTACTTTTTGGTGACTACTGAATAGCTTAGGCAGCAAGAAGCTCACTCAAGCCGCCGCTTTCACCCGGTTCCGGCCACTCTGTTTGGCCTTGTATAGCGCCTGGTCGGCTGCGTAGACGAGCTGTTCGGTGGTGCCATGGTCGTCGGGTATGCAGGTGGCGCAGCCCACGCTGACGGTGACTTCTTCTGCGGTGGATGACTGTTCATGGGCAACGCCCAGTGCCTGCACGCCCAGTCGCACGTTTTCGGCTACCTGCAGTGCGCCGTCGGTGTCGGTGTTGGGCAGAATCAGCATGAATTCCTCACCCCCGTAGCGCACTACCAGATCGGTTGAGCGCTGCAGTTGTGCTTCCAGCGCCTGGGCGACCTGTATCAGGCAGTCGTCCCCGAGCTGGTGGCCATAGTGGTCGTTGAAGCCCTTGAAGTGGTCCACGTCCAGCATGATGACCGAGAGGGGCTTTCCTTCGCGGCGCAGGCGCAGCCAGGTGTCCTGCAGGTAGGCATCGCCGGAGCGGCGGTTGGCAACGCCTGTAAGGCCGTCGCGGTCAGCCAGGCGCTGCAGTTCCTTGTTCAGGGTTTCCAGCTCTGCGGTGCGCTCGGCGACCTTGTCTTCAAGCCGGTGAGAGTAGTCCTGTACCTGGGTGTAGAGCCGTGCGTTTTCGATAGCCACGGATGCCTGTGCCGCCAGCAGACGGATCAGTTCCACCCGGGCCTCGGTGAAGACGCTGTCGGCCAGGTTGTTTTCCATGTACACGGCCGCTTCAAAGCGTTCGCGGATAATGGGTACGCACAGCACCGAACGGGGGCGCATGTGCACGGTGTAGGGGTCGTGCAGGAAGGGGCCTTCCGCGCTGGCATCATGCAGTACGATCGCTTCGTTGCGCTGGAATACCTGAGTGATGAGGCTCATCGGCAGGGCGATATCGTCACCCTGGGTGTCTTTCAGCACGCTGTGCCCCGGCAATGCGTCCGGCAGCAGGTCTGCATCCGGCAGGGTAGAGGCTTCTACACTGTATTGCCCCTCGGAGCGCACCACCAGGCAGCCCCACTGTCCGCCGGCGTTTTCCAGCAGGATGGTCAGGGTTTTCTGCAGGAGCTGGTCCAGCACCATCTCACCGGATATTTCACGGGACGCTTTCATGACCGATGCCAGGTCCAGATTGGCCAGATGGCCGGTTTCACTGGACGGGGTCTGGTTCCATTGCTTGAGGACCGGGAACTCGGTTTCGAGCTGTTCCACCTTGCGGTGTGCGCCCCAGCGGTTGTACACGCCGTGGGCACCGCGCAGATAGCCTTCAGCCGAGCGCTGTTTGCCCTGTTCAATCAGGTAGCGGGCGGCACGTTCGAGCGCAGTGGCTTCATCGCGCAGAAATCCGCTGTTGCGGGCCGCGTCGATCGCCGCGTCGTAGCAGGCAAGGGCGCGGTCCCGATCGCCGTCCAGCCGGGCGAGTTCTGCTGTCATCAGCCATTGCAGGTGGCGGAAGTTGTCTTCGCAGTTGTCGGCCCAGCGGGTCATGCGGGCCAGATCCTGCTCCAGTCGTTCGCGTGTCTCGGTCTGAGTGGCCTTGTCCATGGCGGGGTAGAGTGTCGTCAGTGTGAGGTTGGCCACAATGTAGAAGCGCACCAGCTGGGGCAGCGACATTGCGGATTTGATCAGCTTGTCCTGTTTGCGGACAAAGCTGAGGGCGCGTTCGTAATCACCGTACATCAGGCTGATCTCGGCGTTATAGATGTGATGGTTGGCGATGCCGGTCATGAACTGGCGCTCGCTCATCTCGTCCAGGCATTGCTGAACATCGAAATCATCGCTGCTGAGCGTGTCGGCGGACAGGGTGTCGCCGAGGAAGTTGCGCTGCATCTGCAGGAACAGGGTGCCGGAGTCCAGCGAGTCCTGATAGGCGCATTCGCGGACGATCTCCAGATTTTCTTCATGCTGCTTGCGTGCGGTTTCCAGATCCATGCCCGGATCCCAGATCACGCAGTCCTGTGCGCTGTAGGCCAGGTAGAGCAGGTCACCGGATTGGTAGCCCGCTTCGATGCCCTTGCGGAACCAGGGGGTGAGACTGGCCCAGTGATTGCTCCAGTGGTGCACAAACATGGCGTAGACGTAGATCACCCGCGCTCTGAGGCTCAGGTCGTCCAGCCGTTCGTTGATCGCCAGCCCCACCTTGGCGTACTGGTAGCCCGTGGCGGGTTCGTCCAGCTCACCGCACAACAGCATGCCGTAAGCGGCATAGGCAAAGGCAGATTCCGGGCAGTTGCCGCGGCGCAGCGCCAGATTGACGGCCTTGAGCACCAGATAACTGAACATGTTGCTGCCGGACAGGAAGGCCGCCGCAAAAATTTCCATCAGCAGGCGCATCGCGGTGAGGGTAGCCGGATCGTCAATGATCGGGGCATCCACCAGATCGGCAATGTCGCGCCCGGCCAGATACTGGTCCACCCGCTGACGTTCGCGGGCTATGTCGTCCAGGCTCGGGGTGTCGGTGAAGTCCACGCCCAGTAGGGCCAGCCCTTCAATGGCCGCTTGTATGGACTCTCGCATCCGGCCCAGTGTTGCGTTCTGACGGGTACGGATGGCGAGGATATCCGCTCGCTCAAGGTCCGTTTTGGCGTGCTCCAGCATGCGTTCCAGCCAGAGATCGGCGTATTGGGTGCGGCCGGTCAGGTAGTGGCAGAGCTGCATCTCGGTGGCCAGCTCGCTCATCTGCTGCGGCATTTCGGTCCAGGCATCACCGGGCAATAGCTCAAGTGCGATCTGCAGGTAGTTCAGTGCCGATTCGTACGCGGATGCCTGACGGGCACGCAGGCCGGCGCGCTGGTTAAAGGTGGCCAGTTGCAGGCGCTCCTGTTCGGCCGTGATCAGTGTACGCCCCTGATTCAGGTGGTTGACGATATCGATGAGCTGGTCGTCAGCCGCCTCGCCACCGGCATGTTTAAGCAACAGCCGACCCACTGAAAGGTGCATGCTCGGCAGCGCATCCGGTTCGATCAGGTTGTAGGCGGCCTGTTGGACGCGGTCGTGCTGGAAGCGGTAGCTGGGGTTCAGGGCCAGGCTGTCATCCGGCTGGTTCACCAACCGGTAGTCGTTGTGCAGAGGCAGCAGGGTGTACTGTTTGAGTGCCGGCATCAGTGCGCGTGCCGTTTCCGCCAGCGAGTGTTCATAGATGGCGGCCAGGGTCTGCAGCGTGAAGCTGTTACCGATACAGGCGGCCAGTCGCAGTACCTGCTGGGTGTCGTCCGGCAGTTTACGCAGGCTCTCCAGCATGAAGGCCACAACGTCGTGGCTGGCTTCTTCCCAGCTGGAGCGGTCCAGTTGCCACTGCCATCGGCCACTGGCCGGATCACAGGTGATCGCTCCCTGCGCATGGAGCTGGCGCAACAGCTCATTGGTGAAAAACGGGTTGCCGTGGGCGCGGTTATAGAGCATTTCGCTCAATTCGGCGCTGTCGGCCGGTTCACACCTCAGGGTATCGGCTACCAGCTGCTCCACGGAGCCCTGATCGAGTGGCCCTACCGGTATCTCATGAATGCGCTGGTGGGCGTTCAGGTCATCCAGCAGCAGTCGCAGGGGGTGGCCGGGGCCAACCTCGTTGCTGCGGAAGGCGCCGATCAGCAGCAGGTGATGCTGATCCCGTGATGTGACGATACGGCGCAAAAGATCCAGAGTGGGGGTGTCACTCCACTGAAGGTCATCCAGAAACAGCACGACCGGGTGCCCTTTGCCCGCAAACACGCGCAAAAAGGCGGCAAGCACCAGTTGCAGTCGGTTACGGCTCTCAGCCGGTGGCAGCTCGGTGACAGGTGGCTGGGCACCGATGATCAGTTCCAACTCGGGCACCAGATCGATCACCAGTGCCGCATTGGGGGCCAGTGCTTCGGTCAGGCGGATGCGCCACTCGGCCAGTTGGGCTTCAGGCTCCAGCAGCACCTGCTGCACCAGTGCCCGGAATGTGGCGGCCAGCGCCGAGTAGGCACCGCTTTGCTGAAACTGGTCGAACTTGCTCTGTACCAGAAAGCCGCGCTCGCGAATCTGGTAGCGGTCGATCTCGTTTACCAGTGCGGACTTCCCCACGCCGGAATAACCGTGCACCAGGCAGAAGCGGGTCTGACCTTCCACCACCTGCTCAAACAGGTCCAGCAGCTCTTTCAGTTCCTGGTCACGTCCGTACAGGGCCTGGGGAATCAGAAACTTCTGCAATAAGTCCTGTAGGCCCAGTTCAAAGGCCTTGGGTGTGTGCCCGTTACGCATGGCAACGGCACAGCGAGACAGGTCATGCAGCAGTCCCAGACCGCTTTGGTAGCGCGCCTCCGGTGATTTGGCCAGCAGCTTCATCACGATGTTGGAGAGAGCCTCGGGTACGTCCGGGTTGAGTGCCTGCGGCTCCACCGGGACACGGCTGATATGGCTGTGAACCCACTCGAGTGTGCTCTTGGCCTGAAACGGGGTTTGCCCCGTCAGCAGTTCGTACAGCAGCACGCCCAGCGAATAGTAGTCGGAGCGGTAGTCCAGACTCCGGTTCATGCGACCGGTCTGTTCAGGGGAGATGTAGGCCAGCAGACCGATAGACTGGTCCGAGAGCTGAGGTGCCTGACGCTCCTGCCCCAGCTCCGAGGCCATGCTGAAGCCGGTCAGCACCGGCTGGCCTTTGGTATCGAACAAAACGTTGCGGGGTGAAATGCCCTTGTGCACCACTTCCTGCGCATGTACTTCGCTCAGAATGCGCACCAGCCGGATGGCCAGCTCAACTGTTTCCACCACCGGAGGGGGGGAGGTGGCGTCATCGTCCCGCCGGGTCTGCAGTGAGCCCGAGCAGTCATCCGACACCAGTGCCAGGTTGCCGCTGCCATGGGGCAGCAGCTGGTGAATGCGACGCACGCCCTCAACACCCTCAAGTCGCATGGCGATACTGGCTTCATGCTGCAGTGCCGCCACCTGCGTGCGGTCCGGGTATTCCGTATCCAGCGTCTCGATGCAGACATCGCTTCCGTCAGCCACCCGTCGGGCGCGATAGACAACGCGCCCGGCCGTGCGCCAGAGGCACGACAGTAGGGTGTAACCGGGCAGCTGCAGTGTACTTTGCATCAAGGGTGTCTCTCAGGGTCGATCAATCAGCAGTTGAACAAGCGGTTAAAAGTAGCGCTGTAGGCTTCATGCGCACTGTCGCGCAGGGGCTCACCATGACCACAAAGTGCGTGCTTGAACGGTATCTGCTTCAGGCGGACGAAGTCAGCCGCTTCAGGCTCGGCGGCCTGCATCCAGACCGGCCCCACGTTGGCGGGGGTGAAGAAGCCCATGCCTTCCATCCGCTCGCGGGATGCGTCGCAGAAGTGTTCGTCCGGCTGCAGCCAGTTTTGCAGTGCGTCGCAGGCGATCAGGATACCGCCCTCGCGATCTAGGCGGATGACACCCTCGGGCAGGTTGGATGTTTCAAACTGGAACAGAGAAGCACCACTGATGGGCAGGTTGTCATCCGACAGTCCCTTGGCCTTGAGGCTCGGATCGGCATCCATGCCCGGCATGACCCAGTACTGGGCGTTGTAACGGTCGACATAGAACTCGTCGTCACGGCCGTGCAGGGCACCCAGTCGGATGACGTCGGTAACGGTCCCGAGCTGATCAAGCGCGTTCAACGCCGGATCACTGAGGCGAACGCTGTTGATCAGGATCAGCCGATCACCGTCACGGACGATGGTCATGTTGCGGCTGAACTGCCAGTCCAGGTCCATCAGAACGGTTTCCATGGCACCGCTGACGAAAAAGACGTCCTTAAAGACTTCCTCGATGGCGCCGTGGGCCAGTGCCGGCGGGAAGAGAGAGGTGTGGGCCTTATCCATAGGGGCTCCTCAATCGTTATCGTAGTGGTAGCGGCCGGCATAGCGATACTCTGAGGCGTACTCGTTCAAGTAGGCGTTGAGGTATTGCAGCTGAGCCTGATTAAGGCGTCCATTCCGAATGTCATCCATGGTTTCGTCAACATTGCTGCTGTCCAGACGCTTCAGGTGGAACAGCGTCATATCCTTGCCGCCAAAAAATCCTTTCAGAAATTCATGCAAGGGGCGTGCCTCTGACATGTCGAACACATGCCCGTAGAGGGCGGTATACAGCGGGTGGCGTGCCAGTGATTCCCGGTCGAAGGTCGGGAATTCACCGGGCGGTGGCGTAAAGGGCGGGTAATAACCCGGTGCATGGACCGGGTGGCTGACCAGCGCTTCGATGTACGCCTCATCCAGCCCGGTCTGTCGGGCACCATCGAGCACGATGTTCAGGTACCGGCGGCTGGGCAGGCAGCGGTCATTAATAAACTCCGGCATGCCCACATAGGTCAGCGCCGTGACGCGCTCACTGGTCTGTTCCGGGGCGTGCGGCGTGGTTTCGACCTCCACTTCAATGCGGTCGTAGCCGTGCCCATAGGCTTCAGCGGCATCCAGACGCTCAAGGGCTTCATCAGGGCAGGCGTGCAACACACCCAGCACACGGTCCTCCGGGTTGCCGGTATATTCGATGTTGCCAACGCCGCCTTCATGGCGGAAAAAGTGCTGTACGTTGAAGCGTAAACGCCAGCCGGTCAGGCAGGCGCGGTGCGATGCCAGCGGGGTAACGCCCTTGGCTCTCAGGGAGAGCATGCTCATGTTGGAGCCAAAGCCAAAGTAGTGAAACATGGTGAGTATCAGCGCTTTCTGCCAGAGTTTCTTGTTGTTATGCACGCCTCAAGTGGGGGCACGGGCGCGTGAAAAACCGTTTGCCAACAGCCAATGAACTGTATGGCATCACCAACAGGTTAACGTGCAAACGGTGACATTTCTATAACGTTGTAAGGGGTGTTACAAAGACCCCGCTGGCTCGGCGACAGTGTGCCGAGCCAGCGAGGCGATCTCCCGGTACGACCGAAGCGATGCCGGACGCGGAGGAGCCGGGATGTCTTCATAATAGTTCGCCAGTGCCTGCCGGCCGGCCGCAATGTAGTTCGGAATCAGTGTGGCGTAGGCGGACACATCATTGTCAGGGCTGGTGATTTTCAACCGGTATTCACCGTTGCCATTGCGGTACGCCTGTGCCCAGGCACCAAACATCAGGTCGCGTTCAAGCGTCTGGTTGAACACAAAGCTGATGGCGTCCTCAAGCCTTGGGCCGTTCTCGCCAAACTGGAACAGGCCCTCGATTTCATGATGATAGCCCAGCCCGATATCAACACTGTTGTGTGTCGTGTTCGTTGCATGATGTGTCAAAGCCGTCTCCTTTTTATCATTATTGAATCGGTTCCATGGTTCGGGCTGCTCGCCCTGACCGACCGGGAGTGCCACACTTCAGTTGTTCCTTACAACCTGGCTGCAGGCGGCAGGTAACAGCATGACACAACATCGGCTGAAAAAGTGTTCCTTAATACCCTTGTGCTGGATTTGGATACCGCAAAACCCTAAGGTATTGATCAAACAGTTACTCAGATCACGGGGAGTCGTCATACCCATGAGCAGTCGCCTGAGCGTACAGCAAGTCTCGTTTCACAGCCCGGCACGCGCATCCATTGCAAGCATTCGTGAAACCGTTTTTGTCGGTGAGCAGGAGGTGCCACCGGAACTGGAATTTGATGGTCTGGATACCTGCGCTCTGCATGTGTTGGCCTATGTGGATGATCAGCCGGTTGGCACCGGGCGGGTGCTGGATGATGGGCATATCGGCCGTGTGGCGGTATTGAAAGACTTTCGTGGCCTTGGCGTGGGAGCCGGTATTGTGAATGCGCTGGCGGAGGAGGCAAAAGGGGCTGGTTGTGAACGCGCCTATCTGGGGGCCCAGCTGCAGGCGGTTCCGTTCTATCGCAAGCTCGGGTATACGCCCTATGGTGAGGAGTTCATGGACGCGGGCATTCCCCATATTCACATGGAAAAGTGGCTGAAGTGAGCCGGCTTCGGCCCTGAGGCGCTGGCCTGCCCAAGTTCAGGTGAAATGTGAGAGGAGCACGGATGTCGAATTCACCTTCACACCCTCAGTTCGTATACCGTCTGCGCTACAGTGGCAATGTGCAGGGTGTCGGGTTCAGGCCACATATCTGGCGTGAAGCCTCGAAGTTGGGCCTGAGCGGCGAGGTCTATAACACCTCCGAAGGGGTCGAGGTTCTGCTGCGGGCCAGTGCTGATCAGTTGGACACATTGCTGGAACGGGTGCGATCCGGCCTTCCCGATCAGGCACGGATTGAGGAGTGTGACGTCGAGCACAGGGATCAGCTGGTACTGCCCCCAGGCTTCCACATTCAATCCTCCAGCGAGCTGGGGGGCGCTACGCGGGTGTCGCCGGATCTGGCAATGTGCGATCACTGCCGGCAGGAGCTGAGCACACCCGGTGACCGGCGTTTTCGTTATCCCTTTATCAGCTGTACCCATTGTGGGCCTCGCTACTCGGTGGTTCGGGCAACGCCCTATGACCGCGAACGCACCACTTTTGATGCCTTTCCCATGTGTCCGGCCTGTCGGGCCGAGTATGAATCCCCCGAGAATCGGCGTTTTCATGCTCAGGCGATCAGTTGCCCGGATTGCGGGCCCAGGCTCTGGCTGGAAAGTGCTCAGGGCCCTGTTGTCACCGAGGACATCTTTGCGCATCTGTCCGAGCGGCTGGCAGCGGGCGCGCTGGTGGCCCTGAAAGGCTGGGGCGGCTTTCACCTCTGCTGTGATGCTCGCAACGCCGGGTCCATCGACCGACTGAGGCAGTTGAAACAGCGACCTGCCAAACCGCTGGCCGTGATGATGCCGAACCTTGAGATAGCCGAGCAGTATGTCCGCCTGACACCGGCTCACCAACGCACTCTGGGCAGTTCACAGGCCCCCATCCTGTTGTGTGAACGCAAACCGTGTGCCGCCCCGGAGCTGCCTGCATCGCTGGCGCCGGACACGGATGAGCTGGGCTGTTTACTGCCCTATACACCGATACATGAATTACTGATGCAGGCGTTTGCAGGCCCGCTGGTGATGACCAGTGGCAACCTGTCCGGCAGCCCCCAGTGCATAGACAACAGGGCCGCGCGCGACCTTCTGGCGCTGGGGGCCGATTATATTCTGCTGCACGATCTTGAGATCCATAACCGGGTCGATGACGCGGTCGTACGCATTCACCCTGTGACGGATCGCGTGCAGGTGATTCGCCCCGGGCGGGGGATCGCTCCTGTGCACCTGCCGTCACCTGAAGGGTTCGAGGCAGCAGGTTGCCTGCTGGGGCTGGGGGGCGATCTCAAGAATACGCTGTGCCTGAGCACGTCAGGTGGCTGGGCACTCTCTCCGCAGGTGGGGGATCTGGCCGAGCTGGATACGCTGGAAGCGCATCAGGCGTTGCAGCAAGGGCTTTCGCAGCTGTACCGGCAGCCGGTTGAGCAGCTCGTGGCTGATCGGCATCCGGCATACCACTCGGTGCAACAGGCGCAGCAGCAGGATCTGCCGCTGTATCAGGTGCAGCACCATCATGCCCATCTGGCTGCCTGTCTGGTGGACAATCATTACCCGCTGGATGGCCCGCAGGTCCTGGCCCTGTGCCTGGATGGCACCGGCTATGGCGATGATGAAACGCTCTGGGGCGGGGAGTGCCTGCTGGGAGACTATCGCAGTGTTAAGCGCCTTGCCTGGCTAACCCCTTTCCACCTGCCGGGAGGTGCTCAGGCCATTCGTGAGCCCTGGCGGGTTCTGGTCAGTCTGCTGTATCAGGCCGGGATTGATCCGGCCAGGCAAACAGAGCGGTTCCAGGCACTGGCGGGAAAGCCGGTCGCGCCGTTGCTCAAAATGATTCAGCAAGGTGTGAATGCACCCCTGACCAGCTCGATGGGGCGGCTGTTTGATGCAGTTGCAGCGGCGCTGGGCTGCTATCCGAATGGCATCAGCTACGAAGGTCAGGCGGCCATCAAGCTTGAACACCTGGCGCGCCAGTGCGCTGAGCCGGTGTCAGGGTATTCCATGCGCTGGTCTGACGGGCCTGAAGGCCTGCAGCTCGATACGGCGCCTCTATGGCATGCCATCAATAACGATATGGCTGCGGGGCGCTGCGTGCAGGAAATGGCTGCCGCCTTTCATACCGGTATTGCCGAGAGTCTTCTAACGGTGATCAGCCGGTTGAGGCAACGCCATGCATTCAGCACAGTGGTATTAACGGGCGGTTCCTTTCAGAACCGCTGGCTTCTCGCTGCTCTGTGCGAAGGGATTGAGCGACAGGGCCTTACACCCCTGAGTCACCATCTTGTACCCTGTAACGATGCCGGGCTCAGTGTCGGCCAAATCGCCGTGGCACAGGCCCGCCTGCAATCGAAAGGGAGGTAGCATGCATGAACTCTCGTTGTGCCGCTCGCTCATCAAGCAGCTTGAGATGCAGGCTCAGCAGCAGGGCTTCAGCCGCGTCCATGAAATCTGGCTCGAAGTCGGGCCGATGTCGGCTGTCATGCCTAAGTCATTGGAATTCGCGTTTTCGGCCTGCAGTCGCGGGACACTGGCTGATGGCGCTACACTGCATATAGTGGAGCAGCCGGCCCGGGCACGTTGTGGTGTCTGCGGCGAGATCTGCACGGTCAGTAGTCGGTTCGACCCCTGCCCGAACTGCGCAGCCGAGGGGCTGGCACTACTCAGCGGTGACGGAGTGGCTATCAAGGAACTGGAGGTTGAATAATCATGTGTGGAACCTGTGGCTGCCATCAGCCGGCAGAAAAGGAAGCAGGCCAGAGCCAGCGTCGGCGTTTGGAGGTCGATCTGGACCTGTTCAGCCTCAACAATCGGTACGCGCAGACCAATCGTGAATACTTTGCCCGTAACAGCCTGCTGGTGCTGAATCTGGTGTCCAGCCCGGGAGCGGGGAAAACACGACTGCTGGAGGAAACCCTCAAGTCACAGCTGGGCAGAATCGAAGTGGCCGTGATCGAAGGGGATCAGCAGACGCGGCAGGATGCAAATCGCATCGAAGCGACCGGTGCCCATGCCGTTCAGATCAATACGGGCACGGGCTGTCACCTGGATGCCCACATGGTGGGGCATGCCATGGAGGATCTTGGAGCCTTGAGGAACGGCATTCTGTATATCGAGAATGTCGGCAACCTTGTCTGCCCCGCCAACTTTGATCTTGGGGAGGCGGCCAAGGTAGTGATCCTGTCCGTCACCGAAGGAGACGACAAACCCCTTAAATACCCCGACATGTTTGCCGCTTCACGGCTCATGGTCATCAACAAGACCGACCTGCTGCCGCATGTGGATTTTGATGTGGAACGCTGCATCGAGTATGCACGCCGGATCAACCCGAGCATCGAGGTGATTCAGCTTTCGGCGACAACCGGAGAGGGGCTGCCCGAATGGCTGGATTGGCTGGAAGGAGAGTACCAGTCGCTGGTGGAAACACGGATTGGGCACTTGCAGCAGGAGCTGGATGAGCTGAGGGCTCAGTTGGAACAGGGGTAAGCCGATGTGTCTTGGAATCCCCGGTGAGATAGTCGCACTGGAAACGGATGATCTGGCCTGGGTCGAGATCAGCGGGGTTCGGCGTCAGGTCAGTCTGGCCTGCCTGCTGGATGAACAGACTCGGGCGGAAGACCTGTTGGGCCAGTGGGTACTGGTCCATGTCGGGTTCGCCATGAGCCTGATTGACCGTGATGAAGCGCAGCGAACGCTGGCATTGCTGCAGGAGATGCAGCAGATGGAACAGGAGTCAGAGAATGCAGCTGGTTGATGAGTTCCGAGATCCGGCGCTGGCGCAGGCCCTGCTGTCCCGTATTGATCAATTGATGACGCAGACACCGCTGGCAGAACGCGAAGTCGTGCGGGTGATGGAAGTCTGTGGCGGTCATACCCATACCATCTTCCGCTATGGGCTGGACCAACTGCTGCCCCAGGGGCTGGAGCTGGTGCATGGTCCCGGCTGTCCGGTGTGCGTATTGCCGCGCGCCTGCATCGACACCGCCATTGCGATGGCGCAGCAGTCGGATGTGATTCTGGCCAGCTTCGGTGATGCCCTGCGCGTGCCGGGCAGTCACAAAAGCCTGTTGCAGGCACGGGCAGAAGGCGTGGATGTGCGCACCGTGTACTCGCCTCTGGATGCGCTGGAACTTGCCCGAAAGCACCCCGAAAAGGAGGTGGTGTTCCTGGCCATCGGTTTTGAAACCACCATTCCGGCGACCGCCATGACGCTGATTCAGGCCGAGCAGGAAGGGGTGGACAATTTCAGTATGTTAGCCCGCCATATCAGCATCATCCCGACCTTACAGGCGTTGTTGGATGATCCTGAGCTTGCCGTGGATGCCTTTATCGGCCCCGGACATGTCAGCATGGTGATCGGCACGGCACCCTATCAGTTTGTGTCTCAGCGCTATCAGCGTCCTCTGGTCGTGTCGGGCTTTGAGCCGCTCGACCTGCTGCAGTCCATCCATATGGTGCTGGAGCAGCTCGCGACGGGACAGCCGAAAGTTGAAAACCAGTATGCGCGAGTGGTCAGTGAGGCCGGGAATGCACAGGCCTGTGTGGCCATTCATGCCCTGTTTGAACCGGCCCAATCGTCGGAATGGCGAGGGCTGGGCGCAATAGAGGGCTCGGGGCTTCAGTTCCGCACGGCTTTCTCACACTTTGATGCCGAACAGCGTTTCGCAGCGGTGCTGCAGTCCGAGCCTGCAGCTACACCTGAATACGCCTGCTGCGGGGAAGTATTAAGGGGCAGTCTGAAACCACGTGCCTGCCCACTGTTTGGCCGTGAATGTACACCTGAGCACCCCGTGGGCGCCTTGATGGTCTCCTCCGAGGGCGCCTGTGCCGCCTGCTACCAGTATCGAGGAGACGAGACACCATGAGCCAGTCAAGCAGCCGGGTCACGCTGGCACAGGGGGAAGGGGGGCTGGCCGCCCGCCAGCTGCTGGAATCCGTGTTCCTGTCAGCCTTCGATTGTCCGGAGCTGCGACAGCTTGAAGACCAGGCGCGGGCATCGCTTGCCGAGCTGTCATTGTTGGGGGATCGGCTGGCGTTTACCACTGACAGTTACGTGGTCGATCCGATTGAGTTTCCCGGTGGGGATATCGGCACCCTGGCGGTTAACGGCACTCTCAATGATCTGGCGGTGGGGGGAGCAATTCCACGCTTTCTGAGTTGCGGCTTCATTCTGGAAGAAGGGCTGGAATTGGAGCTATTGCGCCGTATTACCCGTTCCATGGCTCAGGCCGCCCGAGCAGCCGGTGTGGCCATCGTGACCGGTGATACCAAGGTGGTACCCCGTGGCAAGGCCGACAAGGTGTTCATCAACACCAGTGGTATCGGAATCATTCCGGCCGGTATCCAGATGGCGGCGCGTCAGTGTGAACCCGGTGACGTGATTATCGTCAGCGGTACACTGGGCGATCACGGTGCCGCGATCATGCAGGCCCGCGGTGATCTGGGGCTTCAAGTGGATATCGCCAGTGACTGCCAGCCCTTGCATGAGCTGGTGCAACTGATGCTGACAGCCAGCCGGGACATTCACGCCATGCGAGATGCGACGCGCGGCGGTTTGGCGACCGTGTTAAGTGAGATGGCCGGCACCGCCGGAGTCGGTTTCCAGCTGGATGAAGATGCACTGCCGATTCGGGCCGAAGTCAGAGGTGTATGCGAAATTCTGGGCCTGGATCCGGCCTATCTGGCCAACGAAGGGATGCTGGCAGCGGTGTTGCCGGAATCCGAAGCGGATGCGGTGCTGGCGGCCATGCGCAGACACCCGGCGGGTCAGGATGCCTGCCTGATCGGCCGGGTGGTCGATCAGTGGCCCGGCAAGGTACAGGTGAAAAGCCGCTTTGGCGGGCGTCGTCTACTGGAGCCGCTGACCGGCGCACAGCTGCCACGGATCTGTTAGCGGGCGCCAGAGCCTTTGGGGCCAAACAGAAACCACAGGATCAGACCCAGCAGCGGCAGGATCAAAATGGCGACTACCCAGAAGACCTTGGCTGCCGTACTGGCGCGGCTCTGAATGGTTTTGATAATGGCCATCACATCCAGTATCAGCAAAATAAGCCCGAACAGGCCGGTCACTTCTACGCTCAACATCCTTGATACTCCATGGCAATAATGTCTTCAGGTGAAGTGTATAACACGGCTTCACCGGGGCGGGTCAAATCAGGGGCGCCAGCATGGGGGGCGCCTCATCCAGCATGGCTCGCAACCGTTCCAGCCCTTGCCGCAGAATGTCATCCGTTGGTGGCGGGGTAATACAGATGCGAACGGCCTGGGGTGCCGGCTGACTGCCGACACAGAAGGGATCGGACGCGATCAGGGTAACGCCCTGTTTTTCCGCATGCTGAACGAACTCGGAAGCACGCCAGGGTTCAGGTAGTGGCAGCCAGGCGTTGAAGCCGCAGGGGTGTGACCGAACCGGATAGCCCGCCAGTACCTCCGACAGAATGTTCTGGCGTTGTTGCAGTGCCTGCCATTGCCAGTTCAACAGAACATCCGCATCGCTGCTGGTCAGCCAGCGGCAGGCCACCGCTCCCATCAGGCCGGGAGGCGCCCAGCATTGTGCTCTGAGTGCTGCACGCAGTTGTGGCATCAGATTGGCAGGCGCGCGCAGGGCGCCAAAGCGAAGCCCGCCCGCCAGCAATTTGGAGACGCTGAAAATATACAGGGCACGTTCCGGCGCCAGTTCAAACAGCGGCTTGCCGCGCAGGGTGGCAGGTACGAACTGAACCCCGTCTTCCAGCAGCAGCATATCGTGCCGGCGGGCCACTTCTACGATGGCTTTTCGGCGTGCCAGTGACATGTGTTCGCCGCCGGGGTTGCTGTATTCGGGCATCAGGTACAAAAGGCGTATGCGCTGCTGCTGGCACAGGCGCTCCAGCGCATCGGGCCGAATACCTTCGCTGTCAGTGGGGACCGGCAAGTGTTTCAGCCCCAGCTGGCGTGCGGCGGCAATCATGCCGGGGTAGGTGAGAGCTGCCGAGGCGACCGCTTCACCGGGCTTGATCAGGGCCTGAAGGGTCAGAAAATCCGCATGCTGGCCCCCCTCGGTGACGATCATCTCTTCGGGCGCGATACTCAGTCCCTGCTGCGCCAGCCATGCACTCAACTGCTCGCGCTGCTCAAGGCAGCCTTGCTCAGGTTGATAGTTCAGGGCGGTCTGCAGCGCTTCCGGCATCTGTGACAACTGCTCCATCATCGCCGAGAGCTGCTGCTGGCGCAGTGGATTGGGGATGGGCACGCTCAGTGACAGGTCGATGCTGTCCTGGCCGGCACGGGTAAGGTGGTGAAAATTGGGGGCCTGTTCTTGAGTGCCGCGCACACGTGTACCACTGCCAACCTTGGCCTCCACCAGGCCACGACGCTCGGCTTCCCGGTAGGCGCGGGTCACGGTACCCACCGTCACCTGAAGCGCATCGGCCAGCAGGCGCTGAGGGGGCAGACGATCACCCGGTTTGATTGCACCTGAGGCGATGTCCTGTGCCAGTTGTTCTACCAGCGCCTTGTACATTGGCGGCGAGGAGGCAGACAGGTCGGGAAGCCAGTGACACCGCTGGCGTGCGCGCTCTTGCAGGTCCATGAAGTCTCTCCAGTCCAATTGTCAGGGTGACATTAGATTGTATCGGTCACAAAGTAAACATTGCTCAAACAATCATGCGGTAATAAAGTTTATTGTATCGGTTCAATGGTGAATTTATGCCGATTTTCTCCCGAAAGAACCCCTACAATTAAGGATATCACCGCCATGAACGCCCCCTTTAGCGAACTGCTTCCGCTGATCGGGCCTGCTTCGGTGTTCGCGTTTACCATGACGGCGACACCCGGGCCCAACAATATGATGCTGACGGCATCCGGTGCCAACTTCGGCTTCCGCCGCACACTGCCCCATATTTTCGGGGTCGTGATCGGCTGCCTGGTACTGCTGGCGGCCGTGGCGCTCGGGCTTGGGGCCGTGTTTGAGCAGTGGCCGCAGCTGCAGACGGTGTTGAAAGTGATTGGTGGTGCCTACCTGTTGTGGCTGGCCTGGAAAATAGCCTCTGCACCTCCGCCGGCGGCAGCAGATGATCAGGGCAAGCCGCTGACATTCTGGCAGGCCGCGGCGTTCCAGTTTGCCAACCCCAAGGCCTGGATCATGTCGATTTCAGGTGTGGCGTCTTTTACCCTGGCGGGTGATGCGTTCGTGGCTTCGGCGCTGTTGCTGATGGGCCTGATGGTGGCGGTGAGCATTCCGTCGATTTCGATCTGGGCCGGGTTTGGCGTCATGATCGGACGGCTGCTCACCACGGCTCGCCATTGGCGCTACTTCAATATCAGTATGGGCGCTCTGACGGCCGCATGTGTGGCCATGATTGTCGCCTGATCACCGCTTGAAGCCGGTGACCAGCTCGTGCATGTCACTGGAGAGCTTGCGCAATTCCCGGGTGGTATTGGCTGACTCACCGGCTTCCTCAAGGCTTTCATTGGACAGGTTGGAGATATTGACGACCTGTTGGCTGATATCTTCCGAAACCTGAGCCTGCTCCTCAATGGCCGTGGCCATCTGCAGCGACATGTTGGCAATGCTGCCCATCCGTTCGGCAATATCGTTCAGCAGTTGTTCGGCTTCTTTTACCTGAGCCAGACCGTCAGCCGCTTCGGTTTCACCTTCCTTTGCGACTTCGACCGAGCGCCGTGCGCGTGACTGGAGTTCGGTGACGATGCCGTGGATCTCCTGAGTTGAGCCGCGCGTTCTCAATGCCAGCTCACGCACTTCATCGGCGACAACCGCGAACCCGCGACCATGCTCACCGGCACGTGCGGCTTCGATGGCGGCGTTCAGTGCCAGCAGATTGGTCTGATCAGCGATTTGCTCAATAATCTCAGCGGCCTGCGCAATCTGTTCCGTCTGCTCGGAAAGGGCGGTGACGGACTCGGAAATGCCGTGAACGGTTTCACCGAGGTGAGCAATTGATCGACTGGTGGTTGAGGCCAGCTCACGGCCCTTCAGTGCCGTGGTGTTGGAGCTGTCGGCATGCTCTGCGGTTTCCTGCACATGCCCCGAAACTTCATTGATGGTAGCGCTCATCTGATGCATGGCCGCTGCCACCTGGTCGGTTTCATGCTGCTGCTTGCGCATGGCTTCAAATGCCCGCTCGCTCTTTTCCAGGCTGCCGGACGCCTTGCTGTTCAGGGTCTGGGAGACTTCATCAATACGTGTGAGCACTGTATCCAGGTGGGCGCTTTCACTGAGAATGGCGACCTGCAACTCAGCAAACTTGCCGCTGTCGTCGGTATAGGTCGCCGCGGCAACAGGATGACGAAAGGCTCTGGGCATCAGGCCAAGCAGCTTGTCCAGCTTGTGTTTGCATTGCTGTTGCTGCAGTGCCAGCGAGCCTGCAGATGCAGCGGCCAGCAGTCCCATAGCCGGCAGGGTGTAGCCGGATGTGCTGAGCAGAGCACTGCCCAGAAGGCCTGCGCCCAGGGTGATCCAAGGCCAGGGCAGCTGCAGGTTGGAGGGGGCTTTGCCGCGTTTGTTGATCGCGCTGTAGACCGCCTCGGCACGGGCGACATCCTTGCGTGAAGGGCAGACACGCACCGATTCATAGCCAATGGTTTGTCCGCCTTCGGTGATCGGCGTGACATAGGCATTGACCCAATAGAAATCACCATTCTTACAACGGTTCTTTACCAGCCCCATCCACGGTCGGCCGGCCTTGAGGTGCTCCCACATGATCTGGAAGGCCGCTTCGGGCATGTCGGGGTGACGGACCAGATTGTGCGGCTGGCCGAGCAGTTCATCGCGTGAAAAACCACTGATGTTGATGAAGACATCGTTGCAGTGAGTGATGTTGCCTTGAACATCCGTCGTGGAGATCAGCTTGTCATGAGGCTCAAGACGACGCTCATTGGTGGTGACGGGCAGGTTCTTTCTCATGGCTACCGGGTCCTGCGTTGTGTGTCTTTCAGCCCCGGTTGTCTGGGCATGCTCGTATCGTTATTGGGTGGGGGCTGGCCTGCGCACAAGATTGCTGCGGTGAGGCAAATAGTTGTTTAATTATAGTCGATATCAAAAAAGAGCATGCGTCCACGCAAGTGGAAATTATAAAAGGGCGCAATTCTATGCATTTCTGCTTGTGAGTCAACGCAACTTTTTGGTCATACCTTTATGTTAGGGCGTTTTTGATACCAGTATGCAGGGTAGAAGATGTGCCGGCAGTCGCTCGGGTTGATCAGGGTCTGCCGCCGTAAGGAGTACGGCTGCGACCATGCCGCGAGCACTGGAGTCTCCGCCTGCCAGAACGTTTTCTTTCATTAGCGGCTCGAGGCTGGTAAAGCGGGCAACCAGATGGAGGATGCCCGGCAAACCGTGCCGGGTATCACAGGCAATGCCAAATCGGCGTAATGTGTGCCGTGTGTCTTCACCGGCAGATGCGAGCCCCTCGGTAGCCAGCGTCTGGAGTTCAGGTGGCAGTTGATCGAGGTGACGCTCAAGAGAGCGGATCAGGTCACGGCCTGACAGCACATCGATCAACACCCGGGCGAAATAGTGCGCCGTTTGAATGGTCAGTTCGGAGTCGTGAGTGGCACTGACGGCAGCGGTGACCTGATCCAGGTAATCGTCCCGGTCTTTCGCCAGTGTCAGCGGCGCGATCATGCGAATCACGGCTGACAGCTCGGTTGAGCTGGAGGCGGCCGGCGCGCGCCCGTGTTCAAGGCGCTCGAGAGTGGTCACCGTCGCCTTGTCCTGATAGCCGGTGTAGTGCTGCATGAAGCTGGCCCAGGCACGCTGGTAGTGTTCCTGCTCAATTCTGGGGTGCTGGCGGCAGTACTCAACCAGATGAACCAGCTGGTCGCCATAATGGGTTTGCTCGCCCGCCTGGCGGATGCCATGCCAATGGCTCATGGGGGCATGCAGGCGGTTTAAGTCGAGAGGCTCGCGATCGAGCAGGTCGGTGTCATAGATCCAGTGCAGACCGAGTGCATGGCTGTCGGCGATGAGCGCAGCCTTGAAAAGACGGTCGGCGATCTCACGTGTAAACATGCGGTGGACCCTCTGTATATGCACTGGAAGTGTAGCAAAACCGGAAAAGGCGCAAAAAAATACCGGCCTAGCGGGCCGGTAAAACGCTCATTGCCGTGAATGACTCGAAAGGGTTAATGCAGCTTGAGTCGGGGTCTGATCACCTTATTTATGCGGTCTACCAGCGTGATCAAGAAGGTTTTGATGTACCCGTGTACCGCCAGTTGGTGCAGACGATAGAGTGACACGTATACGACCCGGGCCAGACGGCCTTCCACCATCAGACTGCCACTGGTGAGGTTGCCCATCAGGCTGCCCACGGTGCTGAAGCGGCTCAGTGACACCAGAGATCCGTAATCCTTGTACTCGTAATCGGGGATGGGCTCATCACGCAGGATGCGGTTGAAGTGCTTGTAGATATGACTGGCCATCTGGTGGGCGGCCTGAGCACGTGGAGGCACGTTACCTGACCCGTCCGGTCTGGGGCAGGCGGCGCAATCACCCAGTGCAAAGATGCGCTTGTCCAGCGTGGTTTGCAGGGTCGGGTTCACCACCAGTTGATTGATGCGGTTGCACTCCAGTCCGTCCAGTTGCGCCAGAAAATCGGGTGCGCGTATCCCTGCGGCCCAGACTTTAAGCTGCGCTTCGATGACCTCGCCTTCATCCGTGACCAGTCCGGCCTTATTCACGGAGGTGATGCGGGTGTTTTCACGCACATTTACGCCGAGTTTGCTCAACTCTGACCGGGCTGCTGACGAGATGCGTTCGGGCAGTGCGGGCAGGATACTGGGGCCTGCTTCCACCAGCACCACATCGAGGCGATCACGTTCGAGTTTCGATATGCCATAGGCCGCCAGTTCCTTGGCTGCGTTGAAGAGTTCAGCGGACAGCTCGACGCCGGTCGCTCCGGCTCCCACAATCGCAATACGCAGGCGCTGGTCAGGGCTGTTGCTGGCCTTGAGGTAGGCTTCCAGCAAGGTGCGGCGGAACTGCTCCGCTTCGTTGCGGCAATCAAGGAAGGTGCAGTGCTCTGCAACCCCTTCAACCCCGAAGTCATTGGTCACGCTGCCAACGGCCATGATCAGGTAGTCATAGTACAGCGTGCGGGCCGGCAGCAGTGTTTGACCATCCTGTCCTTTTACTTCGGCCAGATGAATGCATCGCTGATCGCGATTGAGGCTTTCCATGCGGCCCACCTGGAACTTGAAGCCGGCGCTGCGGGCCTGAGCGGAGTAGCTCAGTTCGTCGATGCCGGCATCCAGAGAGCCCGTTGCCACTTCGTGCAGCAAAGGTTTCCAGATATGGGTGGTTTCGGCGTCGATCAGCGTGACCTTGAGGCCCTTGCGGCGGTACTTGCGGGACAGGCGTGTGGCCAGCTCAAGACCACCGGCACCGCCCCCCACGATAACCACGTGCTGGTGTAGGGCTGATTGTTTTTCCATGTCGGAATTGTCCTCCTTTCCCTGATGCAGCGCAGTGCTGCCTTGGCGAGAGTTTATGAGGACAATGGTATCTAATACTAAAGCATAAAGATGCGACGGAATGTGCAGTTTTGTGACATTTTGTGCACCTTTGTAGACTGTTCGGCTGCGGGCGGCTCAGTATAATGAGACCAATAACAATAATGATGATGCGGGGCCTGCACCCGTTAGAGGCTGAAGTATGAGTTCTGACATCTCCCGTCTGCGCAAGTTTGTCTCACCCGAGATCATTTTTGGCAGTGGTGCCCGCAAAACCGTTGCCAACTATGCCAGCACCTTTGGTGCCCGCAAGGTCATGGTTGTATCTGACCCCGGTGTTGAAGCTGCCGGCTGGGTCGATGAAATCGAAACGCTGCTGGCCGAGCAATGTATCCCCTGTGTCCGCTTTACCGATGTGAGCCCCAATCCCCGCGTTGAGCAGATCATGCGGGGCGCGGAGCTGTATCGTGAGCAGGGCTGCAACGTGATTGTGGCGGTGGGGGGCGGCAGCCCGATGGACTGTGCCAAGGGGATCGGAATTGTCAGTACGCACGGACGCAGCATTATTGAATTTGAAGGTGTGGATCGGATTGAGAGCCCGATACCGCCGCTGATCTTCATTCCGACCACAGCGGGCACTTCGGCCGATGTGTCACAGTTCGCGATCATCTCCAACACCGAAGAGCGCTTCAAGTTTTCCATCGTCAGCAAATCCGTGGTGCCGGACGTGGCCCTGATCGATCCCGATACCACACGCACCATGGACAGCTTTCTGACAGCCTGCACCGGCGTGGATGCGCTGGTACATGCCATAGAAGCCTTCGTCTCCACCGGCAGCGGAGCGCTGACGGACATGCACGCGCTGGATGCGATCCGGCTGATCAATACCCACTTGGCGCTGCTGGTAGAGCAGCCTGAAGATGGCCACTTGCGTGAGCAGGTGATGCTGGGGTCGATGAAAGCGGGGCTGGCCTTCTCCAACGCCATTCTCGGTGCGGTACACGCCATGTCCCACAGCCTGGGAGGCTATCTGGATCTGCCGCACGGCCTGTGCAACGCCATGCTGCTGGAGCATGTGATCGACTACAACTACAGCGCCGCCACGGATCGGTTCCGCGTAGTGGCTGAAACCATGGGGATTGACCCGCGCGGGCTGAGTCAGTCCCAGATCAAGCGACGCCTGATGCAGCATGTGATTGCCCTGAAGCGCGAGGTGGGCCTGTATCAGAGCCTGGCCGAGCAGGGCGTGCACATTACCGATATTCCTTACCTGAGCCAGAATGCGATCAAGGATCCCTGTATTCTGACCAACCCGCGCAAATCCAACCGGCGTGATGTTGAGGCCGTGTATGAAGAAGCCCTCTGACGCGGCTGAACTGACATTTGAAGACCTGATCGGACTGGGCGGCCAGTCCGCTCGCAAGAGCTATTACCCCGAGCTCCTGAGCAAGATCGAGGAACTTGAGGAGGAGCGCAACCGCTACAAATGGCTCTTTGAAAACGCGCTGCACGGTATCTTTCAGGCCGACCTCACAGGGCGTATCGGCAAGGTGAATCGGGCGCTGACACGTATTTGTGCCTATCCCGATGAGTCGGCCATGACCGAGGGGCTCAACTTCGCCACTGACCTTTTGTTCAGCGAGCGTGAGTTCAGACTGATGACTGCCCGCCTGATTGCCGATGGCCAGTTGTTCCTTTATGAGACTCGGCTGCGCCGTGCCGATGGCAGCCCGGTTGAAGTGTCGATGAATATTCTGCTGCGCAACCGTGGTGAGCATTCCGACATCGTGGTGTTCGTGGCCGATATCACCGAACGCAAGCGCGTTCAGCAGCGCATGCATACGCTGAACGAGGAGCTTGAACAGCGAGTAGAAGAGCGTACTCGTGAACTGATGGAGGTGAACCAGCGCCTGCTGCAGGAGGTGAAAACACGTGAGCAGGCGGAGCAGGCCGCACAGTTGGCCCGAGCCGCGGCGGAGGAGGCCAATCGCAGTAAGGACAAGTATCTGGCGGCCGCCAGTCATGACCTGCTGCAGCCCCTGAATGCGGCACGGCTGCTGATCGCCGCGCTGCAGGAACGCAGTCTGCCGGATACCGAAGCCAATCTCGTAGACCGGGTCCACCTGGCGTTGGACGGTGCCGAGCAACTTCTGACGGATCTGCTCGACATTTCCCGGCTGGATCAGAATGCCGTTCAGCCCGAGTTTCAGAGCTTTCCAATTACCCGTCTGCTGGACAGCCTCAAGGCCGAATTCGAGCCGGTGGCAGAGGCTGCCGGGTTGAGCTTTCGCGTCCATCAGCGCGATCTCTGGATCACCAGCGATCCTCGCCTTCTGACTCGCATCCTGCGCAACTTTCTCAGTAATGCCTTCCGTTACACGGATGAAGGTGGCGTGCTCATGGGGCTGCGCCGTCAGGGGCAACACCTGTTGCTGCAGGTGTGGGACACCGGCGGTGGCATCCCGGATGACAAGCAGGAAGCGATCTTTATGGAATTCTGCCGTTTGTCCCATCATCAGTCGCGCAAGGGCGGCGTGGGGCTGGGGCTGGCGATTGTCGACCGCATTGCCCGCATGCTGGAGCATCCACTTGGGGTGCGTTCAGTGGAGGGCGCCGGTTCCTGCTTTGAAGTGCGTGTGCCGCTGGCGGCGCACATGCCCACCAGTCTGGTCGGGGCCGCTCAGCCGCCCATGGCGGCGCCCGATGCCATCGCGGGCAAGCGGGTGCTGGTGCTGGATAACGACCCGGAGATTCTTGCCAGTATGGATGCGTTGCTGCAAGGGTGGGGTATTGAGGCCGAACTGGCCATGACACTGGATGACGCCATCACGCTGTGCCACCGGCAACGCCCGGATCTGGTGTTGGCGGATTACCACCTTGAAGAAGCACGCACCGGGTTGGAGCTGAGGGGCCTCCTGAACGCGGCCGGAATGGATGCCGTGCCCATGATGATGCTGACCGCAGACCGCACCTCGGACACCCGTGCCGATTTCCGTGCAGCTGGCGTGCAGGTGCTGAACAAGCCGGTCAAGCCCGGCAAGCTCCGGGCCTTGATGACACACCTGATCGCCGGTTGAGCGGCATCAACCCTTTTTCGGGCGCGCAACCTGTTCGGCTCTGAACCCCATCAACGCCAATACGGTAAACACGACCGTCGTGGCCAGTGTGATCAGACATGCCTGCCCGTTGAACTCCGCATACAGTGCGAAGCGCACCAGCTCGACGGCATGGGTAAAGGGATTAAGACTGCAGACCCAATAGAGCCACTCGCTGGATTCACGCATTTTCCAGAGCGGGTAGAGTGCCGATGACATGAAAAACATTGGGAAAATGACAAAGTTCATCACCCCGGCGAAGTTTTCCAGTTGCCGAATGCGCGATGACAGAAACAGCCCTATGGCCCCCAGCATCAATGCGGTGAGCAGCAGAGCCGGCAGCGCTGTCAGCAGCCCGACCAGCGGCGGCTCCACATCGACCAGCCAGCCCAGCCCGATAAAGGCATACACCTGAGCCAGTGATAACAGCGCGATGGCAACCAGCTTGGAAAACAGCAGCCAGGGGCGCGGCAGTGGGCTCATCAACAGAACCTTCATGCTCCCCATTTCACGGTCGTACACCATGGACAGGGAACCCTGCATGCCGTTGAACAGCAGAATCATGCAGCACAGCCCCGGCAGGATATAGGTTTCGTAGGTGATGTAGGTTTCGTACGGGGGAATAATGGATACCCCCAGAGCGGCCCGAAAACCGGCGGCAAAAACGACCAGCCAGAGCAAAGGGCGCACCAGCGCACTGAGAAAGCGGGTCCGCTGGTGCAGAAAGCGGAGGAATTCGCGTTTCAGTATGCCCGTGAAGGCGATGAAATAGGCACTCAGTGACATGGGGGCGTATCCTTCAGGCCAGTCAGTTGCTCAAAGGTTTCCGCCAGCGAGTGCGTGCCCTGTTGAGCACAGAGGTCTTGTGCACGCCCCTGTGTCAGCAGTCTGCCCTGATGCAGGATCAGCACCGGGTCATCCGGCTCGATCTCTTCGATCAGATGCGTGGCCCAGAGCACGGTAAGCTGATGTTGCTGGCACAAGCCGCGTACATGGCGATTGATGGCCTGGCGTGCGGCGGTATCCAGTCCGACGGTGGCCTCATCGAGCAGCAGAATGGACGGTCGGTGCAGCAGCGCGCGTGCGATCTCGACCCGACGCCGATGGCCACCGTTGAGACTGCGAATGCTGTCCTTGAGGCGATCTGCCAGTCCCAGCTCAGCCAGCAGCGATTCGGCCTGCTGACGTACCTGTTTGGGCGAGAGTCCATGCAGGGCGCCGTGGTATTCCAGATTCTGCAGCACGCTCAGGTCCGGATCCAGGGTGCTCTGCTGAAACACCACCCCCAGCGTCTGCTTGAGCGCACGGGGCTGGCGGCGCGTGGGAACTCCATCCAGACGGATGTCGCCTGACTGCAGTGAATACAGCTGGGTCAGCAAGGCATACAGGGTGCTCTTGCCGGCGCCGTTGGGGCCCAGCAAAGCGTTCAGGCGACCGCTTTCAAGCTGAAAGCTCACGTCATTCAGGGCCTTGCGGCTGCCATAATGAAATGACAGCCCTTCTACCTCGATCCCCATGTTTTACTCCAGTGTGACCACACCCCAGGGGTAGCGTCCGACCTTGATCGATTTGATGACTTTCAGTGCGTCGACATCGATCACCGACACATCACCGCTGACGCCATTGGTGGTCAACAGGTAACGCTGGTCGGGGGTGAATTCCATGTGCCAGACGCGGCGACCCACCAGCAGGTAGTCCAGCACTTCATAGGTACTGGCATCGACCACCGCAACGTGGTTGGACGGGCCCAGGGCGACAAAGGCGTAACGTCCGTCGGCCGAGAGCTTCACGCCTACGGGCTGGATTTTGTCCGGATGAATGCCACGGATCTTGAAGCTGAGCTTCTTGATGATTTCACGGCTGGCCACGTCTACTACAGAGACGGTGCCGCCGATTTCGGAAGAGGCCCAGAGGATCTCACCGTTCTGGCTGAATTCCACGTGGCGGGGGCGCTGGTCGACCAGCGTATTGTCCACCAGCTCGTGTGTTTCCGTGTCGATCCAGTGCAGCATGCTGGTGGTTTCGCTGGTGTTCACGGCCCAGCGCCCATCCGGGCTTACCGCCATGCCTTCCGGCTCGACCCCGACTTCGATCTGGGCCAGTACCTCGTGGCTCTCGGTGTTGACCACCGTCACCAGCGCATCGTCCTCGTTGGAGATGTACAGGCGCTTGTTGTCAGGGTGCAGTGCAAACTGCTCCGGGTCTTCACCCGAGGGCAGGTTGCTGATGATGCGGTGGGTGGCCAGATCCATCACCTGAACGGTATCGGAGTCGCTGGCGCAGATGTAGAGCCGCGTCTTGTCCTTTGACAGCGCAATGCCGCGCGGGCGTTCACCCACTTCGATTGTATCGGTGACCTCCAGCGTGTTCAGATCAATGACTGACAGCGTATTGTCCTTTTCGTTGGACACATAGGCGGTCGCAGCCTGAGCTGCCGGCGCTGCCATCAGAGCGCTCAGCAACAGTGACTTGAGGAAGGGGGGCTTGAACATCAGGAATCTCCTTTGACTGAACACTGGCTCTCGCTGGCATCGAAGCCCAGCGTATCCAGATCGGTTTTCGGGTGCAGGAAGCCGGCCTGAGGGGACTGGGATACCAGTGCACGGGGGTGAACCAGCGGGATGGGTTGGCGAAGCTGACCGCTCCAGTCTCTGAAGGTCAGCTTGCGTCCCTTGAAGGCGCCGAGCTGGAATTGATCCGACAGAATGAATGCCTTCAGGGTGTTCGGGTCAGTGCTGCGGGTCTGCGTTACCGCTTCCGCGACCGAACGCACAGCGGCCCAGCTGGCGTAGTCACGCCCGTTCATCCAGCGGTCGGCCAGCGTCTCGAACCGGCTCTGCAGTTGAGCGGCGCCCCAGGCCTCGACAACACGATGCCAGGTCACCGGGGACATGCCCTGAGTCCCGACCACCGGACGCGGGTACCAGGTGTTGTAAGGCACGTATTCGCCGAAATCCCCGCGTTCATCCGCCACGACCACCACGTCGTACTCATCGGTCTGGGTAAACGGGGGCAGCTCTTTCTGAGCCGTTCGGCGCAGATCGGTGTCATAACTCCAGGCCTTGCGCTCCACAATTGTGGCGCCCATGCGCTGAGCGCTTCTGAGCAGGGAATCGGCATAGCGGCGGTCTTCAGGCTGATTGCCTTCGATGACCAGCCAGCGTTGCCAGCGACGTGAGGCGAGCCATTGCGCCAGTGCGTCCGTCAGCATGGCGCGTGAGGGCAGGGTATGGAGCATGCCGGGAATACATTGGCTGGTGCGCAGTGTATTGTCCTGACTGCCTGCATTGATAAGCAGCACGTCATCGTTGAGCGCGGCCTCAACGTCAATCAGCTGCCGGGTGTTCAGGTTCAGCACGAACAGCCGCACACCCTGTTGATAGAGGGTTTCAGCTGCCTGCACGATCTCGTCTTGCCGGTCAGTACTGGTGGCGTGCAGGGTGTAGTGCTGCTTGAGAAAGCGGCCGGTAGTGTTGCTGTCATTGATGCCCAGCTCGGCACCGCGCAAGCCTGCATCAGCCGGCTCCGGCAGAATGTTGGACAGTACGGGGCCATGATCCGGCTCAAAGCCGAGGTAGCCGATATGGATCTCTTGCGTGGCGGCCTGCAGACCCAGTGGCGCGGCCAGCAATGCCGATAGCATCAGTCGGGGGAGGCGCTTCATTTTCATACTCTTGGCTTATCGTTGTTATGGAGCCAGCTTAGGGAGGAGTGTGTCGGGATGAAATATTCAGAAAGTCGGAAACATTCAGTACCGAAGTAGTATGTTGTGGCGCGGGCAGGTCTCTAGGATGGTGGGAAATAACAGCAATGAAAGGACTGAATCATGTCGACCCCCACCCGTTCACTGGCCCTGGCCACCCTGATGTTTTCCAGTCTCATGGCCGCACCCGCTGCGATGGCTGAAGGAGACCTGACCACGCGTCCCGAGCGGTTGCCCGATCTGGTGCTGGGCAGCGAGCAGAGTGATTACTCTATGTCAGTCAATCGTTATGAACTGGAAACCGGGCAGGCCTACAAGCTCAAGGTCGAGTCGACCGGACGCAAGGAATATGCCATGCAGGCCCCTGAGTTTTTCGCCTCCATCTTCCTGCGCAAGGTGGAAGCCGGAGATATGGAGATCAAGGCGGTTTCATTGACCGAGCTTGAGTTTGAGCGTGAAGGTGAGGCGGAAATCTATTTTGTGCCGATCAAACCGGGTGAATACAGCTTCTACATGAGTGGGCTTGAGCATAAGGGCATGGAGGGGACGTTCAGCGTACGCTAAGCCCCTTGTCCTGCTTTTGACAGTGTTTGATGGCGCGAGAGAATAAGTGTTACAACAATCACTTACTGAGCTATTGTGTAACGGCACATGAGTGATTGTGCGCGCACCGGATTCGACAGGGAGGGAGTTTTCATGGCACTCAGATTGCCGGCGTTACTGGGCCTGACCTCTTTGGCCATGCTGGCGTTTGCCGGTAACTCCCTGTTGTGCCGAGCCGCCCTGGGTGAAGGGCACATTGATGCCGCGAGCTTCACGGTAATCCGCCTGCTGTCCGGTGCGGCTGTGCTCTGGCTGTTGGTAAGAGCCCACTATGACGCGGAAAGTGGCAACGGCAGCTGGCCCTCTGCACTGGCACTGTTTGTCTACGCGGCCGGTTTTTCATTCGCCTATATCAGTCTCGAAACGGGCATGGGAGCCTTGCTGCTCTTTGGGGCCGTACAGGCCACCATGATCGGATACGGTCTGGTCAAGGGGGAGCGTTTTACGGCGCTACAGGTTCTCGGGCTGATGCTAGCGCTTGGCGGGCTGGTTGGGCTGTTGATGCCGGGATTGTCGGCGCCGCCTCTGCAGGGAGCCCTGTTGATGCTGGCGGCGGGTATTGCCTGGGGCATTTACTCCTTGCGAGGTCGTGGCAGTGGGCATCCAACGCGAGTAACGGCCGGAAATTTTCTGCGTGCAGCGCCCTTGAGTCTGCCGCTGCTGCTGTTGGGGGGGCCCGGCGCGGATATCTCGATGCAGGGTGTGTTCTACGCCGTGGCATCCGGTGGCCTTGCCTCGGGCCTTGGCTATGCCATCTGGTACTGGGTATTGCCCGCCTGGAAAGCCAGTGCCGCTGCCAGTATTCAGCTCAGTGTGCCCGTGATCGCGGCGTTGGGCGGCGTGCTCTGGCTGGACGAGATGCTGACGTTGCGGCTGGTGCTGGCTTCAATGGCCATTCTGGGAGGCATTGCGCTGGTGATATACCAGAAGCGGGTCTGATATCAGCCCCGGGAGCCGATGCCCCGGGGCTGAGCGGTATCAGAACTGGCTGGCCAGAAGGCGGTAGCTGTCCATGCGGTCCTGATGGCTGTGTGTGACTGTCACGGTTGCAATTTCATCGCACTCAAAGGCAGTCGCCAGCTGTTCGATCTCCTGCCTGCACTGCTCAGGTGTTCCGACGGTGTAGCCATTGAGGATATGGTCATAAGCCGCCTGTTCAGAGAGTGACAAGGCGGCATATCGGTCCTGTACTTCTGAAGGTGTAAGGAAATCTTCCCGCTGTCCCATCTGGGCCGCGAGCTTGCGGTATACCGCTGTACCTGCCTTCAGTCGCGCTTCTTCTTCCGTTTCCGCACAGATGCAGGCGATCGCCAGTATCTTGTTGGGCTCGCCTTGATGGCCTGCCTTGTGCCACTCGTCCAGATAGGCCTTGAAAATGGAGGGGTGGCAGTTATCCGGATCAATAAAGCGGGCCAGAGCAAGATTGTAGCCAAGGTGGCCTGCCAGACCGGCACTGCCGCCACTGGAGCCCAGCATCCAGAGCTCGGGCGACGGCTGATTATCCGGCAACACGCTGATATTGCTGTAGGGGTGGTTATCAGGCAGAGAGCCGTTGACGAAACCTTCCAGCAGGCGTGCCTGTTGCGCGTAGAGGTCCCCGTGATGCGGCTCATGCGGGTAGGCCAGTGCATGCGATGTGAGGCCCGTGCCGCCGGGCGCGCGCCCGATCCCCAGGTCGATACGATCCGGGTGCAGCGTGGCCATCATCTTGAAGCATTCAGCCACTTTCAACGGGCTGTAGTGGGACAGCATGACGCCGCCACTGCCGACGCGGATGTTTTCGGTCATGCTGGCGATGGTCGCTACCATGATTTCCGGGCAGGGGTTGGCGAAGTGGATACTGTCGTGGTGTTCGGCAACCCAGTAACGATGATAACCCAGGCTATCGCAGAGCTGGGCAAGCTCAACGGTCAGGCGTGGGGCTTCGATTTTTGCGTGTGAGCCGTGTACGGGTGACTGGTCGACCACCGACAGTTTGATGTTCATGAATCTCTCCTCTCTACAAGTTAATATATTAACTAAATGCAGGCCGGAGTTCAATTTGGACAGGTCGATCTTCACGTATGACGGGGGCGCCTTGCGTGACTAGACTGCAAGTAACAACCCTTGGATGTGAGGTGTAATATGTCATTGTCCGACAAGCGATGTGTACCCTGCAAAGGCGATGTGCCTGCCCTGACGCGAGACGAAATCCAGCCCTTGCTGCAACAGGTGGAAGGCTGGGAGCTGGCGGAGCAGGCCAACCGAATCCGGCGCAAGTTTACGTTTCCTGACTTCAGGACGGCGCTGACCTTTGTGAACCATGTCGGGGAGCTGGCGGAAGAGATGGGCCATCATCCGGAGATCAGCTTCGGCTGGGGCCATGCCAGTGTTGAAATCTGGACACACAAGATAGGTGGGCTGCACGAAAATGACTTCGTGCTGGCGGCCCGGATCGACACCCTGCCCGAAACCTGATGGCAGGCTCGGGTCAGGGCAGAAGGCGGCTGTGTCAGCGGTTGCCGGCCGGAGTTGCCTTGCGGCTCTGGCTGCGTGGCTTGTGGCCGCGGTGAACATCCCCTGAGCGCACGCCATCCCGGTGCTGTGTCTTGGGTTTCTTCGGGCGATTGCGGCGACGGCCGGACGGCTTGGCCAGGCTGGATTCCGGCAATTCATGTACCGGCTCGAAGCCTTCAATCAGCTTGCGCGTCAGCAGCTTGCTGGTCAGTCGCTCGATGGCTTGCAGCTGATCGAACTCATCGGCGCTGACCAGCGAGATCGCCTGTCCGTTGGCGCCGGCACGTCCGGTGCGGCCAATGCGGTGCACATAGTCTTCCGGCACGTTGGGCAGGTCAAAGTTGACCACCTGAGGCAGCAGGTCGATATCCAGCCCTCTGGCCGCGATATCCGTAGCGACCAGTACCTGAATATCCTTGCTTTTGAACGCGCTCAATGACTTGGTGCGGCTGCTTTGGCTCTTGTTGCCGTGAATGGCCGCCGCCTTGATACCCGCCTTGTCCAATTGGGTGGCCAGACGGTTGGCCCCGTGCTTGGTACGGGTAAAGACCAGTACCTGGTACCAGCTGTGATCCTGAATCAACTTGATCAGCAGGGGGCTTTTGCGCTTCTTGTCGACCGGCGCGATCCACTGGGTGACCGTTTCAGCGGTCGAATTGCGCGGTGTGACCGAAACTTCAACAGGGTCATTGACCAGCCCTTTGGCCAGCTCACGGATCTCCTTGGAGAAGGTGGCCGAGAACAGCAGGTTCTGGCGTTTGCTGGGCAGCAGTCTGAGGATGCGCTTGATGTCATGGATAAAGCCCATGTCGAGCATGCGATCCGCTTCGTCCAGTACCAGCGCCTCCAGGTTGTCAAAACGCACAGCGTTCTGGCTGTACAGATCCAGCAGCCGGCCCGGTGTGGCGATCAGAATATCGGCCCCCTTGCGCAGGGCCATCAGCTGCGGATTGATTTTTACCCCGCCAAATACGACGGTTGAGCGCAGCTTCAGGTGCTTGCCATAGGTGGCCACGCTATCGGCAACCTGGGCGGCCAATTCGCGGGTTGGGGTCAGGATCAGCACGCGAGCCTGGTTGCTGCGCGCAGGTTCACCTTTGGACAGGCGTTCCAGAATAGGGAGGGTAAAGCCTGCGGTTTTACCGGTTCCGGTCTGGGCTGCGGCCATGACATCGCGCCCTTCAAGCACAGCCGGAATCGCCTGTTGCTGGATGGGAGACGGGGTGTCGTAGCCCTGTTCGGAAATGGCTTTCAAAATAGCATCGGACAGGCCGAGACTGGCAAAACTCATGAATGACTCACTGCAAAGGGTATTGGTAAAACTGGGAAGGCGCGCGAACCGGAAACGCGAGGGCGGCTCTGGGGTGCACTCAGCACAGCGGGAGTGTGAGCTTACCCTAAAGCCGGTGTGGAGGCCAGATCAGATTGCTGTATCGCAGTGGCTGTTCAGGTACTCGATGACCTCTGAACGTGTGCCGCGAAACACAATGCGTTGTGCATGGCGCTGGATCTGATAGTCGTACATGGGGTCGTAATATTCACGAAGCAGGGCGGTTATCCAGTCGCGGTGGCGACCAGTATCGCCCCGGGTGCCTTGAATTCTCAGGGCTTCATCCATCATGTCGGCGAGCCGTTGATAGCGTTCGCGCCCCAGGCGCTTTACAATTCTGGACAGGCTGTTACGCAGATGCTCGGCAAAGGCAGCAAAACCTGCTTCAGGCCCCTGCAGGGCGGTAAACTCGGCTGCCAGATCAATGACATAATCCTTCAGAATACGCTCGACCCGGCTTTCAAAGGGCTCGTCCAGCCAGACCAGAGGGGCGTCAGCAAAGCGCCGGTGCAGCACCATAGGTACATGGCAGCTGCCGATGCCGCGGTTTTCGTCTTCTACGACCAAATGGCTGTGCCCCTGTGCCCGGTGCTTGAGCAGGTCGATGGCGAGCGCGTTTTCGAAATTGATCTGGCTGGGTTGTGGGGTTGCATGACGGCCGAAGCTGGACCCCCGGTGGTGGGCATGTCCCTCAAGGTCGATCGCCTGTTCCAGCCCCTGTAGCAGCTCGGTCTTGCCGCAACCGGTCAATCCACCCAGTTGCGTGAAATGACAGGCCCGAGCCGCCCGTTCCAGCTCCATGATCAGGAACTGGCGCAGCGCTTTATAGCCACCGGTGACCAGGGGGTAGTCAATACCCGCTTCATGCAGCCATTGCTGTGTGATGTTGGAGCGCATGCCGCCACGGAAGCAGTACAGAAAACCGTCCGGATGGGTGCGGGCAAAGTCGACCCATGCCTGTACCCGTGCCTGTTTGATGTCTCCGGATACCAGTCGGTGCCCCAGGCGTACGGCAGCATCCTGCCCCTGCTGCTTGTAACAGATTCCGACTTTATGCCGTTCTTCATCATTCATTAACGGCAGGTTGGTGCTGCCGGGAAACGCGCCCTTGTCGAACTCAATCGGCGCCCTGACATCCATCAAGGGCCTGTCGGACAGAAAAATGTCGCGGTAGTCATCGGTGGACAGGTGCATTAAATGACCTCGACCGCGTATTCACTGGCAGGCACCATCTCGGCAATCGGATGCAATTTCATCCCCAGTGCTCGCGCAGCTTCCGTGAAAGCAGCCTGACCTTCAGGCGTGACGGAGACCAATAATCCGCCGCTGGTTTGAGGGTCGCACAGGATCTGCTTCTGACGCTCGGTCAGTGGGGTCACGCGGTGGCCATAGCTGGCATGGTTGCGCTCGGTACCGCCGGGGATGCAGCCCTGGTCCAGATAGTGGTCCAGGTGGTTCACATGGGGGACGGTATCCATATCCAGGCGGGCTGTCAGGCCGCTGCCGTCTGCCATCTCAACCAGGTGGCCCAGCAGGCCAAAGCCGGTGACATCCGTCATGGCACACACGGCGTCCATGACTGCGAAATGCTGGCCGGCGGTGTTCAGTGTGCACATCAGGTCACGCGCCACGCCCTGATCCTGTTTGCGCAGTTTGCCCTGTTTCTCGGCGGTCGTGAGGACGCCAATGCCCAGCGGCTTGGTCAGATAGAGTCGATTTCCGACACGTGCTTCGTCATTGCGTTTCAGGTGTGCCTTGTCGACGCGTCCGGTTACGGCCAGCCCGAAAATCGGTTCGGGGGCATCAATGGAATGTCCACCTGCCAGTGGCATGCCTGCCATATCGCATACGCTGCGAGCGCCCTGGATGACTTCGCGCGCTACCTCGGCGGGAAGGACGTTAACCGGCCAGCCGAGAATGGCGATGGCCATCATGGGGGTGCCGCCCATGGCATAGATGTCGCTGATGGCATTGGTGGCGGCGATGCGGCCGAAATCAAAGGGGTCATCCACGATGGGCATGAAAAAATCGGTCGTCGAAACGATGCCGGTGGTTTCATCCAGCCCGTACACCGCAGCATCATCTCGTGACGCATTGCCGACCCACAGGTTGGGGTCCTGCAGCTCGCTTCCCGCGCCAGAGAGAATGGTATCCAGTACCGCAGGGGAAATCTTGCAGCCACAGCCGGCACCATGGCTGTACTGTGTGAGGCGAACGGGGTCGGACATTTGTTGAATACCTCCAGCATGTCGTGACAGTTACTGCAGATACAGGCAGCAGCAAAACGCTATCCTGCCTGAAAGTAACCGTCAACTGAATGATGCCGAGGTGAGGGCAGGGGCCGAGCCGTGTGGCCCGGACCCGATACATTCAGGCTGAATGGGTAGGTTTGAAGCCCAGCGCTTTGGCGATCATGATGGCCGGACACCAGCCGGAAAAAGCTGACTGTATCAGGCTCAGGCCGATGATAAGAGTGACGATCAGCAGCGTGCCGGGGGCGACGGCGAGTATTACCGGCAGGGTGGTAGCGAGAATGAGTACGCCGGCGATGATATGGACGCCCTGATTAACGGTCATGCCACGGCAGTCACAGACTTCTTCGCGCATGCCGACCATGCGGAACAGCGTAATGGCCGGGCACCAGCCGGTGAAGGCGGACTGCAGCAGGTTGAAGCCGACAAAGGCGGTCAGCCACAACCAGAGCGGTGATACGAAATGACCCAGAATCAGGCTCAGCGTCACCACTGAACCGGCCATGAGGCGGAGAGCTGCATTAAGAGACATCCGATAACTCCTTTTAAATTAGAATTACCTTAATTATATATTAGGTTTTGCGAATGTATAGTCTCTCGCGCTGGTATCAGAGCTGCCAGGCCTGTGTTGCTTTCTCTGCAGTGTTGTCGCCACCGCCCAGCTGGCGTTCGATCTCCTTTTCTATCAGGGCCTCGATGCGCTCGCGCTCTTCAGGGGGCAGCTTGCTGAGGCTTTCTTCCGTCAAGCCCATCTCTTTCAGCAGGGTGTACCGGATCCGTTCCGCAGGTGTCATTTGCAGTATTTCGAGTAATGTTTCGCGGGCATCCTGCACCGGCTCCTCCGCTGTCATGGGCGGCTGGCTTTCAAACTGTGCTTTGGCTTCGTCGGCTGAGGCCTGTGCCTGTTCTGCAATGGCGGCCTTCAACTGCTCTGAAAAATGCTGACCGCCTGTTGCCTCAGGCTGTTTTGCTGCAGTTGTGGGGGTCATTTGTGCGTGTGTGTCGGTAATGCTGAGCATATGGCGTCCTCCCTGTTACTGCTTTTGCCCCTAGCAAAAAAGGTGCCTGCAGTCGGAACTCCCGAGGTGGTGGGCTTTCCTGCCGGGGGCTCAGGCTGCATGGGCAGCGATTTGCCGATGTGTGGCCGGTGTTTGCCGCGACTGCTATGCTGATTGCCTATAACAAGTGACTGTGGTGTCCAGCATAAATAATCAGGCTGTTTTATGACGCCAAAGCTCTTCGTTTTTGAGCATGGTATTTAGCACCACAATGAGCTTGCGCATGCAGGCAATGATGGCCACTTTGGGCAGTTTGCCTTGGGCTTTCAGGTGCTCGTAGAAGCGTTTGAAGATCGGGTTACATTGGATGGATGACAGCATCGCCATGAACATGACCGTACGGATACGGTGACGGCCTCCGCGGATACGCCGCTTGCCATTCCAGGTCCCACTTTCTCGGTTCATGGGGGCGACACCGACAAGCGCGGCGATCTCTTTACGGTTGAGGTTGCCGAGTTCTGGAAGCTCGCTGAGCAAGGTGTACGCGAGGACTTTACCGACACCTGGCACGCTGGTCAGGATCTCGGTTTTGGTACGCCAATGTTTGACCTGTATAACGGCTTCATCGATCTGTTTGGTGATAGTCTTTATCTGAGTGTCCAGCGAGCGTAGCAATGTTTTGATCGAGCGGTGCAGGGCTTTTGGCAAGATCTGGAGGCGGTTTTTCTCCATGGTCTGCATTTCAAGCAGCTGGCTGCGCCGAATAAGTAAGTCCTTGATCAAGCGGGATTGTTTGTCGGGTATGGGTTTAATATCCGGCTGTATGGT
>NZ_JACVEW010000028.1 GCF_017776525.1 Marinobacterium alkalitolerans
CCACTAAAGCCACAAAAAAGGGACCCTCAAATGAGGATCCCTTTATGATCGAAAACTATGGGACAGCAGTGGCCTTCAGGCTGCCCTTTTAACAGATCAGGTACTGATCAGAACAGGCGGCGGCAGCGGATGGTGCCGTCGATCTGCTGCAGCTTTTCCAGTGCCAGCTTGGAGTAATCCGCATCCACGTCGATAACCACGTAGCCCACGGTATCGTTGGTCTGCAGGTACTGACCGGAGATGTTGATGCCGTTTTCGGAGAACACGGTGTTGATCTGAGTAAGAACGCCCGGGATGTTCTCGTGAACGTGCAGCAGACGGTGCTTGTTCGGGTGCTCCGGCAGGGCCACTTCCGGGAAGTTGACCGAGGTGATGGAGGAGCCGTTGTCGCTGTACTTGACCAGCTTCTCGGCCACTTCGTAGCCGATGTTTTCCTGGGCTTCCATGGTGGAGCCGCCCACATGCGGGGTCAGGATCACGTTATCGAATTCACGCAGAGGGCTGATGAACTCGTCATCGTTGGAACGCGGCTCAACCGGGAAGACGTCGATGGCTGCACCCAGCAGCTTGCCGGCCTTGAGGGCTTCACACAGGGCGTCGATATCCACCACAGTACCGCGGGCCGCGTTGATGAAGATGGCGTCCTGCTTGATCTGCTCAAACTGAACCTTGCCCATCATGTCCTTGGTGGCAGCGGTTTCAGGTACGTGCAGGGTCACGATATCGCACATGCCCAGCAGCTCGGGCAGGGAGCTGACCTGCTTGGCGTTGCCCAGCGGCAGCTTGGTCACGACGTCGTAGAAGTAGACGTCCATGCCCAGACCTTCCGCCAGTACGCTCAGCTGTGAGCCGATGCTGCCGTAGCCGACGATGCCCAGCTTCTTGCCACGGATCTCGTAGGAGTTCTTGGCGCTCTTCTGCCAGACACCGCGGTGAGCCTTGGCGTTCTTTTCCGCTACACCACGCAACAGGATGATGGATTCTGCCAGAACCAGCTCGGCCACGGAGCGGGTGTTGGAGTAGGGCGCATTGAATACCGCGATGCCGCTTTCGGTCGCCGCCTGCAGATCGACCTGGTTGGTGCCGATACAGAAACAGCCAACCGCGACCAGTTTCTCGGCCGCTTCAAATACCTGGCGGGTCAGCTGGGTACGGGAGCGGATGCCGATGAAGTGAACGTCACGGATCTTTTCGATCAGCTCTTCTTCCGGCAGGGAACCGGTGTGGAATTCAATGTTGGTGTAGCCCTGCGCGTTCAGCGTGTCGATCGCGGACTGGTGCACGCCTTCCAGCAACAGAATCTTGATCTTGCTCTTATCCAGAGAAGTAGTTTTGCTCATCTTCTGCGACTCATGCTGCAGCTGGGCGGGAAAGTCGTCCAGCCAAGGAGAAATTTGAGGGCGCAAGTGTAGCACAAAGCAGATGACTTGTTTGTGGCCTGCTACGTTGCAGTGCGGAAAATTATTCAGCTTGGCTTGAATTGAACCGAAGTTGAGGGCTGAGGTGGTCTCAGCCCTGCCTGCGGACGGCCCTTAGCTGTAGTAGCAAAGGTAGGCGGTCGGCGTGTCGATGCGGGCGTCGAAGGAATCACCGGCGGTGATGTTGAACTCGGTACCGGCCGGAAACTCGGTCCATTCGCTGCTGCCCGGCAGACGCACGGTCAGCTTTCCGGCCGTGACGATCATGCGCTCGTTCTGGCTGGTGCCGAAGGTAAATTCACCCGGCAGCATGACGCCGGATGTGGCCGGGCCTTCCGGGGTTTCAAAGGCGATGGATACCACTTTGCCATCAAAGTAGGTGTTGGTGCTCAGCATGGGGTCTCCTTAATCATTCGGCCGTGCGGCCGCAACAGGGACCGCAAGCATAATCCGCTGTCGGGGCGGCGTCACCTGTTTGTTGTGTCCGCCTGCGCCAGCACCAGATCGACAAAGGTCTGGTTGGCTCGGGACAGGCGGTGCCCCTTGCGCCAGGCCAGTGACAGATCCAGCCAGACTTCGGGCGTGAAGGGGACGGCCACCAGCGACGGGTCGTCGGCAACCACCATCTCCAGCAGGGTCGTGATACCGTAGCCGTGGGATACGATCTGCTTGATCAGCGGAATCAGGTTGGCTTCAAACCCGATCTGCGGGGTGACGCCGGCTTCGCGGCTGATACGGTCAATCACCTCGCGGTGGAAATAGCCCTCCTTGAACATCACCAGCTCTTCGGCGAAGAAGGCGTCGTAACTGATGCTGGGTGCACTGGCCAGAGCATGGTCTGCCGGCAGAATCGCCATCATCTGGGCGCGCAGGAAGCGGTGTGTTTCCAGATCCTCGGGGGGCGTGTCACTGACAATCACGCCCATGTCGATCTCGCCGGCATGAATCATCTGTTGCAGCTTGCGGGTGCCGGCCTCAATCACTTCCAGGCGTATGCCGGGGTAGCGGTGTCTGAACGCCATCAGGATGGGCGGGAAGTAGTAGGAGCCTAGCATGCTGGGAATGCCGACACGGACTTCACCCCGTTCGAGTGTATGCAGCTCGCGCATGTCCCGCTCAGCATCCTCGACCGCCTGCAGGATGGTGCGGGCGTGGCGCAGCAGCACCTCGCCTTCGTCCGTCAGGCGAACCCGGCGCTCCTGACGGTCGAACAGGGGCAGGTCCAGCGTCTGTTCCAGTTTGCGTATCGCCATGCTGACCGCCGGCTGGGCAATATGCAGCTGCTCGGCTGCGGCGGTAAAGCCACCCGCCTCCGCAACGGCGAGGAAGTAGCGCAGGTTGCGCAGGTCCATATCAATACTCATTATGGTTGGGATAAAAACTATATATTTTAATGATTCTATGCCGATTGCTAAGGTAGCGCCAGATTCACCACTCCCGCGATGAGGTAAGACATGATTTCAGCCGGCAGCACAGCATTCTGGCGCGCGACCCTGGCGCTCTGTCTGGGGTCGTTCATGATCTTCGCCAACGTGTACGTGACACAGCCCCTGCTGCCCATGCTGGCGCAGGCATTCGAGGTATCGGCGCTGCAAGCCGGCTGGACCTTTACCGTCACCACGCTGACGCTGGGCCTCTCGCTGTTGATCTGGGGGCCCTTGTCCGATGCGATGGGTCGGCGCTGGATCATGTTGCTGACCATGGCCGGGGCCACGCTGGTCACGCTGCTGCTTTCTTTCATTGAGCACTACCACGCCATGCTGGTGCTGCGTGCCGTTCAGGGCGTGTTACTGGCGGGCCTGCCGGCCATCGCCATCGCCTGGATGGGAGACGAGTTTGAGCGTGAAGCCATGTTGCTGGCGGTAGGGCTCTACATTGGCGGCAACAGCCTGGGCGGCATCAGTGGCCGCCTGATCGGAGGTTTCGTCGGGGACTGGCTGGGCTGGTCAAATGCGTTTCTGGTGATGACCCTGCTGAGCCTGTTCTGTCTGGTGGTGTTTGCGCTCCTGTTGCCCGAGTCCCGACACTTTCGCCCGCAGCCGCTGAAGCCAAGGCGCATGCTGTCGGATCTGGTGGGGCATCTGCGCAACCCGGTCCTGTTGTTGGCATACCTGATCGGCGGCTTCAATTTCTTCATCTTCATCAACCAGTACAGCTATATCACCTTTGTGCTGTCCGAGGCGCCCTACAGCCTGCCGGCAAGCGTATTGGGCATGCTGTTCCTGACCTATTTGGCGGGCACCTTCGGCTCAGCGATTTCGGGCAAGGCAGGGCAGCATCTGGCGCAGCCCCTGTGCATGGCGCTGGGCATTCTGATTCTGATGAGTGGCAGTCTGCTGACGCTGTCCGATCAGCTGTGGATGATTGTGCTGGGCTTCTGCGTCAACAGCTTCGGGTTCTTCTTCGCCCATTCCAGTGCCAGCAGCTGGGTCAGCCAGAATGCTCATCAGGCCCGTGCCAGCGCCTCGTCGCTCTACCTGCTGTTCTATTACACCGGTGCCAGCACGGGCGGCTTTTATCTGCACCCCTTCTGGGAATGGCTGCACTGGCCGGGGGTGATCGTTGGCTCTTTACTGATATTGGCGCTGACACTGGGGCTGAGCCTGCTGCTGTATCGCCTGCAGCAGGTGCGCACGGATGCCGTGGCAGCCTGATCTGATAAACTGAGCCGACATTACGCTACGCTGTCAGGAGAACCGGAATGCCGTATCAACATCGCGCGGTCGATAACCTTGAGCTGGATCTGCCACTGGGAAAAGTGGTCTGTATCGGTCGCAACTACGCGGAGCATGCCCGTGAGCTGAATAACCCCGTGCCTACCGAGCCTATTCTGTTTATCAAGCCCGCCACCTCGGTGGTGCCGATGGAAGCGCCTTTCCGGATTCCACAGGGCAAGGGGGCCGTCCACTTCGAAACCGAGATGGCGGTGCTGATCGGCAAGCCGTTGAGCAATGCAAGTGAACAGGACGCGATGCAGGCGATCGCCGGCATAGGTCTGGGGCTGGATATGACCCTGCGTGAGGTTCAGGACACCCTGAAGCAGAAGGGTCAGCCCTGGGAAAAGTCCAAGTGTTTTGATGGTGCCTGCCCGCTGTCGGCCTTTCTGTCTCCGGCGTCCATTAACGATCTGACTGATGTGCAGATCCGCCTTACCGTGAATGGCGAGGTGCGCCAGGACGGCAACTCGGCCCAGATGCTGACACCGGTGCTGAAACTGCTGGCCTACGCCAGCGAATGGTTCACTCTCGAGCCGGGTGATGTGGTGCTTACCGGTACGCCGGCCGGTGTGGGTCCGGTCAAGCCGGGCGATCAGCTGCGGGTTGAGCTGGTGGACCTGCTGCGTGTCGATACCTCGGTCGAGGCCTGACCGGACAGGTTGCGGCAGGGAGCGAACAGGTCCTGATCGGGCTGATAAAGTGTGGTCTGGACCGCCATCAGCCCCAGCACCGAGTGGAACAGGTTGTCGTGACTGAGCCGCTCATGCCGGCGTGCCCGGAGGCAGCCGCTGTCCAGCTGTCGTGCCTCGGCCATCCCTTTGGACAGCCACACCAGCATGGGGACACGTGTCTGTTGCTCGGGTGCCAGCAGGTAGGGCATGCCGTGCAGGAACAGGCCGCTTTCCCCCAGCGACTCGCCATGGTCGGAGACATAGATCATGGCGGTATCATAGGTGTCTTCCAGTGCGTGCAAGCGATCGATCAGCCGGGCCAGCACATGGTCGGTATACAGGATGCTGTTGTCATAGGCATTGACGATGGTGTTCGGGTCGCAGGTCTGTAACTCGCTGGTGTCACACACCGGGGTAAAGTGTTCAAAACGTTCAGGGTAGCGGCGGTAGTAGGCTGGCCCGTGACTTCCTTTCTGGTGCAGGACGATCACGCGGTCGCCTGACGCCGGGGTCTCTCGCGTTGGCAGCGCATTCAGCAGGGTTTCATCCATGCACTCCTCCTCATGACAGAAAGACAGCGTTGAGGCGTGGGGAATGCGGTCACAGGCGCCTTTGCAGCCTGAATTGTTGTCCAGCCAATCGGTGTCGATGCCGGCATGTGCCAGTACGTCCAGCAGTCCTTCGGTGTAGCGGCTTTGATCCTCGTCAAAGGCGGATTGTCCCTGGGCTGAAAACATGCAGGGCACCGAGACAGCCGTACTGGTGCCGCAGGACCAGGTGTTGTCGAAATAGACCGGATCACGCCGGGCCAGTTCGGGGGTGGTATTGCGGCGATATCCATCCAGGCCAAAGCTTTCCGCACGTGCGGTTTCGCCTACCACCACCAGGGTCAGGCGCGGACGGGCATTGGGCGCTTGCTGTACCCGGGCATCCTTGCCAATCACCTGCAACGGGGTGTTGGTCTGGGCATAGGCGCCGCCGAGGGTTTTAATGCCGTAATAGAGATAGTTGGTGGGTACCGCCAGATAGCGCAACTCACGGTGATTGCGAAACAGGCCGGCCATGTCCTGATATCCGGTGATCAACACGGCGCCGATGCAGATCAGGCTGGCCAATAAACCCAGCGCACGTCCCTTGAGTGCCTGCCACAGGGTGTCGTGCCGGATCGGCAGTCGCCACAGCACCCAGGCGGGCAGCAGGCCGAGCAGGTTTACCCACACGAACAGGCGTGGTGTCAGCAGTTCCCGTGTTTCCGCCAGGTCCGTTTCCAGCGCGTTGCGAATCATGGTCTTGTCGATCTGCACGCCGAAGGTGTGCATGTAGTAACTGACGAACGCCGCGCTCACCAGTGCACACAGCGCCAGTGGCTTGAGTAACACCCGAGGTACAAACAGGGTCAGCAGCAGGTGTAAAAGGGCGCTGAAAAACAGAAACAGACCGGCCACGAAGAGCGTGCCGCCAAGGCCATCTGCCTGAGGCTGGCTCAGGATCAGCGACCAGAGCGGCTGGTTGTAAAGCGCCATCAGGAGCACGGCAAGCAGTGCGCTGAACAGTTGGGCATTGAGCGGTGGCAGGCGGCTGAGCATGATCTCTCCCGGAACGGTCGTCTATCAGCCTTACCTTGTATCAGCCGCTTCTTAAGTGAACCTTAAGGCTGAACGCGGTCGTAGTAATCGGGTCGGTAGCCGCCTGTGGCATACTGGCCCCAACCTCTCTGATGCAATGTAAGGAAAGACAATGCTCTGGTTCAAAATGCTGCACATCCTGGCCATGACCAGCTGGATGGCGGGAATTTTCTATTTGCCGCGAATTTTCGTGCACTACGTGGAAGGCCGTGAGGCGGGTCAGGATGTGGCTCGGCTGGAGATCATGGCGCGCAAGCTGTACGGCTTCATGACCATCATGGCGGTGTTCACACTGGGGCTGGGGCTTTGGCTGTGGCTGGGGTACGGCTTCAGCGGTGGCTGGCTCCATGCCAAGCTGATGTTTGTGGTGTTTCTGATCGGCTATCACGCCTGGTGCCGGGCGTACCTCAAGCAGATGCAGCGCGGTGAGCTGAACCGCAGTGGGCGATACTTCCGACTCTATAATGAGCTGCCACTGCTGATCTTCATCCCGATTCTGATTTTTGTGGTGGTTAAACCATTCTGATCAGTCGGAGGCGGGTGCCTTTTCCTGGCTCCGCTTCTGTTCCAGCAGCGCGATGCGTGCCTCCAGACGGTCGGTGGCATCGCGCAATTCCTCCACCTGTTCCTGCCAGATATCGATCTCGATGCGGGTCGGCAACAGGCGCGCTTCTTCGTGCAGATACTCTTCCAGACTGTGGATAAAACTGTTGCTGCCGTAGCGCAGCTGGCGGCTGGCCGAGCGCATCAGATTCGCCAGCGGGTGGGCCGCGGTGTCGCCGATCAGGTCGGCGAGCCAGGCTTCCCAGTCGACCTGGCTGTCGGCCAGAATTTTCTGCAGCTCGTGTACCAGTCCGGTATTGCCTTCCAACACCACGCCCTTGCCAAAGAGGACCGCGTTACCCGCCTGTGGCAGGCGCAGGAGGTTGAAAGCGGAGCCGCGAATGCAGGCATCGGGCTCAGTGGCACTTTCGGCCAGCAGGTCGATGCCCTTGCCGTGTGGCAGCATAAACAGGTGGCATTCGGGGCGTGTGCATTCGATCCGAATTTCCGTCCCCTCAAGCGCGCCCAGTCGCTGCAGCGTCACCGGGTCACGTGCCAGTACGAGATTCAGGCTTTCTTCTGCCAGTGTCAGCAGGCTGGCACTGATCATTCCGGTCCCGGTGTCGATGGCCATAGGGGCTCCTGTTGCAGCGGGCGTCAGGGCTTGATGCCGGTATGGAGGGCAACGATACCGCCGGTCATGTTCTGATAGCGGCAGTTTACAAAACCGGCGGTTTCCATCATGCCCTTGAGGGTCTCCTGATCCGGGTGCTTGCGGATGGACTCGGCCAGGTAGCGGTAGCTGTCGGAGTCACCGGCAATCGCCTTGCCCATCTGCGGCAGGATGTTGAACGAATAGAAGTCGTACAGCTTGGTCAGCGCTGGATTGTCGGTCTTGGAAAACTCCAGGATCATCAGCTTGCCGCCGGGCTTGAGCACGCGCAGCATGGAGGCCAGTGCCGCGTTCTGGTCGGTGACGTTGCGCAGGCCAAAGGCGATGGTGATCACATCGAAGGTGTTGTCCTCGAACGGCAGGCACTCGGCATTGGCCTGCACGTATTCCACGTTGCCGGCCACACCGGAGTTGAGCAGCTTGTCGCGGCCCACCTTGAGCATGGAGTCGTTGATGTCGGCCAGTACCACCTTGCCTTCCTGGCCGACCATGCGGGCAAACTTGCGGGTCAGGTCGCCGGTACCGCCGGCAATATCCAGTACCTTGTGGCCACGGCGAACACCGGACTGGTCGATGGTAATCCGCTTCCACAGGCGGTGGATGCCGCCGGACATGAGGTCATTCATCAGGTCATACTTGCCGGCCACCGAATGGAAGACATCGGCAACGCGTTTTACCTTCTCTTCGACCGGTACATCCTGATAGCCGAAGTGAGTGGTTTTCTTTTCGTTCTGCTCTGACATGATTCTCTGTCCGACTGTTACCCAAAAGATGTCCGCATTCTACTCCGCACGGGGGCGTTTGTCGCTCAACCGCGTGCGATCAGACCGTTGTCACGGGAGGCGCCTGCTGCGTCCAGTTGCTGCAGATAGCGCTGCCAGTAGTCAGCCTGATTATGTGCCAGATCGTGCAGGTATTCCCAGGTATACAGGCCCGAGTCGTGACCGTCATCAAAGCTGATCTTGAGGGCGTAGTTGCCGGCGGGCTCGACCCCCTTGATGCCGACATGCCGCTTGCCGGTCTGCAGGATCCCGTTGCCGATCCCGTGGCCACGAACCTCGGCCGAGGGCGAGTGTACACGCAGGAACTCGGCGGTCAGCTCAAAGCTGCCGTCGGCATAGATCAGCTCGAGGGTACGGGATTTGAGGTGCAGTTTGATATCGGAAGGCAGTGGAACCGCGGTACTCATGTTGGTGCTCCAAAGAAGGCCGGGAGGCATGTTGCCTCCCGGTCAGGACATCAGAGGATGTAGTGACTCAGATCCTCATCATGGCTGAGTTCATCCAGCTGTGAATTGACGTACGCAGCATCCACCTGAACGGTTTCACCGGTCTTGTCGGAGGCGACAAAGGACAGGTCATCCAGCAGGCGCTCCATCATGGTGTGCAGTCGGCGCGCACCGATGTTTTCGGTCTGCTCGTTCACCTCGTAGGCCAGCTCCGCAATGCGGGCGATACCGTCTTCGGTGAACTCCACGTTAACGCCTTCAGTGGCGAGCAGGGCCTTGTACTGTTCGGTCAGCGAGGCCTTGGGCTCGGTCAGAATGCGGCGGAAATCCTCCGGCGTCAGAGCGTTCAGCTCGACACGGATCGGCAGACGGCCCTGCAGTTCCGGGATCAGGTCGGACGGGCGTGCCAGGTGGAAAGCGCCGGAGGCGATAAACAGGATGTGGTCGGTCTTGACCATGCCGTACTTGGTGCTGACGGTGCAGCCTTCGATCAAGGGCAGCAGGTCACGCTGAACCCCTTCACGGGAGACATCGCCACCGCTGTTGCTTTCGCCACGCTTGCAGACCTTGTCGATCTCATCGAGGAACACGATGCCGTTCTGTTCCACCATTTCAACCGCTTTCTGCTTGGTCTCCTCTTCCTTGATCATGCCGGCCGCTTCTTCATCGGTCAGCAGCTTGAAGGCGTCCTTGACCTTGAGACGCTGGGTTTTCTTACGGTCCTGGCCCAGATTGGAGAACATGTTCTGCAGCTGGCTGGTCATCTCTTCCATGCCGGGAGGCGCCATGATCTCAACACCCACCGGCTGCTGGGAGACTTCGATATCAATCTCCTTGTCATCCAGCTGGCCTTCACGCAGTTTCTTGCGGAAGATCTGGCGAGTGGCGCTGTCGGTCTTGCCTGCAGGCTCCTCTTCCTGACCGTAACCGGTGGAGCGTGCCGGTGGCAGCAGTGCATCCAGAATGCGCTCTTCGGCGGCTTCTTCGGCGCGGAAGCGAACCTGCTCCATCGCCTGTTCACGGACCATCTTCACGGCCATTTCAGTCAGGTCTCGGACGATGGTTTCCACATCGCGGCCCACATAGCCGACTTCGGTGAACTTGGTGGCCTCGACCTTTATGAACGGTGCATTGGCCAGCTTGGCCAGACGGCGGGCAATTTCGGTTTTGCCCACACCGGTGGGGCCGATCATCAGAATGTTTTTCGGGGTAACTTCCGGGCGCAGCTCTTCGTCCAGCTGCATGCGGCGCCAGCGGTTACGCAAGGCAATGGCCACGGAGCGCTTGGCATCGTCCTGACCAATGATGTGACGGTTGAGTTCATGCACGATCTCGCGCGGGGTCATGTTGGACATGTTCAGCTCTCCTCGCGGCTGTTGGGCAGGGTTTCGATGGTCAGGTTGTCGTTGGTGAAGACGCAGATGCCGGCGGCAATGTGCAGGCTTTTCTCAACGATGTCACGAGCACTGAGCTCCGTGTTTTCCACCAGCGCACGGGCGGAAGCCAGAGCGAAGTTGCCACCGGAACCGATGGCAATCACGCCGTCTTCCGGCTCGATCACGTCCCCGTTGCCGGAGATCAGATAGGTTTTGTCCTCGTTGGCCACCAGCATGAGTGCTTCCAGGCGGCGCAATGCGCGGTCCGAGCGCCACTCGCGCGCAAGGTGAATCACGGCGTTGACGATGTTGCCCTGATGCTTGTCCAACTGCTGCTCGAACAGATCGCGCAGGGTAATGGCGTCTGCAGTGCTGCCGGCAAAACCGGTGATGACTTTGTGCTTGGGCAGGGTGTTGACCTTCTTGGCCGTCCCTTTCATTACGGTATTGCCCAGTGAAACCTGGCCATCACCGCCGACGACGACCTGGTCGCCACGGCGCACGGAAACAATTGTTGTCATGACTGATAAATCCTGTCGGTCCGAAAATAGGTACCTGAAACCGCTTGTGGCGGTTGTGCAGAATGCCTTAATGGATACAGATATGGATGCCGATGGCGGGATTTCAAGGGGCAGACCCGGATCAGTCGATCCGGATCTGCATCGGAATGATGCTGAGGTTGCCCAGCTTGTTGCGCGCCTTGCTCATTTCGGTCTTGTTGTCGAACGGACCGATACGGACGCGGTACCAGACCCCGTTGCTGCCGTCGGAGCGATCGGTCTTGACCCCGGGGAACCCCTGCAGAATCAGCTTGGCCCGCATGCGCTCGGCATCCGCGGGGTCGCGGAAGGAGCCGGCCTGAAGCACGTAGCGGTGCTCCATCTTGGCATCCTTCGGAGTGGACTTGTAGGCGTCCACCTTGGGTGCAACCACCTCGGTCTTGGGCAGCATTTCGTAAAATTCAAACTTGCTCTGCGGGGCTTCGTCCCCCGTTGCCGCCGTGGCGGGCTCGGTCGGTTTGGGTGCCGGTTTGGCCGCAGGCCTGGGGGCTGGCTGCTGGGCCCTGGGGGCCTCAGCCGTGTCAGTCTGCGGTGGGGTCTGCAGCAGGGTGTAGAGCAGAAACCCCAGCCCGACCAGAACCACCGGGGTGGCCAGCAAGAGCCCCCAGGGGGTACGGCGAGGGGGCGGCGCAGCCTTGCGCGGTGCCGGCTTGCGGCTGGGGGCACGGCTGGCGCTGTTGCCGCCCCGGCGCTTGCGGGCGTAGTCCTGCTTGGCCATCGTTTACATCTGCTCCGGCGCAGATACACCCAACAGCTTGAGGCCGTTGGCCAGCACCTGGCGTACGGCAACGCTCAGGGTCAGGCGTGCGTTGCGCAGCTCGGCATCGTCGATGATCAGCTTGTGGCCGTTGTACCAGGTGTGGAAATCGCCGGCCAGATCACGCAGGTAGTTGGCCAGAATATGCGGCTCGAAGTTGAGGGCCGCATGTTGCAGGGTCTCCGGGTATTTGCCCAGCTGCTTCACCAGATCTTTCTCGGTTTCGCTTTCGAGGCGCTCCATGGCCGCCAGTCCGGCCGCCTGATCCCAGGCCATGCCTTCGCTTTCCAGCTTGCGCAGGACCGAGCAGACACGGGCGTGGGCGTACTGGATGTAGTACACCGGGTTGTCCTTGGATTCGGACTTGGCCAGCTCCAGGTCGAAGTCCATGTGCTGGTCGGCCTTGCGGGTCACGTAGAAGAAGCGGCAGGCATCGTTGCCCACTTCGTTACGCAGCTCGCGCAGGGTCACGAAAGAGCCTGAACGGGTGGACATCTGCACGCGCTCGCTGCCGCGATACAGGATCGCGAACTGCACCAGACGGACTTCCAGCTTTTCCGGATCGTAGCCCATGGCCTGAATCGCGGCTTTCACGCGGGCGATGTAGCCGTGGTGGTCGGCCCCCCAGATGTTCACGACCTTGTCGAAGCCACGCTCGAACTTGTTCATGTGGTAGGCGATGTCGGACGCGAAGTAGGTGGTCTGGCCGTTGGCGCGTTTGACCACGCGGTCCTTGTCGTCACCGAATTCAGTTGAGCGGAACCAGAGGTTGCCTTCTTCCTCGTAGAGGTAGCCCTTGGCTTCCAGCTGTTCCAGTGCGCGTGCTACATCGCCGCTGCTGGTCAGGGAACGCTCGGAGAACCATTCCTGATAGTCAACGCCGAACTCGGACAGGTCCTCACGGATATCGCCCAGAATGGCGTTGAGGCCGGCATCGAAGACGGTCTCGTAGTCGTCGCCCAGCAGTTCGCGGGCACGCTCAATCAGCGCATCAATGTGCACTTCCTTGTCGCCTCCGGCAGGCTCGTCGGCCGGAATTTCAAAGAAAACGTCTGCCGCCGGGAAGTTGAAGCGGTCGCCATGTTCCTTCAGCAGGTCGTGCGCGATATCGCGAATGTAGTAGCCCTGATAGCCGTTGCTCGGGAAGGTGAGTTCCTGGTCGTTCAGTTCCAGGTAACGCAGCCACACGCTCACGGCGAGGATGTTCATCTGACGGCCCGCATCATTCACGTAGTACTCGCGCTCCACTTCCACGCCAGCCGCTTCCAGCAGATCGGCAACGGTGGCGCCATAGGCGGCGCCACGCCCGTGACCTACGTGCAGGGGCCCGGTCGGGTTGGCGGAGACAAATTCCACCTGCATGCGCGGGCCAGAGTTGGCGGCGCCGCGACCGAAAGCTTCGCCCTGTTCGAGAATGTCGCCGACCACATTGAAGATGGAGGCCTGGCTGACAAAGAAGTTGATGAAACCGGGACCGGCGATCTCGGTTTTCTCGATGCTGCCGGAGGTCGGCAGGGCGTCACAGATCTGTTGTGCCAGCTCGCGCGGGTTGCGTCGGGCCGGTTTCGCCAGAGTCAGCGCGATGTTGCTGGCAAAGTCGCCATGCGCCTTGTCGCGGGTGTTTTCCACCTGAATGTTGGGCGTGATGTCGGCCGGCAGGGTGCCGTCTGCGATCAGGGAATCGAGAGCGTTCTCGATCAACTGGGCAATCTGTTCTTTCATCGGGTTACTCTGGCTGGAATTGACGATCAGAATGATGCAATAAACCGGGCATTATACGCCCTCGGAGTGGTCAATTGCCAATCAGTCGCAGCGCGTGTCACCTGCATGCTGCAGCACCCAGAGTCACGGCCTAGTAACTGTCGATCGGGTCCACATCCAGTGTCCAGCGCACTCGCCGGGCTTCCGGGTGTTCTTGCATCAGATTGACCAGCAGCGCCAGGGCCTGGTGCAGCGGTTTGCGGGCTCCCGCCTGGATCAGTAACTGGGCACGGAAGAGGCCGGCACGCTTTTCCATCAGGGCGGGGAAGGGGCCGACACACTGTGCCTGTTCGGGCAGGTATTGCTGGCCCCATTCGCGCACGCTGAGCAGGAAGTTCTCGGCCAGTCCCTGCCGGTTGGCTTCGGCGCGGATCAGGGCGTGGTTGGAAAAGGGGGGCAGATGGCCGCCCTTGCGCAGTCGCAGCTCTTCGCGGGCAAAGGGCTCGTAGCCGGCGTTGACCAGCGTATTCAGCATGGGGTGATCCGCCTGCATGGTCTGAAGCAACACCTCGCCGGGGTGGTCGGCGCGACCGGCACGGCCGGCAACCTGCAGGATCAGTTGAGCGGTTTTCTCCATGCCCCTGAAGTCGGCACTGAACAGCCCGGCATCGGCATCCAGAATCGCGACCAGTGTCACCTTGGGGAAGTGGTGACCCTTGGCCAGCATCTGCGTGCCGACCAGAATACAGGGGTCGCCACGGTGCACCTTAGCCATGATGTTTTCCAGTGCCTGCTTGCGCTGGGTACTGTCGCGGTCCACGCGGTGAATGGGCGTGTCCGTGAAGTGCACCTGAAGGCGGTCCTCAATCCGTTCGGTGCCGCTGCCGGCCGGGCGAAGCTGGTCGCTGCCGCAATGTGCACATCGCATCGGGATCGGGGTCTGGCGGTCGCAGTGATGGCAGTGCAGGTGCGGCGGCTGGCGGTGCAGTGTCATGCGTGCATCGCATCGGGTGCAGTCCACCGGCGTGCCGCAATCGTGGCACACCAGTGCAGGCGAGAAGCCCCGCCGGTTCAGGAACAGCAGCACCTGAGTGCCCTGCTGCAGGTGTTGACGGATCCGTGCCAGCAGCGGTGTGGACAGGCCGGCATCCAGTGCCTGCTGGCGAATATCGAGCAGCTCAAACCTTGGCGGCTGAGCCTTGCCGGCTCGGCGGGTCAGGCGCAGGTGCTCAAAGCGGCCGCTGAGCGCATTGTTGAGCGATTCCAGTGAGGGGGTGGCGCTGCCCAGCAGTATCGGAATGTCCAGCTGGTGGGCACGGTATACGGCCAGGTCTCGGGCGTGATAACGGAAGCCGTCCTGCTGCTTGAAGGAGCCGTCATGCTCCTCGTCCACGATGATAATGCCGGGGTGCTTCAAGGGGGTAAAAACGGCGGAGCGGGTACCGATCAAAATGCGGGCGCTGCCTTCCCGGGCCCAGAGCCAGGCATCCAGTCGCTGTCGGTCGGTCAGGCCGGAGTGAAGGGCCAGTACCGGCACCTTGAAGCGGGCCTTGAACCGGGCCACGGTTTGGGGCGTGAGCCCGATCTCGGGCACCAGTACCAGTGCCTGTTGACCGCGTTCCAGCACCTGCTGGATCGCCTGCAGGTACACTTCGGTCTTGCCGGAGCCGGTGACGCCCTCCATCAACACGGAGGTAAACCCAGTGGTATCACTCAGACGATCCACGACGGCCGCCTGTTCGTCGTTGAGCGTCAGGGGGGCTTCAAGCAGCACCTGATCCTGACTGTCGGCATGGGGAAGGCGGGGGATCTGTTCGATCGCTTCCGCCATGCCCTTGGCTTCCAGCGTTCGCAGCAGTTTGGGGTCGCCACCTTCCGCTCGCAGTGCGTCGGTGCTGATGCCCTGCGGGTGTTCGATCAACAGAGCCAGTACGGCCTGCTGGCGGTGCGCATTGGCGGGTAAGGCGGACAGGTCGGCACGGCTGCTGGCGCGCCACAGGGTCTGGTGCTGAAAGCGGTCTGCCTGTCCCTGTCGCAGTAGAACCGGCAGGGCCTGATGCAAGGCGTCGCCCAGCGGGTGCTGGTAGTAGCCTGCCGCCCAGCTCACCAGGCTGAACAGGGCCGGATCCAGAACCGGCACAGTATCCAGTACCTCCAGTGCCGGCTTGAGCTTGTCGGCAGGACAGTCGCTGAGGGCTTCCGGTATCTGCTCAACCAGAACCCCAATGACCTCGCGGCGGCCGAACGACACACGCACACGACACCCCGGATTGATGGGGCCGGAGTGGTCGGTGGGTGGGCGATAGTCGAACAGGCGCCTCAGTGGAGAGGGTACGGCGATACGCAGTACGCGCCTCTCTGAAACCCCGGAGGTGGCAGTGTCAGCATTCATGGTGCAGCAGTCTAGGGCTTTTATTCGATACTGGAAATGGCTTTTTTACTTGTCGCTGTTGGTGCCAGTGCGTATAATTTCGCGCCTTAGTTGTCATGAATGACGGGGCGTCTCCCTTGGGGCGCTGCCAATACTGAAAATGTGCGGTGCCTGGCGTCTTATATATGCGCGACCGGGTGGCGGCACGCCAATTTTATCGAGGTTAAAGATGAAAGCTGGTATCCATCCGGAATACAACGAAGTCAAGATCACCTGCTCCTGCGGCAACGTGATGAGCACCCGCTCTACCATGGGTAAAGACATGCTGGTCGACGTATGCAGCCAGTGTCACCCGTTCTACACCGGCAAGCAGAAGGAAGCGACTTCTGGTGGCCGTGTTGACCGCTTCAAGAAGCGTTTTGGTGCTCGTGGCCTCAAGAAGTAACAACTTCTTGCCAAGCGCACAGCTGAAGAAGGCACTCCACTGGGGTGCCTTTTTTGTTTCTGTTCTGGCGGTGTTGCCCCTGCGGGCAGAGTGCCCTCGGTTGGAGCAGGGGTTCATGGCGACCGTCGCCCAGGTATACGACGGTGATACGGTGCGTCTGACCAATGGCGAGCGCTTGCGCTTGACCGGTATCAATACACCTGAGCTGAGCCGTGATGGACAGGCAGATGAACCAATGGCGCAGGCGGCGCGTCAGTGGTTTGTGCGTGAGGCCAAGGGACGGCAGGTGTATCTGGTGCCCGGTACGGAGGCGCGAGATCACTATGGGCGGCTGCTGGCGCATCTGTATCTGCCGGATGGGCGGCTGGCGTCAGAGCAGATGATTCTGAAAGGCATGGGGTTTGCGCTGGCACAGAGTGCTCAGCCAGAACTCCTGACATGCCTGTTTGATGCCGAGCAAACGGCGATGCTGTCAAAACGGGGCGTGTGGCAATCGGCCCCCGTGCGTGCCGGTTCACTGCACGAGGGCGGGTTTGCGGTTGTAGAAGGACAGGTGACGCGGGTCACACCCACGCGCCGTGGTACCTACCTTGATCTTGATGATCACCTTGCCCTGTTTGTGCCGAGCCGTCTGATGCAGAAAAGTACCATTGAGTGGCGTGAAGGCATTGAAATGGAGGCGCGTGGATGGGTTGTCGACCGCCTTGAGCGGCAGGGTTCTCTGCGCCCCGGGCAGCAGCGCTGGCTGCTCAGAATCGCCCATTTACGCCATCTGCAGAGCCACTGAAGTCGTAGTTGGCATCGTCGGAAGCACGGTTGTTGTGGATATTGCTTTTATATATGATGCAAGTCCGTCTTTTTACAACCTTAGTTGGAAACAGCAACCATGTCTCAAGATTTCAAACAAGCTGCCCTCGATTACCACGAGTTTCCTCGTCCGGGCAAAATCAGTGTAGAGCTGTCTACCTCTGCTGAGACGTCTCGCGATCTTTCTCTGGCGTATTCGCCGGGCGTGGCCGAGCCGGTCCGCGAGATTGCCAAGGACCCCGATGCCGCGTATCGCTATACCGCCAAGGGGAACCTGGTTGCCGTGATCTCCAACGGTTCCGCCATTCTGGGCCTGGGTGATCTGGGACCGCTGGCCTCCAAGCCGGTCATGGAAGGTAAGTCCCTGCTGTTCAAGCGCTTTGCCAATATCGATTCCATCGATATCGAAGTCGATGCCGAGAGCCCGCAGGCCTTCATCGATACGGTTGCCCGTATCGCCGAAACCTTTGGTGGAATCAACCTGGAAGACATCAAAGCACCTGAATGCTTCGAGATCGAGCGCGCCCTGATCGAGCGTTGCAACATCCCGGTATTCCACGATGATCAGCACGGTACCGCGATTGTAACCGCGGCCGGCATGATCAACGCGCTGGAACTGGCTGGCAAGAAGCTGGAAGAAGCACAGATCGTATGCCTGGGTGCGGGCGCTGCTGCCAGCGCGTGCATGAAGCTGCTGATCAATATGGGTGCCAAGGTCGAAAATATCTTCATGCTGGACCGCAAGGGTGTGATCCACTCCGGTCGCGAAGATCTGACACCGGAAAAAGCGGCATTCGCCACAGAAACCGACAAGCGTACGCTGGAAGATGCTATCGACGGCGCAGACGTATTCGTTGGTCTGTCTGGCCCGGATCTGCTGTCACCGGAAAACCTGCTGAAGATGGCGGATAACCCGATCGTCTTCGCCTGCGCGAACCCCGATCCCGAAATCAAGCCGGATCTGGCGCGTGCGACCCGTTCTGATGTGATCATGGCGACTGGTCGTTCCGATTACCCGAACCAGGTTAACAACGTACTGGGCTTCCCGTTCATCTTCCGTGGTGCGCTGGATGTCCGTGCTACCGCGATCAACGAAGAGATGAAAGCGGCAGCCGTGCGTGCGTTGGCTGATCTGGCCAAAGAGCCGGTAACGCCGGAAGTACTGGCCGCCTATGGCCTGCAGGAACTGGCGTTCGGTCGTGACTACATTCTGCCGAAGGCAACTGACTCTCGCCTGCTGGGTGCCATTTCCCAGGCGGTGGCCCAGGCTGCCATCGACACTGGTGTGGCCCGCCTGCCGATGCCGGAGCACTACCCGCTCTGATCGCCAACGGCTTCGAGAAGATACAAAAAAACCGCTGCTTCGGCAGCGGTTTTTTTTTGGAGCGCTCTTAGGGATCAGTAGCCGAAAATGGCCTCGGTGGCAGGTGCCTGCATCTGCTGCTCCGGGCTGCGAGCGGTTTCCGTCGGCACGTCTTCGGTGCGGAAGTATTCGCTCATGGCATTATCCTGGCCTGTGTAGGCACGCTTTCCGGTTGCCGGGTCGATCATCACGCGTACCACTCCCTCGGGTGCGGTCGGGGGCTCTTCCGGCACGCCGTCCAGTGCATCCTCCATGAAGTCGATCCAGATCGGCAGTGCGCGGCTGCTGCCGTACTCACCACGGCCGAGCGGGCTGGGCTGGTCGAAGCCGACCCAGGCGGTTGCCACCAGGTGAGGGTTGAAGCCGCTGAACCAGACATCCTTCTGCTCATTGGTGGTGCCGGTCTTGCCGGCCAGATCGTTGCGTTCCAGTGCCAGTGCACGGCGACCGGTACCACGGTTGATCACGTCGTTCATGATGTCCTGAATCAGGAATGCATTCCGCGGTGAGATGATCCGCTGGGCGTAGCGTGGCGCGGGTGTCGCATCGGCCGGTTGCAAAATATCGGTGGGTGCCTCCGGGGGGAGGGCAGCGGTGGATTCTGTTGTCTCGGTACCTGCCGTGATGGCAGCCTCGGATTCACACGCCTTGCAGACGCGAACCGGGTTTGCCTGCAGCAGCAAGTTGCCTTCTGCGTCTTCAATACGGCTGATCAGGTAGGGCTCCACCTTGAAGCCGCCATTGGCGAAAGCAGCGTAACCGGTGACCACCTGCAAGGGTGTGGCTGAAGCACTGCCCAGAGACAGTGACAGGTTGGCCGGGAAGCGGTCGGGTTCAAAACCGAACTTCAGGATGAATTCACGTGCCTGTTCAATACCCAGTGCTCGCATCAGGCGAATCGATACCAGGTTGCGTGAGCGGTAGAGCGCTTCGCGCAGGCGTGTAGGGCCGTTGAATTCGCCGTTGTCGTTTTCCGGGCGCCAGGTGCCTTCAAGGCTGACATCGTGAAACACCACCGGCGCATCGTTGATGATGGAGGCGGGGGTGAAACCGTTTTCAAGCGCCGCGGTATACAGGAAGGGTTTGATGTTGGAGCCGGGCTGGCGGTAGGCCTGTGTCGCACGGTTGAATTTGTTGTGGTAGAAGCTGAAGCCACCCACCAGAGACCGGATGGCACCGTCCTGAGGATCCAGTGCAGTGAGCGCGCCCTGGATATTGGGCATCTGGGTCAGTTTCAGGTTGCCTTCGCTGTCATTCATGACGCGGATGATGTCGCCCGGCTGAACCACGTCGGCAGGACGTTTGGGCTCGGGGCCGGTCCAGTGAATGCTGCGGAAGGGGCGCGCCCACTTGATGCCGTTCCAGTCCAGTCGAAGGGTGTTGCCCTCACGGTCCAGCAGGTCGGCACCGGACTCATCCACGGACACCACCAGAGCCGGTTCCAGTCCGGCGAACGAGGAGTGGCGCTTCAGTTCGTTCAGTTGGTCAGCAGGGCTCAGAGCCTGAATGTCGATGCTGGCTTCGGCACCTCGGTAGCCATGACGCTCGGTGTAATCGAGCAGGCCTCGACGCAGGGCCTGAATCGCTTCAGTCTGCATGCGGCTGTCGATCGTGGTCCAGGCTCGGTAGCCATCGGTGTACACATCTTCGCCAAAGCGCTCAAACAGTTGCTGACGGACCATTTCGGCGATGTAGGGCGCATCCAGCTCAATATCGCTGCGGTGGTAGCGCGCGCTTACGGGTGTATTGACGGCCATGTCGTGCCGGGCCTGGTCGATATAGCCCAGCTTGAGCATGCGGCCCAGAATCCAGTCGCGACGCTCCTTGGCGCGTTCAGGGTTGGTGATCGGGTTAAACGCTGAAGGCGCCTTGGGCAGGCCGGCTATCATGGCCAGCTGCGCGAGGCTGAGTTCGTTGATGTTCTTGCCGTAATAAGTGTTGGCGGCGGCCTGGATGCCGTAGGAGCGATGGCCGAGGTAGATCTTGTTGACGTACAGCTCCATGATCTCCTGCTTGTCGAGTGTTTGCTCGATCTGCAGGGAGAGCAGGATTTCGACGAACTTGCGCTTGAAGGTCTGCTCGCGGGTCAGGAAAAAGTTCTTGGCCACCTGCATGGTGATGGTGGAGCCGCCGCTCTGAATGCGGCCAGTTGACGCAAGCTGAAAGGCAGCACGTGACAAGCCCTTGATATCAATACCGAAATGCTCAAAAAAGCGAGCGTCCTCGGCCGCCTGAAGGGCCTTGATGAAATCATCGGGGATCTGGTCAAACGTTACCGGGACGCGCTTCTTTTCGCCAAATTCAGCGATGAGCTTGTCGTCAGCCGAGTAAATTCTGAGCGGTGTCTGGAATTTAACTTCACGTAAAGTTTGCACATCTGGCATTTCAGGGCTGAAATAGAGATATGCGCCCCCAAGAGCGGCAGCCCCAGTAAAGACGCCGATTAGCGACAGGGTAAGGAACCACTTAAATAAACGTTTGAGTATCCGCATGCTGCCCTTCAAAATAAGCGAAAAAAAATATAGAGCTGGATCATTATATAGGTGTGTGCTGGCGGGTCCAGAATGAACCGACAGTTTAAATTGTGCCCAATTCAGGCTACATTGTGAGCGTTTGTGGGACTTCACCTGACTGATATAAGGAAAATGTCGTGCTCAGCTTTCTCAAGCCAAAGTCTGCCGGCTGGGTGGGAGTGGATATAGGCTCTTCTTCCGTCAAGCTTGTTGCACTCAGTCAACACGGACAGTCATATCGGATCGATGGTTATGCCATCGTAGCCCTGCCGCCAACCGCAGTTGTTGATGGCAATGTGGAGGTCCCGGGTGAAGTCTCAGATGCCATCGAACGCGGGCTTAAGCTTTGCGGTGGCAAATTGAGCCATGCCGTCACCGCCGTTCCCTCCTCCGCCGTAATCACCAAACGCCTTGAAATCAGTAACGCCTTTGCCGGACTTGACCTGGAAGAGCAGGTGCAGGTTGAAGCGGACCAGTTTATCCCCTACCCGCTCGATGAGGTGGCGCTGGATTTTGAAGTGCTGGGTCCGGTTGATAAAGCGCCTGACCTGAACGAGATCCTGCTGGTTGCCTGTCGACGTGATGATACGGATACCCGTGAAGATGCCATTAATGGTTCGGGCCTGAAGTGCGAAATCATTGATATCGATACTTACGCCATCGAACGTACTCTGCCTCTGCTGGAGCCTAATTCTCAGGATGCGCCCGTGGTAGGCATTGTCGATATTGGCGCCGCGACCCTGACATTGAATGTATTCAAGGGCCGCAAGATTATCTATAACCGTGAACAGGCCTTTGGCGGTAACGATCTGACGAACATGATTCATCAGCACAACGGCCTGGAAATCGCGGAAGTTGAAAAGCAGCTCCACAACGGTGAGCTGGACAGCGAAATTATGGAGAACCTGGTGCTGCCGTTCCGGATGACCGTCGTTCAGCAGGTATCACGGGCGCTGCAGTTTTACTATTCATCAGGTTCCCAAGGGCAACTGAATAAGCTATATCTGGCAGGTGGCACCTCCGGTATGGATGATCTTCCGGCGATGGTTGAAGAAGAAATCGGCGTTTCCACAGCGGTGGCGAACCCGTTTCTTAACGTGGAAGTGGATGCCAAGATCAACCCCACCCGTCTGGAAAAAGACGCGCCCGGCTTGTTGAAAGCCTGTGGCCTGGCGCTGCGAAGCTTCGATATTTAGGGATCATAGGGACTATGTATGGCGCGTATTAACCTCAGGCCCTGGCGAGAAGAGCGCAACGAGCGGCTGCAGAAGCGTTTCATTGGTAATCTGGTTGCCTCGGCTGTACTGGGTGGTTTGGTCGTATTGGGCGTGAGCTATTACTACGACATGCAGATGGACCGCCAGAACGACAGGAACGACTACCTCAAGACAGAGATCGCCAAGCTTGATCGAAAGATCAAGGAGATCAATGAACTGAGAGCCAAGCGAGAACGCCTGCTGGAACGCCTTAACGCTATTCAGCAGCTGCAGGGCAACCGCCCCGTTATTGTGCGCAACTTCGATGAGCTGGTACGAGTGCTGCCGGATGGCATTCACTACAATTCCCTGATACGTCGAGGGGAGTCCATCACGGTGGATGGTATGTCCGAAGACAATAACGAAATCTCCGAGCTGATGCGCCGTCTGGATGCTTCAATCTGGTTTGGTGAGCCGGACTTGAGTCGGGTCGACAGATCCGATGGTCTCAAGCGCTTCAACATGAAAGTCAGCATGACGAAGCCTGATGCAGAGGAGGCCAAATAATGGAATCCAACCTGTTTAAGAAGGCCTTCCAGGGATTTGATCCCAATAACCTCGATTTCAATCAGGCGGGCAACTGGCCGATCGGCATCAAGGTGATCGTCTACACGCTGGTGTTTGCAATTGTGGTAGGCGCAGGGGTGCATTTCCTGATCCGCGACAAGCACGACGCGCTCGAGAAGGAAATTGCCAAAGAGCAGGACCTGAAAAATGAGTATCAGCGCAAGGCGTTTCAGGTGGCCAGCCTCGAGGCACTGCGCAAGCAGATGGCCGATGTGGAAGGTCGCTTTGCTGAACTGCTGAAACAGCTGCCCACGGATAAGGAAGTGCCGGGATTGCTGGAAGATATTACCGAAATCGGCCGGCAGGCCGGTCTGGAGTTCAACCTGATCGCCCTGCAGCCTGAGCGGAAAGAACAGTTTTACGTGGAGCTGCCGATCCGTATTCAGGTGCGCGGGAATTACCACCAGATGGGCGAATTCGTCAGTGGCGTTGCAGCGATCAAGCGCATCGTGACACTGCACGATTTCTCGTTGCAGCCGCAGGGTGGCACTACCTTGTCAATGGAAATCAGCGCGAAGACCTACCGTTATGATGATACCAAGTAACAGCAGACGGACCCTGCGCCTGGGATTGGCAGCGCTGTTGATGTTGCCCTTGACCGGTTGTATCTGGGTTGACGATACCGAGGACCTGAAACGTTACACGCGGGAGCAGCAGGCGCGCCCAAGTGGCAAGATAGAACCGCTGCCCACGTTCAAGCCCTATGAGAGCTTTGTCTATGAAGGGGCCAGCTTGCGTGATCCGTTCAGGCCGCTGATCAAGAATCAGGGCAAGCGTGAAGAACTGCCGGATGATGGCGTTCAGCCAGATACGGAACGGCCGAAAGAGTACCTGGAAGAGTTTTCGGTTGACGAACTGAACATGGTGGGGATCATTACGCAGCTTGGTGGTGAAGAGCTCTGGGCATTGATCAAGGATCCCAACAACGAGGTACACAGGGTCCGTAAGGGCAATTATCTGGGTAATGACTACGGCCAGATTATCGAGATCAGTGAACGCGGTCTTGAGCTGGTGGAAATCATTTCGAACGGACGTGGCGGGTGGATGCAGCGCCCACGCACTCTGTCGCTTGAAGAGCAGGATTGATAAGGATGCAGACCGTGAATACATACAGACGGACCCAAGAAAACCGAGTGCGGACTGGACGCCTGGTGCCTTTCTGGCTGTTACTGAGTGTGTTGGCGCTAACGGGTCGAGTTGCCCAGGCTGAAGCCATGCTGGAAGATGTCAGCTTCACGACCCTGCCCGGCAAAGCGGTCGAAGTGCAGATGCGCTTTGACTCGCCGCCTGCCGATCCCAAAACCTACATGATTGAGAAGCCGCCGCGCCTGGTGCTGGATCTTTGGGGCGCCGGCAACGCCATGAAGGAAAAAATGTTGACCGTTCGTTCCGGCAGCATCGACAGCCTCAATTTTGCGCAGGCAAGTGACCGTCTGCGTGTCGTGGCTAACCTGACCGACTCCGTCAAGTACAGCACGCGCGTAGAGGGCAATACTCTGCTGCTGGAAGTGGGCAGCAGCAACATGCGTCAAACGGCACAGGCGCCGGCTGCCCGTGCTCAAACGTCTGCACCTGCTCCGAGGAATACGAGTGGCGCCCCGGAAATTCAGGGCGTTGACTTCCACCGTCTGGCCGGTGATGTCGGTCGCATTACGGTTGATCTGAGCTCATCTGACATCGGACTGGATATCGTAGAACAGGGCGGCAACATCGTGGTCAACCTGCTGGGTGCCGGTCTGCAGCGTAGCGCACAGCAGCGCCTGGACGTGCAGGACTTTGCAACGCCCGTCAACTTCATCGATACCCTGGTCAAGGGTGATCATGCCACCATCCTGATCAAGACCGTGGACGATCCCTATGATTACATGGCATACCAGAGTGGCAACAAGCTGGTCCTGGACTTCAAGCCGCTGACACCCCAGGAGCAGGAAGAACAGAAAAACCTGTTCCCGTTCACGGGCGAAAAAATTGATCTGAACTTCCAGAACGTCGAAATCCGCACCGTTCTGCAGATCATTGCAGAAGTGGCCGAGAAGAACCTGGTGGTGAGCGATAACGTGCAGGGCAACATCACGCTGCGCCTGAAGAACGTGCCCTGGGATCAGGCGCTGGATATCGTCCTCAAAACCAAGGGGCTGGACAAGCGTGAAGCGGGTAATGTGCTGCTGGTTGGTACTGTAACTGAAATTGCCCAGCGTGAAGCGGTCGAGATGCAAAGTCAGCAGCAAGAGAAGGAGCTGGCGCCCCTGCTGACCGACTTTATTCAGATTGATTACCGCAAGGCCTCTGATATCAAGGATCGTATTGTTGAAGCCAAGATGATCTCTGAGCGCGGTTTTGCCATGGCGGACGACGAGACCAATACGCTGATGGTGCGTGAAACCGCGCGTCAGATAGAAGAGATCCGTGACACCATCAAGATCTTTGATGTGGAAGTGCCTCAGATTATGGTTCAGGCGCGTCTGGTGACTGCCAGCCGTGACTTTGCCAAGGATATCGGTGTGCGCTGGGGCTTCAATGACCGTACCAGCAACAACGGCTGGAGCATCGGTTCGGGTACGACCTCACCGGGTAGTGTCGACCAGAACCTGCAGGTGGATCTGGGAGCTGATAACCCGGTAGGTACCATTGCATTGGGCTTCCTGAGCACCAACTTTGCGCTCAGTGCCGAGCTGTCAGCACTGGAAAGTGACGGTACCGGTGAAATTATTTCACAACCGAAGGTCATCACCACCAATGGCAAGCCCGCGATGATCAAGTCTGGTCAGGAGATCGGCTACCGTGTGGAAGATGAAGGGGATGTCGAGGTTGAGTGGAAAGATGTGGTGCTCAGCCTGGAAGTAACCCCGCACCTGATTCCGGGTGGTAAGGTTTCCCTGGATTTGACGATTACCGAAGATACGGTGGGTGAAATCCTGGATACCGGTGAAATTGCCATCGATACCAACGAGCTGAAAACATCTGTGGTTGTGAGTGATGGTGAAACGGTTGTGCTGGGCGGTGTGTTCCAGGAAACTTCCCGCAATGAAATCTCCAAGGTGCCGTTCTTCGGAGACCTGCCGTTGATTGGTGCGGCTTTCCGTAACAAGGTACAGGAAAGTTCCAAAAACGAACTCCTGATCTTCATCACACCGCAGATGATTCGTGAGTCACTCAGACGATAAGTACAAGAGCCGTAAAACTTGAATGTGTTTCTAATTGGCCCTATGGGTGCTGGAAAAAGCACCATAGGGCGTTTGCTTTCTCAGGAGCTTGGGCTGGAGTTTTTCGATTCAGATCGTGAAATTGAGGCTCGGGCAGGTACCAATATTCCCTGGATTTTCGACGTTGAGGGTGAGGCCGGCTTCCGGCAGCGCGAAGAGGCCGTGATTGATGAGCTGACCCGGCTGGATAATATCGTGCTGGCAACAGGTGGCGGCGCCGTCAAGCGCGAAGCCAATCGTCAGCACTTGCAGAGCCGTGGGCTGGTTGTCTATCTGCAAACATCCATAGAGCAACAGCTGGAGCGGACCGCCAAGGACCGTAACCGCCCGTTGCTGCAGACGGAAAATCCGCGCGCTGTGCTGGAAGCCTTGATCGCTGAGCGTGATCCCTTATACCGCTCCTGCTGCGACCTGGTGGTCAAAACGGATCGTCGACGCCCGCGTGGAGTGGTCAACGACATCATCCGCTTCTCACGCCGTCAGCAACCGCTGAAAACGCTGGACTAATTTTCTTCGGAGATAAACCCGATGCAGACACTGACTGTTGATCTGGGTGACCGCAGTTATCCTATTCAGATCGGACAGGGCTTGCTGTCGCAGCCGCTTCTGGCGCCTTATATCAAGGGGCGGCAGGTGATGGTGGTCAGTAATGAAACCGTGGCACCGCTGTACCTGGATCAGCTGAAGCAACAGCTGGACGGATTTCAGGTGGACGCCTTGATACTGCCTGACGGTGAGCAGTTCAAGGACTTGTCCCATGTGAATTCAATTTTTGATGCTCTGCTGGAAAAGCGGCATAACCGTACCACCACGCTGATCGCCCTGGGGGGAGGCGTTGTGGGTGACATGACGGGTTTTGCGGCTGCTTGCTACCAACGGGGTGTGGCGTTCATCCAGGTGCCGACCACTCTGCTGTCACAGGTTGATTCATCCGTGGGCGGCAAAACCGGTGTGAACCACCCGCTGGGTAAAAACATGATCGGTGCTTTCCATCAGCCTCAGCTGGTCGTGGCGGATACGGATGTGCTGAGCACTCTGCCCGAGCGGGAACTGTCAGCAGGGCTGGCTGAGGTGATCAAATATGGCCTTATCCATGACCTGGCATTTCTAAAGTGGCTGGAAGATAACATGGAGCGCCTTCGTGCACGTGAGCCAGAAGCGCTGGCGTATGCAATCTATCGTTCCTGTGAGATCAAGGCCGAGATTGTGGCGCAGGATGAGCGTGAATCAGGCGTGAGAGCCCTGTTGAATCTTGGTCACACCTTTGGTCATGCAATCGAAACGGATCGTGGCTACGGTGACTGGCTCCATGGTGAAGCCGTAGGGGCGGGCACGCTCATGGCTGCCGACCTGTCCGCTCGTTTGGGATGGCTGTCACAGCAGGATCTGGACCGTGTACGCCGGTTGCTGGAAGTTGCAGGCCTGCCCGTCAAGCCACCCATGGAGATGACCCCTGAGCGCTTCAAGTCCTTGATGGCTGTGGATAAAAAAGTGCTTGATGGCCAGCTGCGCCTTGTGTTGCTGAAAGCCTTGGGGCAGGGTGTTGTTACATCGGATTTTCCGACCGAGCAATTGGATGCAACCCTGAGTGCAGGTGATCAGCTCGGTCAATTGGCATAATACAAGCAGGGATTATGGCGGATACTCTGGATTACTTTGAGCCTGAGTCTCGGTTGCAGCAGCGTGAAAAGCTGCGTCACCTGATGCGGTTTTCAGACTTTCTGTTGCTGATCGCAGGTGAGTCCGGGAGTGGAAAAAGTGCGCTGCTGCAGCAGTTGGCACCTGACCCCTACAAGGGGTCGGATGTGGTGGTGCAGCTGCGGCTGGAAGAGACCACGGATGTCACCGCCATCCTGACACAGCTGGTTGCTGAACTTGAGCTCCAGGTGCAGGATGACAACCGCCTGCGTCTGTCCGGCTTGCACATGAAGGCGCGCCAGCTGGCGGATGACGCCATTCCTCTGCTGATTCTGATTGATGACGCTGACTACCTGACCAATAACGCGCTTGAGCTGTTGATCAACTTTATAACAGCCGAACAGGGCGCGGCTCCGCGCCTGATCCTGACCGGGACGCCTGAGTTTGAACAGCGCTTCAGAGATATGGGCATGGACCAGTCTCTGGATGGTCATTTTCATATCGAGCAGTTGGCTCCGTTTACACCTGCCGAGTCGGCTGAATATCTTGAGTCCATGCTTCCTCAGGGAGTGGAGCTGAGCAGCCGCCAGCTAAAAAGCCTGGTGGAACGTTCGGAAGGGCGCCCGGGTCGCTTGCGTACACTGGCTGCCGAGCATTTGCGTCAGGACCGTGGGCGCACACTGCGTATGCCGATGATGTTGCCGCCTGTGCATATCACGGCTTCGGCGCTGGTCTTACTGGTGGTGTTTTCCGTTGCCATCTGGCAATACCTGCCGGAAGATGAAGAGACCCCGGTTGTTGCGGAACGGGTTACGCTGCCGCTGCCTGTGACCCCTGCGGCGGATCCTGAGCAGGCAGTCCCCACTCTGGCTGTTTCGGAAACGGAACCCTCGCAATCGGCAGGCATGACCGAGACCGAAATTCAGTCAGAGCAGGCACCGGGTTCAACCTCTAACCCCGAGACTGCTACTGTCCCGGCACCGGAACCCAAGCCAGAGCCCAAGCCGGAGCCCAAACCGGAGCCCAAACCGGAGCCCAAACCGGAGCCCAAACCGGAGCCCAAACCGGAGCCCAAACCGGAGCCCAAGCCTGAGCCCAAGCCTGAGCCCAAACCGGAGCCCAAGCCTGAGCCCAAGCCTGAGCCTAAACCGGAGCCTAAACCGGAACCCAAGCCGGAACCCAAGCCGGAACCCAAGCCGGAACCCAAGCCGGAACCCGTGGCCAGTCCTGCAGCCGGTGTGGCTCAGGCCTATCTGCGTGAGGAAGAGTTGCTCGGCTGGCCTGATCGCGGCTACACACTGCAGATGTTGGGCGCGCGCGAAGAGAAGAGTGTCAAGGCGTTTCTGGACGCTCAGGCACAGCCGGAACGGTTCTATTACTTCAGCACGGTTTTCAAGGGCAAGCCCTGGCATGTTGTTGTCTATGGACAGTATGCCGACCGTAATTCTGCCTTGAATGCCATTTCAGCGTTGCCACAGGCGTTACAAAAATTACGTCCCTGGGCACGCTCGATCGCAGGTGTTAAAGCGGATATAAGTAAGAAAAATCAGTAAGTTAGTAAGAAGATGGCGCCATAGGGCGCCATTTTTTTTGGCCTTTGTCAAGCCCGTTAGAGCTGAACAAAATTTGTTCTTTCGAGGCCGCGCGTGTAAAATTGCATCCCCTTTTTGCCCGTCCAGCATACCCCGGGAGAAAGGAATAGATATAACTATTTGATTAAAAAAGAGTTTTTAGTGAGGTCGGCTTATGAACAAAGGTCTTTATCGCCTCGGAGAATTCAAGGACAACTGTGGCTTCGGCCTCATGGCTCACATGCAGGGCCAGGGCAGTCACGACTTGTTGGAAAAGGCGATTGAAGCACTCGCTTGCATGACTCACCGCGGGGGTATCGCTGCGGACGGCAAGACAGGGGATGGCTGTGGTCTGCTGATGCAGAAGCCCGACAGCTTCCTGCGTAGTGTGATGAAGGAACAGGGTGTTGAGCTGGGTGACAACTATGCCGTGGGCATGGTGTTTCTGTCTCGTGAATCAGCGCTGGCAGAGCAGGCGCGGAAGGAGTTGAACAGTGCGCTGGAGGCACAAGGCCTGAAGGTTTCAGGCTGGCGTGAGGTTCCGACTGATGAAAGCTGCCTGGGACCGATCGCCAAAGATACGCTGCCACAAATCGAGCAGGTATTTATCGATCCCAACGGCAAAAGTGATCGCGAATTTGCCGTTAGCCTCTTTACCGCTCGCCGCCTCGCCGAAAACGCTCTCTCTCAAGATCCTGATTTTTACATTTGCAGCCTGTCCGACAAGGTACTGTCCTACAAGGGTCTGGTCATGCCGGTCGATCTGCCGGTGTTTTACCCGGACCTGAACGACCCAAGCCTGGAAACGGCGATCTGTACCTATCACCAGCGTTTCTCGACCAACACCGCACCGCGCTGGCCGCTGGCTCAGCCGTTCCGCTTCCTGGCGCACAACGGTGAAATCAATACCATCGAGGGTAACCGCAACTGGGCACGTGCACGCCGCACCAAGTTCTCGTCTGAACTGCTGCCCAACGTGGAAGAGCTGCAGCCGATCGTCAATACCACCGGCTCCGACTCCTCCAGCATGGACAACATGCTGGAGTTCCTGCTGGTCGGCGGCATGGATCTCTACAAGGCCGTGCGCATGATCGTGCCACCGGCCTGGCAGAATGTGGAGACAATGGACTCCGATCTGCGCGCTTTCTATGACTACCACTCCATGCACATGGAGCCCTGGGATGGTCCGGCCGGTATGGTCATGACCGACGGCCGCTTTGCTGTCTGTATGCTGGACCGAAATGGCCTGCGTCCTTCCCGTTGGGTGATGACGCGTCAGGGCTATATCTGCACCGCTTCCGAGATCGGCGTATTCGATTATGCGCCGGAAGATATCGTGGCGCAGGGCCGTGTCGGACCGGGACAGATTCTGTCCATCGACACTGAAACCGGTGAAGTGCTGCACACCGATGATGTGGATAACAAGCTCAAGTCCGGCCACCCCTACAAGCAGTGGCTGAAAGAGAATGCGATCCGCCTTGAGCAGCACATGAACTTCGAGATGGAGTCCAAGTCGTTCCGCGACATGTCTCCGGACGAAACCAAGCAGCACATGAAGATGTTCCAGGTCACCTTTGAAGAACGTGACCAGGTGCTGCGCCCGCTGGGCGAGTCCGGCATGGAAGCGGTCGGCTCCATGGGCGACGACAAGCCGATGGCGGTGCTGTCCAACAAGGTACGCTCTCCCTACGATTACTTCCGTCAGCAGTTTGCTCAGGTCACCAACCCGCCGATCGATCCGCTGCGTGAAGCGATCGTGATGTCGCTGGAGACCTGCATCGGTGCAGAGAAGAACGTTTTTGAAGAAACGCCGGAACATGCCCGTCGTATCATTCTGACCACGCCGGTCCTGTCGGCCAACAAGTTCCGCTACATGCGCAACTGTCCGCAGGAAGGTTTTGAGTCTGTCGATCTGGATCTGCAGTATGATCCGGAAGTGGGTCTTGAGCAGGCGATTCGCGATCTCTGCGACAAGGCAGAGCAGGCGGCCCGCGATGGCAAGGTCCTGTTGATCCTGACCGATGCCTATATCCAGCGTGGCAAACTGCCGATTCACGCGTCCATGGCGACCGGTGCGGTTCATCACCACCTGGTGGAGAAAGGACTGCGCTGCGAAACCAACCTGATCGTTGAGACGGCAACCGCACGTGACCCGCATCACTTTGCCGTGCTGTTCGGGTTTGGTGCCACGGCGATCTATCCGTACCTGGCCTACCGCGTGCTGAACGACCTGTGCCGTACCGGTGAGCTGGCCGGTTCGCCGATGGATGCACACGAGAATTACCGCAAGGGTATCAACAAGGGCCTGCTGAAGATCCTGTCCAAGATGGGTATCTCCACCATTGCGTCCTATCGTGGTGCCCAGCTGTTTGAAGCCGTGGGCCTGTCCAGTGAAGTGGTGGACCTCTGCTTCCGTGGTGTATGCAGCCGTATTGAAGGGGCTCGCTTCCAGGACTTCCAGAACGAGCAGGCGCTGCTGGCCAAGCAGGCATGGAGTGCACGCAAGCCCATTCAGCAGGGTGGCCTGCTGAAGTACGTTCACGGTGGCGAGTATCATGCCTACAACCCGGATGTGGTACGCAGCATTCATGAAGCGGTTACCACCGGTGACCAGCGTGCGTACGACCGTTATGCCGAACTGGTGAACAACCGTGGCGTGGCAACTCTGCGTGACCTGCTGGGACTGAAAGCCGGCACCAAGCCGATTCCTCTGGATGAAGTCGAGCCGGCCGAGAACATCTACCCGCGTTTTGACACTGCGGCCATGTCGCTCGGTGCCCTGTCACCGGAAGCACATGAGGCACTGGCGGTGGCGATGAACGAGCTGGGCGGTCGCTCCAACTCCGGTGAGGGGGGGGAAGACCCGGCCCGTCACGGCACCACGAAGCGCTCCAAGATCAAACAGGTTGCTTCCGGCCGTTTCGGTGTAACACCGGAATACCTGATGAGCGCCGATGTCATGCAGATCAAGGTGGCTCAGGGCGCCAAGCCCGGTGAAGGTGGCCAGCTGCCGGGCGGCAAGGTGAACGAGCTGATCGCGCGCCTGCGTTACTCGGTGCCGGGTGTGACCCTGATTTCACCGCCGCCGCACCATGATATCTACTCGATCGAAGACCTGGCACAGCTGATCTTCGACCTGAAACAGATCAACCCGGACGGCCTGGTGTCCGTGAAGCTGGTATCACGCCCGGGCGTTGGCACGATTGCCTGTGGTGTGGCCAAGGCGTATGCGGATCTGATCACGATCTCCGGCTATGACGGTGGTACGGCGGCGTCTCCGCTGACCTCCATCCACTATGCCGGCTCTCCGTGGGAGCTGGGTCTGGCCGATGCGCATCAGGCGCTGCGTGCCAACCACCTGCGTGGCAAGATCCGCCTGCAGACAGACGGTGGTCTGAAAACCGGCCTGGACGTGATCAAGGCCGGTATTCTGGGTGCGGAAAGCTTCGGCTTCGGTACCATGCCGATGGTGGCGCTGGGCTGTAAATACCTGCGTATCTGTCACCTGAACAACTGTGCGACCGGTGTCGCGACCCAGCGTGATGATCTGCGCAGCAAGCATTTCCGCGGTACCGTGGAAATGGTGAAGAATTTCTTCCGCTTCATTGCTGGAGAAGTGCGCCAACTGATGGCTCAGCTGGGCGTTCGCACCTTTGATGAGCTGGTAGGTCGCGTGGATCTGCTGGAAGTGCTGGAAGGCGTCACCGAGAAACAGGCCAATCTGGATCTGGAGCCGATTATCGGTACTGCAGGTGTCCCGGCAGAATATCCGCACATCTGTCAGCAGCCGCGCAACGAGCCCTACGATGCCGGCAGCCTGAACACGGAAATGCTGGAGCTGGCCCGTGAGACGATTGCCTCCAAGAGCGGTGGTGAGTGGTCATTGAAGATCACCAACTGCGACCGCTCGGTTGGTGCCCGCACCTCAGGCGAGATTGCGCGTCAGCACAGCAACCGTGGCATGGACGATGCGCCGATCACCTTCCGCTTCCAGGGCCATGCCGGTCAGTCCTTCGGTGTCTGGAACGCCGGTGGCCAGAACCTGTTGCTGGAAGGCGATGCCAACGACTACGTCGGTAAAGGCATGGCGGGCGGCAAGATTGTCGTGCGTCCGTTCGAGGCGGTTACCTTCAAGTCCAACGAAACCTCGATTCTGGGCAACACCTGCCTGTACGGCGCAACCGGCGGCAAGCTGTTTGCAGCCGGCCGTGCCGGTGAGCGCTTCGGTGTGCGCAACTCCGGTTGTCATGCCGTGATCGAGGGAGCCGGTGACCACTGCTGTGAATACATGACAGGCGGTCTGGTCACTGTACTGGGTGAAACCGGTTACAACTTCGGTGCCGGCATGACCGGTGGCTTTGCTTACGTGCTGGATCAGACCAACAGCTTTGTGGATAAGTACAACCACGAACTGGTGGATATCCACCGCATCGCAACCGAGCAGATGGAAGCGTACAAGCACCACCTGCGTCTGGTGATTGAGGAGTTCACGGCCGAGACCGGAAGTGCCTGGGGTCAGGAGATCCTGGATAACTTCTACGACTTCATCGGCAAGTTCTGGTTGGTCAAGCCGAAAGCGGCCAGCCTGAATGACCTTCTGAACACTGTGCGTGTGCGTCCCGAGTAAGCACAGAGAACGACTAACTGCGGTCCCTGCCCGAGGGTGGGGGCCGGACGAGGTGGTAACATGACTAACCGTCTGAAGAACGATTTTCAGTTTATCGACGTTGGCCGTCAGGGCCCGGCAAAAATTCCGGCAGACGTGCGCAAGCAGCAGTTCGCCGAAATCTACGAACCCTTCCAGGAAGATGCGGCGGCGAGCCAGTCTCATCGCTGTCTGGAGTGCGGCAACCCTTACTGTGAGTGGAAGTGCCCGGTACACAACTTCATCCCCAACTGGCTGAAGCTGGTCACCGAAGGCAACATCATGGAAGCGGTGGAGCTGAGCCATCAGACCAACTCCCTGCCGGAAGTCTGCGGTCGCGTCTGTCCGCAGGACCGGCTCTGTGAAGGGGCCTGTACCCTGAACGACGAGTTTGGTGCCGTCACCATCGGTTCGGTGGAGAAGTACATCACGGATACCGCTTTCGCCATGGGCTGGAAGCCGGACATGTCCAATGTGGAGTGGACCGACAAGAAAGTGGCAGTCATCGGTGCAGGCCCTGCCGGCATCGGCTGTGCCGATATTCTGGTCCGTAACGGCGTCAAGCCGGTGGTGTTTGATCGCTACCCCGAGATCGGTGGTCTGCTGACCTTCGGCATCCCCGAATTCAAGCTCGAAAAGAGCGTGCTGAGCCGTCGTCGCCAGGTGTTTGAAGAGATGGGCGTCGAGTTCCGTCTCAACACCGAGGTGGGCAAGGACGTGACCATGCAGGAACTGATGGATGAATATGACGCCGTCTTCCTGGGCATGGGCACCTACACCTACATGAAAGGCGGCTTCCCGGGTGAAGACCTAGATGGCGTTTTCGATGCGCTGCCGTTCCTGATCTCCAACGTCAACCACTGCCTGGGCTATGAAAAGGATCTGTCCGAGTACATCAGCGTGAAAGGCAAGAAAGTGGTTGTACTGGGCGGTGGTGACACGGCCATGGACTGTAACCGTACCTCGATCCGTCAGGGCGCCAAGTCCGTTGTCTGTGCCTACCGTCGTGACGAAGCCAACATGCCCGGTTCCAAGCGTGAGGTTGAAAACGCACGCGAAGAAGGCGTCCAGTTCATGTTCAACCGTCAGCCGGTTGAGGTCGTGGGCGACAACGGCAAGGTTACCGGTGTGAAGGTCGTGGCAACCCGCATGGGCGAGCCGGACGAGAACGGTCGTCGTCGTGCCGAAGTCGTACCGGGGTCCGAAGAAGTGCTGGATGCTGATGCGGTGCTGGTGGCGTTCGGTTTCCGTCCGAGCCCGGCTGCATGGTTCCAGGATTTCGGCATCGATCTGCATGACGATGGTCGCATCAAGACGCAGGCTGAGCCTCAGGAGGCAGGACGCTTTGCCTTCCAGACCAGCAACGACAAGATCTTTGCCGGCGGTGACATGGTACGCGGTTCCGACCTGGTCGTAACCGCCATCGATGAAGGCCGCAAAGCGGCTGAAGGCATTCTGGACTTCCTCGAAGTCTGACCGTCCTTCATTCAGAACTGAAAAAACCGGATGACCGCAAGGCATCCGGTTTTTTTGTGTCTGCACTCACCGAGAGATCGACTTTCTCAAAAACAGCTCCAGACGAAGTGTGACAGCCCAGCGCGGTTCAAAGTCCGAGTCACGATCAAAATGCAACTCGGGAATGAGGTCCAGAAACAGCCGGCCTCTGTGGATATCACGCCGATACCAGCTTTGAAGATAGTAATCTTCTACTCGGGGGCTGGATAAGCTTTCGCCGATCACTATCACGCCATGCCTTAGGTGGCTTCGGTTACTGAGAGGTTGTGCCACTTCAAAACGCTGGGAAAATTCAAGCGTATCCTCGGTTTCTTGCCACTGAAGGCGGCTGTAGGATCGAAACTCGCGATTGTCTGTAAGGGGGCGGCTCAGATCCCAGTGACTTCTGGCAGAATAACCATCGCTTTTGAACCAGGAAAGTCGGTTGTAGCTCCGCAACTCCCAAGGGCTTTGGCTCAGAGCCCAAATACGCTCTCCTGTAGCCCGCACATAGGTATCCAGCGGCAACTTGAGTTTGATCCCTCCGCCAAGACGGTAGTTCCAGTGACGACGCGGGTCATCAGAAGTCAGTTTATCGACCCCGATAGTTGTATTGCTGTTGCTCAGCTCCGGGCTGAACTGACGGTCGCTGCCCTGCTCAGCCAGTGTACCCAGTGACTCTTCCGGATCACTCTCGATCAACAGGCGCAGGCGCTCTTCGCTGGTCGGCAGATCCAGTTTAAAGCGCAAGTTCAGTTCAGTCTCTGGATCATCAGACTCTTCCCAGGAGGCCTGCTGGGTGATGCGCAGATAAGAGTCATTTTCCACCCTGAGACTTTCTTGAGTGCCGAGCAAACCGTCCAGGCTTCGAGCAGAGTAATCTACCCAGTTGGCAAGGCTGTCGTGGGCCTGATCAAGCTCTTTGGCGGCCCATTCAGGCAGGTCTGTGTGCTCTGATGCCCTCGAGCCAAGGGGCAATAAAAGGATCAGGTATAAAAATGGCGCATACTTGGTCACTGAACTTATCCTCCATCGCCGTCGAGCTTAATCAGTATAAGCCCAGCTCGGGCTCAGATTCACCTGCCTGTACCAGAGTACAATGGCGGAATGTCGACATGAAAACTAGGGTTAAGTTATCTATAACCCCGGGAGGGCAAAGCGATGAGTGAAGTGATCGGCAGCGTAACCGCTATCAAAGGCATGGTGGTTGCCATAGATGAAGAAGGTATCGAGCGAGTATTGGCGCTCGGTGATGCTATTCGGGAGCAGGATGTTATTCGCACCGGCGTAGATGCCGAGGTCGAGATTACGCTCAACGGTGTGGACAATGTAGTCAGTTTGTCAGGTGGAGAGAACTGGCTTGCAACGACTGATACGTTTACACCTGCCGATCAGTTTGCAACAGACGAAGCCGTAGCTGGCGTTGATGCTATCCAGGCCGCAATTTTGGCGGGTCAGGACCCGACTGAGCTGTTGGAACCAACGGCTGCAGGTGCACCCGCAGCGGGGGGCGGTGCCGCACCCGGTAACGAGGGAGCTGACTTCGTTCAGTTGAACCGTACAGCCAACGAGACAACGCCTGAGGCGGGTTATGAAACCATAGGGCTCTCATCCAGTGTAGAAACCCCAACAGGTGAAGAGGGTGTGTTGGTGGACGAGGAGCCGCTGCCTGAACCTCAGCCGGAGCCCGAACCTGAGCCGGAGCCCGAACCTGAACCTCAGCCGGAGCCGGAGCCGGAGCCGGAGCCGGAACCTGAGCCGGAGCCCGAACCTGAACCCCAGCCGGAGCCGGAGCCGGAACCTGAGCCGGAGCCCGAACCTGAACCTCAGCCGGAGCCGGAACCTGAGCCTGAGCCTGAGCCTGAGCCTGAACCTGAGCCGGAGCCCGAACCTGAAAACACCACCGATGCCGTGGATGATGCGGTATCAACAGCGTTTGGCACACCGGTCGAGATTGCGGTGCTGGACAATGATACGGACCCGGAAGGTCATACACAGACGGTGGCAAACTTCACTGACCCATCCAATGGCACAGTGACACAGAACCCGGATGGCAGCCTGACCTACACGCCAGATGAAGGCTTCAGCGGTGAAGATACCTTTACCTACACGGTGACAGACTCGGAAGGCGCGGAAGATACGGCGACGGTAACCGTAACCGTGGGTGCTGAAAA